>NZ_CP101125.1:3919456-4220760 GCF_024296925.1 Pseudomonas nunensis
GGCTGCCCAGACCGTAGATGCACGACACCGTGGTGACGATGATGGCGTCTTTGCGCTCCAGCAGCGCCTTGGTCGCGGAGAGTCGCATCTGCTCGATGTGGTCGTTGATCGAGGCGTCCTTCTCAATGAAGGTGTCCGACGACGGCACATAGGCTTCGGGCTGGTAGTAGTCGTAATAGGAAACGAAGTATTCGACGGCGTTGTTCGGGAAGAATGCCTTGAACTCGCCGTACAACTGCGCGGCCAGGGTTTTGTTCGGCGCCAGCACCAGAGTCGGACGCTGCACCTGGGCGATTACGTTGGCGATGCTGAAGGTCTTGCCCGAACCGGTCACACCGAGCAACGTCTGGTGCGCCAGCCCGGCTTCGATGCCCTCGACCATCAGGCGGATGGCTTCCGGCTGATCGCCGGCGGGCTCGAAGCGGGTGACTAGCTGGAATTCAGACATGAAATACCTCTGGGTTCGCGCCTTGCACGGTCAAACCGACAGGAGCGAGAAAGGCCGCAAACGACTCACGTCGCCCGAGGAAAAAAACTGGATTGTGCTCAATGTGGAGCCGATTGCCCGCGCTTTCAAGGCAAACGTCCTACATCCCTCGAAGTCTTTGACGATGCCAATCGACTAACGGTCGAAAAATAATCGAAAAAACTTGCTGTAAAAGCCGAATCGTCTGTCGCCATCAATCGCAGATGGCCTCTATACTAGCTCCCCGTTTGTGCACCGCTCTAGTGCATTCGGCTGGAGCGCGACACGTCCCTCCACACTCCATTCAGAGCCGCCGCAAAAATGAGCCTGTTCTCCGCTGTCGAAATGGCACCACGCGATCCAATCCTGGGCCTCAACGAAGCATTCAACGCCGATACCCGTACCAACAAGGTCAACCTGGGGGTCGGTGTTTATTGCAACGAGGAGGGGCGAATTCCACTCCTGCGCGCCGTTGTCGAAGCCGAGACGATTCGCGTCGCTCAACACGCTTCCCGTGGCTACTTGCCGATCGATGGCATCGCTGCCTACGACCAGGCCGTGCAGAAACTGCTGTTTGGCAATGACTCGCCGCTGATCGCATCCGGTCGCGTCCTCACCACCCAAGCCGTTGGCGGTACTGGCGCACTGAAAATCGGTGCCGACTTCCTCAAGCAACTGCTGCCGAACGCTGTCGTGGCGATCAGCGACCCAAGCTGGGAAAACCACCGCGCGCTGTTCGAAACCGCCGGTTTCCCGGTGCAGAACTATCGCTACTACGACGCCGCGACCCACGACGTTAACCGTGCCGGCCTGCTCGAAGACCTGAACGCCCTGCCGAACGGTTCGATCGTTGTGCTGCACGCTTGCTGCCACAACCCGACCGGCGTGGATCTGAGCCCGGCGGACTGGAACAACGTGCTGGAGGTTGTGAAAGCCAAGGGTCACGTACCGTTCCTCGACATGGCCTACCAAGGCTTTGGCGACGGCATCGACGAAGACGCCGCAGCCGTGCGCCTGTTCGCCGAATCGGGCCTGACTTTCTTCGTTTCCAGCTCCTTCTCCAAATCGTTCTCGTTGTACGGCGAGCGCGTTGGCGCCCTGTCGATCGTCAGCGAATCGAAAGAAGAAAGCGCGCGCGTGCTGTCGCAAGTCAAACGCGTGATCCGCACCAACTACTCCAACCCGCCGACCCACGGTGCAAGCATCGTCGCCGCCGTGCTGAACAGCCCGGTACTGCGCGCACAGTGGGAAGAAGAACTGGCCGAAATGCGCCTGCGGATTCGCGGCATGCGCATCCAGATGGTTGAAGCGCTGGCCAAGCAAGCCCCACAACGGGATTTCAGCTTTGTCGGCCGTCAACGCGGCATGTTCTCCTACTCCGGCCTGACCGTTGAGCAAGTGACCCGCCTGCGCAGCGAGTTCGGCATCTACGCCCTGGACACCGGCCGCATCTGCGTGGCCGCGTTGAACCAGAGCAACATCGACGCGGTGACCAAGGCCATCGTTCAGGTGATCTGAGTCTCGCGCGGTACGAAAAACGGGAAGCCTTTGGGCTTCCCGTTTTTTATTTGTCGCAGATAAGTGTCAAAGCGATGTCTGCGCCCTCTAAACTGCACACAGATCAAACTGTGGGAGCGGGCTTGCTCGCGAATGCGATGTATCAGGCAACATCGATGTCGACTGACACGCCCTCTTCGCGAGCAAGCCCGCTCCCACAGGGTTTTGTATACACCCGAGATTTCTGACGAGAACCCACATGAAAAACGATGACCTACGCGCTGACCGGGACGAGCTGGACCATTTCGTGCCCCGCACCCCGGCCAAACGCGGCAACAACCTGTTGCTGCAAGTGGCTGCCGGCGTATTTCTCGGTGGCCTGGCCTTGTGGCTGGTGCAACTGGCCGCCACCTCGCTGTATGCCAAGCTGATGCTCGGCACCTTCACCTTCGGCGGTTAAGCCAGTTCGGTTGCGCGCTGGCTGGCGGCGTCGTCGTAAGCCACGTAAAGCGATTCGGCCACTTGGCTTTTGATCGCCTTGGCGCTTTCCAGGCCAAGGACGAAGCCTTCAGCCTTGCCACCGGCGCGGTTCAATTCGTCAGCGGTGCTGGCCTGAGTGATGGCGTCCAACAGTTTTTCGGCGTGAGGGCCGACACCCTTGGGCAGACTGATCTGGGCGATGCTCATGCGAACACCCCGTTTGTTTGCGATGCGAGTGCTGGATGATTCATGGCGCTTACCTTTTCGGCGAATGGCCGGTAGCGCGTGTCACCACTTCCGGGCAGCTATGGTAGACCTCTCCCACGATTCTGGTAACCGCCAATCAGCGCTAAAACACCACTCGTGCCATTGAATCGATGAAGTTAGCAATGGATGCTTGACTTCTCTTTTTGAATCAGTAACATACACGCCATTCCGCGATAGCTCAGTTGGTAGAGCAAGTGACTGTTAATCACTGGGTCCCTGGTTCGAGTCCAGGTCGTGGAGCCAGACAGCAACATCGAAAAGCCCCTGAATCGAAAGGTTCAGGGGCTTTTTTGTGGGCCTGTGGAAAAGTCAAAAGATCGCAGCCTTCTACAGCTCCTACACAGGATTCGCGTTCACCTGTAGGAGCTGCCGAAGGCTGCGATCTTTTGATCTACAGCCTTTTTAGCGGGGGGAGCCGTCAGACATGCTCCCCACTTTTCGAATGCGCCGACCGTGGCTCTGCATGCCCATGGTCGGCCTCGATGACCGGGATTTCCTTGCCGTCGCAGTCATGCAGTTTGCCTTCGCTGAAGTAGTCCCCTTCGCGCAACGCCGCCAGGTCCTGGTAGCGCAGGACGCGTTCAGTGCCGGCCGCAAAAACTGACTGCTGGTCCGAGTTGCCGGTGGTGAAGTGGTTGAAGGTCAGGTTCAGCACGATAGCCATGATCGCCGACGAGCTGATGCCCGAGTGGAAGATCGTCGCGAACCAGCTCGGGAAGTGGTCGTAGAAGTTCGGTGCGGCGATGGGGATCATGCCGAAGCCGATGGAGGTGGCGACGATGATCAGGTTGACGTTGTTGCGGTAGTCGACCTTGGACAGCGTACGAATGCCGCTGGCCGCCACGGTGCCGAACAGTACGATGCCGGCGCCGCCGAGTACCGACGTCGGCACAGCTGCGATAACCCGACCCATGAACGGCAACAGGCCGAGGATCACCAGGAAGATGCCGCCAGTGGCGACCACAAAGCGGCTCTTGATGCCGGTTACCGCCACCAGACCGACGTTCTGGGCGAAAGCACTTTGGGTGAAGGAGCCGAAGATCGGCGCGATCATGCTCGACAGCATGTCAGCGCGCAGACCATTGCCCAGACGTTTTGAGTCAACCTTGGTGCCGATGATCTCGCCCACCGCGAGGATGTCAGCGGAGGTTTCCACCAGGGTCACCATGATCACGATGCACATCGACAGGATCGCGGCGAAGTGGAAGGTCGGCATGCCGAAGTGGAACGGTGTCGGGAAGCCGAACATCGGGCCTTGGGTAACGGACGAGAAATCCGCCATGCCGAGGAACACCGCGATCACCGTGCCGATGACCATGGCCAGCAGGATCGATAAGCGCGAGATGGTCGCACTGCCGACCTTGCTCAACAGCAGCACCAATACCAGGGTCACTGCCGCCAGACCGATGTTCGCCATGCTGCCGAAGTCCGGGGCGTGGCTGTTGCCGCCCATGGCCCAGCGTGCGGCCACCGGCATCAGCGTCAGGCCGATGGTGGTGATCACAATGCCCGTGACCAGCGGCGGGAAGAACTTGGTAATTCGCGAGAACACCGGCGTGATCAGCAAACCGATCAGCGAAGCAGCTATCACCGCGCCGAGGATCGACTGGAAGCCGCCCTCCCCGCCGCTGCTGACAATCGCCACCATGGTCGCGACGCCAGAGAACGACACGCCCTGCACCAGCGGCAACTGACAACCGAAAAACGGTAAACCAAGGGTCTGCAGCAACGTCGCCAGCCCCCCCGCAAACAATGAAGCAGCAATCAACAAACCGATGTCCGCCGGTGAGAGCCCGGCCGCTTGGCCGATGATCAAGGGTACCGCGACGATGCCGCCGTACATGGTCAGAACGTGTTGCAGGCCGTAAGCCATATTCGCGCCGATCCCAAGGTTTTCATCCTCGGGCCGTTGGTGTGAAACATGGGGCGTTTTCATGGTTGGGGGGTTCCCTGGTTTTTGTTATGCGCACACTGTATGCAAGACTCAGGACAAATGTCTATAGAGTTGTATACAACTATCCAGTCAGATTATGGACATATAGCCATCCGACCTGCTGAGACGGCGCGCCTGAGCCAGCAAAAACCTTGCAATACATCCATCCCTGCACAACCCCCACCCCCCGCTAGTCTTTTGCCTTCATGGCGACCGCCGGCACGGATGCCCTCTTTTTTATACATATAAAGTATGCATAATGAAGCCATTCGAAATTCAGTACGACAAAGCAAAGAATGCAGCCAATAAACTCAAGCATAGAGGCGTCAGCCTGGCCGAGACCGAAACCGTATTCAATGACGAGCGAGCGCTGACCTTGCAAGACTGCGATCACGATGAACAACGCTGGATCATCCTCGGACAGGATGCCAAAGGACGTGTGCTGGTGGTTGCCTACACCTGGCGTGACCCGAATTTCGTTCGAATTATTTCCGCGCGCACCGCTACCAAAAACGAGCGCCACCAATACAGGGAGGCATGACCATGAAAGACGAGTACGACTTCAGTAACGCCAAGCGCGGGGCCATTGCTTCCAGCAAAGGCAAGACCCGCATCACCATCATGCTGGATGATGCCGTGATCGAGGCGGCGCGTACGCTCGCGGAGAACGAGGGCTTTGGGTATCAGACGGTGATCAACAATACGTTGCGTCAGGTATTGCTCAGCGATAAGGGGCAAGCCGCGAAGGCCACGCCGCACAGCGGTGCCAGCGGCGGCCATATCAAAAAAGGCGTAACCGCGACCGATCTGAAATGCCTGGAGAAAAAACTCGCTGACGCCCTCAGCGAAATCCATCGGGTGATGGAGCCAGATGTCCGACCGTAGATAACAACCTCACCGCCCGACATCGGTGTCTGGGCGGAATTCAAAGGAAATGGTGTGGTGATTTACAGGCAGGGAAAGAATTGAAACGTCCATCACTGTTCAGGCTTTTGGCCGCCCTGTTAATGCTCTTCGCCAGTGGCGCCAAGGCCGAGCTCGTGTGTGATGACTTCTTGGTAAAGCTCAGCGACAAGCCCGGGTTTATCGAGTTTCAGGGCTGTCAGCAGTCAATCGATCGTCAGGGACAGCCGTTCTCGGCCAGCTACCGGGTGTCGGGGGAAAACGCCTCCAAAGCTGAAAAATACCTCAAACAACAATTTGGTCAGCCCGCTCTCAAGCGAGTGTGTTGCATATGGGAATCGACAGCACATTTCTATCGAGACAAGCAGACCGACATTGGTTATTCCATCACGATGGGCTCAGGAGAGACGTTGATCCGTGATCGAAAATCGTGGCCAGCCATCGACTACTTTTACATCGGCGTCGATGCGTATGCAGAGGATCCCTGAAACGCCTGGCGACGACCGACCGATGCACAGCAGACTCGATCAGGCTTGTTCTTTCGGCTCAATCAAACGCACAAGCACCTGCCGCAACCGGTCATTGATCGGCACCTGAATCCCGAACTCGCTTTGCAGCAACCCGGTCAATTCATCCACATCTGTCACTTGGCGCCGCTCGCTCTCGCTGCCAATCCGGTGGAGCGCAAAGCTGCCGTTGTTCAGCGTCTTTCGCCACCCTTCCCCGGTACGCGCCACCATCAACTGTTTGACGAAAGACGATTCAGGATGCGTCGAGACATACCAGTTGCCGACGGTGTAATCGATGTCTTCCTGGCGTTGCAGATCAAAGATATACATCGCTCGCCATTCATCGCCCACCTTGGCTCGCAGGGTATAGCCGTCGACATGTTGTTCGATGCGATAGGGTTCGTGGGGGGTGAGTTGTTCATCGCTGCTATCGAGTTTCAGCGGTGCGGTGGGCACCATGCCGCCAAAACCAACATCGGTGATGTAGCGCACGCCGTCCAGGATCACCAGGCTCAAGCGGTGGGTACGCGCCGTCCATGCACCTTCGGGCTGGCCCATCACCACACGGCCGCTGATGCCGCGAGCGTCGAAGCCCAGTTCCTGCAGCAGAGCGAGGAACAAGTTGTTCAGCTCATAGCAGTAGCCACCACGATTTTGCTGCAGGACTTTCTGCTCAATCGAAGGCAAATCGATGAGTACCGGTTCGCCCGATAACGTCGTGAGATTCTCAAACGGGAAGGCGCCAGTGTGGCGCAGCTGAAGTAGGCGCAGGGTTTCCAGCGTGGGCGCGGGGGGCGCGTTGAAACCCAGGCGTTGCAAATACAGGTTCAGATTCTTCAGGCGTGACTCGCTCATTGCTCAGTCCTTATGTGCGGGGCCGCGGATCACTCCGCCGATGGGCGCCATATATAAGGGAAAAAGCCCTGCGACCGACAATTGATTTCGCCAATCGCCACCGACGTAATATCAACGCCGCTTGCGCGTCCCCAGCCGGATCCAGGTCGGCGCATGGTCACTGGCATGAGGCTCGTTGCGCACCCAGGCATCAACCCCGGCCTCTTGCAGATAAGGACTCAGCGCCGGGTTCAACAGCAGATGATCAATACGCAACCCGGAGTTTTTCTGCCAGTGCTGTCGGAAATAATCCCAGAACGTATAGAGACGATCCTCGGGATAGAGATGACGCAGGGAATCGGTCCAGCCTTGGTCCAGCAATCGTTGATAACACTCACGGCTCTCGGGTTGCAACAACGCGTCCTTGAGCCAGGAGCGTGTGTTGTAGATGTCGAGGTCGGTGGGCACCACGTTGTAGTCGCCGGCCAGGACCACCGGATGATCGCTGGCTTGAAGGGCCTGTGCATAACTGATCAACCGTTCGAACCAGGCCAGTTTGTAATCGAATTTCGGCCCCGGTTGCGGGTTGCCGTTGGGCAAGTACAGACATCCCACCAAAACCCCGTGCACCGCAGCTTCGAGGTAGCGGCTCTGGGTGTCGCTATCGTCGCCGGGCAAGCCGCGACGACTCTCCAGCGGTTGCGCGTCCCGGGCCAGAATCGCGACACCGTTCCAGGAGGACTGGCCCTGCCAGATCGCGCCGTAACCTGCCGCTTCCAGCTCGGTGGCAGGGAACGCACTGTCGAGGGACTTGAGTTCTTGCAGGCAGACAATGTCCGGTTGTTCTCGCACCAGCCAGGCCAGCAGATTAGGCAGTCGAGCCCGCAGGCCGTTGACGTTGAACGTCGCAATTCGCAAATTCTTCATCGGCCGAGGCTCCTGGCGGCGAGGTGTCCAGGTTGTGACAGCAGCCCGTTCTGGTGGTTGCGCCCGGAAAGCAATCTGCGGCGTAATAGGCGTCCAACGCCCTAGCCGATTTGCCGAGAATAGCGACTCATGGAAACCCGCCTCGAAGGCCACAGAATTCTCCTGCGCCCCCTGCAATACACCGATGCCGACGCACTGGTCGAGGCGGCTGGGGACGGAGAATTGTGGAACCTGACGGTCACCGTCGTGCCCTCCCCGATCACCGTCGACAGCTACCTGAAAAGAGCCCTTGATGGTCGCGACGCTGGCACTGTCCTGCCATTCGTCATCGTGCTAAAGGACACCGGCAAGGTCATCGGCTCGACACGCTTCTGGAAAGTCGACCGACTCAATCGCAAGCTCGAAATCGGCAGCAGCTGGATCGGCGCCAGTTGGCAGAAAACCTTCGTCAACACCGAAACCAAATACCTGATGCTGCGCCACGCGTTTGAAGTGCTCGATTGCGTACGCGTGCAATTCACCACCGACGAAAATAACCAGAAGTCACGCAACGCGATCCTCAGGCTCGGCGCGCAGCAGGAAGGCATCGTGCGCCACGAACGGATCATGCCGGACGGACGCAAGCGCAACTCTGTGCGGTTCAGCATCATCGATGATGAGTGACCACAGGTTCGGCAGCACCTGGAAAAGAAACTCGCCGAATACAACCCTCACTAACACCACGACTTAATGTGGGAGCGAGCTTGCTCGCGAAAGCTGTATGCCAGTCGCCGTCAATGTTGGATGTGCCGAAGCTTTCGCGAGCAAGCCCGCTCCCACAGAGGAAGGTCGCCATTCGTCATCTTGCCGGCACCAACCGCGCCTACCCGAACACCAATATCAGGTAACGACTCAATTCTGGAGACGTACCATGATCACGACAAAAATCACCTCATTACTGCTGGCAGGTTTGCTGTGCGCAGCGCCGCTGGCCAGTTATGCCGCCAACGATGCCCCTGATGCCACCGGCACCAAATCCGGCGGAGTCAGCGGCTCGACACTGCCACCCAACAGCACGCCCGGTGCACCGTCCGGCGGTAAAGAAACCAATAACGGCACCAACTCATCGAGCACAGGCTCGGGTGTCAACGGCAGCAACGGCGGGACCAGCGGTTCTGGCGCGGGCGGTGGCACCGGAGCGCCCGGTGGCGGGACGGGCGGAGCTGGCGGTGGCACGGGCAGCTGAACGCGAAAAGGCAGCTTTTGATTTTGAAGGTCGGGATCAGGACCTGTCTTTTCACCTGTTCAGCGATCCGAACGCATCAACGCCTCGACGCCCCCCTCCAGCGACAGCACCGCCGAACGGTTTCGTCCTGAGTGCTTGGCCTGATACAGCGCGGCGTCTGCGCGCTGGATGAAGACTTCGATGCTGTCGCGTCCGGTCGGCACAAATGCATAGCAACCCAGGCTGACGGTTACGTACCCGGTGGGTGAGCCGCTGTGGGTGATGTTTTTGTCCATGACACTGCGGCGAATCTGCTCGGCAATCACCAACGCTCCGTGAATGTCGGTGTCCGGCAGCAGCACTGCAAACTCTTCACCGCCATAACGCACCGCGAGATCAGCCTTGCGATGACAGCAACTCTTCAGCGCGCGCGCCACTTCGGCCAGGCAATGGTCCCCCGCCACATGACCGTAAGTGTCGTTGTAGCGCTTGAAGAAATCGATATCGAGCATCACCAGGCTCAGCGGGCTCGCCTGTCGGGAACCGCGACCGAACTCGATGTCCAGCGCCCGCTCGAACAAGCGTCGGTTGGCCAAACCGGTCAGGCTGTCATGGGTGGCGATCAGCTCCAGCGCTTCCTGGGCCTGGCGTAGATCGGCTTCGATCCGCCCACCGTCGCGCACCTGATGAATGAACACCCAGCCGAACAGCCCCACACCCAAGATCACCAAGGCGACGATGACACTCGATTGAAACGCCGTGGCGTACCAGTCATGGAGAATTGCGTCCCTTGACGAGGCCGCCGACACGACCAACGGATACGCTTCCAGCTGACGGTAGCCATACAAGCGCACCGTGCCATCGACCACCGAATTGATCATCGCATTGCCGGAATTCGCGCTCGGCAAGTGCCTTTGAAAAATCGCCCCTTGGGCCAGCGACGTTCCGATCTGCGACTCCACGAACGGTCGCCGCGCCAGCAACGTGCCGTCCGTGAGCGCCAAAAACATCGTGCCCTGCTCATCGATACTGAAACTTTTGAAGAACTGATCGAAGTACGCCATCTTGATCCCGGCCAGCAACACGCCCTGGAAGTTGCCATCCTTGTCGTTGACGCGCTTGGTCACCGGAATGATCCACTCACCGTTCTCGCGACTGCGGATAGCCGGGCCGATGTGCGCCAGGGACGAAACGTTTTGCTGGTGGAACTTGAAGTACTCGCGATCCGATACACCCGAGCCACGCGGCAAGTCCTGGAACGAGGTCACGATCCATTGCCCCTGTTTGTCGAACAGGAAAATCCCGTGCAATTGATGCAAGGCTTGCACTCGCTGCACAAAGGTTTTGTGCAGACGCGGCAATTGGGTCGTGTCGTAACCGTCGGCCTGAATCCAGTCGGCCAGGCTGGTCAGCACCAGATCGGCCTTCATGAACGTGTCTTCGGCCTGCTGCGCCATGGCCCGGGTCAGGTTCGACGACGCGACTTCTGCCAACGCCAGGTCATGGCGTCGCGATTGCTCCAGTTGCAGGTACAGCAAACCACACAGGCACAAGCACACCGCCGCGATAAAAAACGCTGCAGCCTTGAGCAAAGGCAAGCGTTTCAGGGCGCCGGGGGCGTGATGCGAGTCGTGAATGGGGATAGGCAAAGGTGTTTCCTGGAGGGCACGGCATGGGCGAAGGCCCAAAGCCCTTATTTTTTGTGAGCTTAGTCTACGGGGTTGTCTGGGGCCAATGGGAAACCCGCTCTGCTAGGATCAAAGGCCTCAGGACCTGTCCCGCAGGTTTACCCATGGAGGAAAACATGAGTGCTCAGTCTCACCCGGTCGCCATCAATACCGCCGTTTTCGATCTCGGCAATGTACTTATCCGCTGGAACCCCAGAAACCTTTACAAAAAATTGTTCGGTGACGACGTCGAGGCGATGGAAACCTTCCTGACGGAGGTTTGCCACACCGCCTGGAACGAACAACAGGACAAGGGCCGGACCTGGCAGGAAGCCATCGAGGAAGCCATCGCCCGGCATCCTGGCCAGGAAGCGCTGATCCGCGCCTACCGCGAACGCTGGGAAGAAACCCTCGACGGTGCCATCGAAGACACCGTGACCATTCTTGATGAACTGCACGCCAACGGCATCCGGCTGCTGGCGCTGACCAACTGGTCCGCCGAAACCTTTCCGATTGCCCTTGAGCGTTTTGAATTCTTGCAGCGCTTCGAAGGGATTCTGGTGTCGGGCGCCGAGGGCGTGATCAAGCCTTCGCCAGAGATTTTCCAGTTGTTGGCGTCACGTTATGACGTTGATTGCAGTCGTGCGGTGTTTATTGATGATCACCGGCCGAACATCGATGGGGCACAGCGCGAGGGGTTTCATGCGATCCAGTTCTTCGACGCGGCGCAACTGCGGAGGGATTTGGTAGCGCTGGGGTTGCCGGTTCAAGCTGGCTGAGATTGGGGGGACCGCATTCGCGAGCAGGCTCGCTCCCACATGGGATCTGTGTGGTACACAAAATTTGTGTTCACTGAAGATCCAATGTGGGAGCGGGCTTGCTCGCGAAGAGGCCCGCCCAGTCACCGCAAAACCTACCGGGCCAACCGCCGCATCGCACTCTGCAAATGCGCCCGCGCACTCTCGGCATCCCCCAATCGCATCTGCTCATACGCCCGCTGGGCAATCTCATGGGAGACAGGCTTGAGCTCACGCCCGCTCGCCATCGCCAGCAACTGCACCTGAGCAGCACGCTCCAGGTAATACAGATCGTCCCAAGCCTCAGCGATGGTTGGCCCGGCAACGATCACGCCGTGATTTTTCAGGAACAGGATATCGGCATCGCCCATGACGCTGGCAATCCGGTCACCTTCGGACTCATCAAGGGCCAGACCGTTGTAATCCTCGTCCACCGCCGTGCGCCCGTAAAACTTCAACGCAGTCTGCCCCAGCCACAGCAGCGGTGGGCCTTGCAGCAAACACAGCGCCGTGGCATTCGGCATGTGGGTGTGAAACGCCACTCTCACCCGCGGCAGTTGTTTATGCAGCCGCGCATGGATGTAGAACGCGGTCGCCTCGGGCTGTCCGTCACCCGCCACAACATTGCCATGAAAGTCGCAGACCAGCAGGTTCTCAGCGCTGACCTCGGCAAACGCATAGCCGTAAGGGTTCACAAAAAACAGGTCATCGCGCCCCGGCACCATCGCTGAAAAATGGTTGCATATGCCCTCCTCCAAACCGTGCAGCGCCGCCAGTTGGAAGCACGCCGCCAATTCCGTGCGAGCAATGAGCGCGGCCTCCGAATCCAGATCCAGATTGGCGTAGCGCGCCGGACGGGAACTGCCTGCAAGGGTGTGTGCCATAACGACTCCGTGAGTTACCAGCCAAGTGAAGTGAATAACGGCACGACCTGATCCAGCGTGCTCAAGATCGCATCGGGTCGATAGTCGGGCAGCAATTGCCGACCGGTGCCGCGGTCGATCCAGACGCAGCGGAACTGCATATCCCGCGCGGCGGTGTGGTCCAGCATCGGACTGGCGCAGATGTGCACCACCTGATCACGGCGCACGCCAAGCTGTTCATGAGCGTAGTCAAACAGCCTTGGATTGGGTTTGTAAGCGCCGGCCTGTTGCGCGGTGATGACCCGATCAATATACCCACCGAGTTGCGCAACGTTGCCGGCGATGATGTCGTCATCGGTGTTGGACACGATGCACAGCTTGAACCCCATGGCTTTCAGCCGCGCCAGCGTCTCGATCACCTCGGGAAACGGTGGCATCCGCGGAATCGCCCCGGCCAAGCGCTGACTGTCTTCGGGAAGACTCGCCAGCCCCAGCTCTTCCAGGGCAAGTTGCAAACCCTCGGTGCTCAATTGACGAAACGACCGGTGCGGCGGCATCTGCTCCAGCCGATGTTCATGGCGGTCATACACCGCGATCAGGCGATCGACATCGACCGAGTGCTCGCCCTTGTCACGCAAAATCTCGGCGACCACGGCTTTCAGGCCTTCGTCCCATTGAATCAACGTGCCGTAGCAGTCGAAGGTCAGCCACTCGGGGCGCGGGGTGTGCTGGAGCGTCATGGGGAGATCCTCTGAGATGAGAGCTTCAGCTTATGAGCGCTTGGTGATAGTGTGAAATTAAATCTATACCTCGAACTCAGTTGAAAATCGAATATCAGGAGGCCCGCCATGCTCGATCTCGAATTGCTCAAGAGCTTCGTCTGCGTGGTCGACGAAGGCAGCTTCACCCGCGCTGCCGAGCGCGTGCACCGGACCCAGTCCACGGTCAGCCAGCAGTTGCGCAAATTGGAAGAGCTGATCGGCCACCCGTTGCTGATTCGCGATCGCACCGGACAGAACATCAGCGTCACCGAACATGGCGAACGGCTGATCGGTTACGCCCGGCGCTTGCTGGCGCTGTCTTCGGAGGCGGTGCAGGCGCTGGCCAGCGACGTCGATCTGGAGATCCTGCGCCTCGGCGTGCCGGAAGACTTCGACGCCCGACGCATGGCCACGCTACTCGCCGGGTTCAGCCAGGCGAAACCGCATGCACGACTGGAAACCATCAGCGGTATGAGCCTCGACCTCAAGCAGAAACTCGACGCCGGTGAAATCGACATCGCCCTGATCAAACGCGAACCGGACAGCGGTCCGTGCTGGGCGTCCTGGCCGGAAGTGTTGGTGTGGGTGAAAGGTGCAGGAGTGGATTCGGCTAACGGGGTGTTGCCATTGGCGTTGTTTCCGCAGGGGTGTATTTACCGACAGCGAGCGATTCGCTTGCTGGATAAGGCTCAGCGGCCGTGGCGCGTGGCGTTCGGCAGCCATAGCTTGACCGGGATTCAAGCGGCGGTGGCTTCGGGCTTGGGGATTTCCGTATTGCCGGAGTCGGCAGTGCTGCCGGAGCATACGGTGTGTACGGATTTGCCTGAATTGCCGTCGTCGGAGTTGGCGCTGGTGAGTCGCGAGGGCACGTTGACCGGGTTGCAGCGGGGGTTGGTGGAGTTTTTGAAGGAGGCGTTGAGTGGGGAGGCGCGGGGTTGAAGATTGCGCCTCCGGGTTTTCGTCATTTGGATCTGGGCTTGTTGATTTCGCGAAGGAGATCGGCGGTTGGGATGTGCATGGTATTCGAATAGTACGGTCTGTAACCGTAGGCGGTGATGACCACTTTGCAGGGGATGTCAGTTTTGTTTGCCAGAATCGAGTTCAACTCATCCACCGAAAGATTTCTCCGAGACGTGCCTTTATTGCGTGTTTCGCTCAAAAAGGCACGGGTGACATAGTTGAATGCGCCCTGAACATGACCGGGAGGGCTCTTCTCAATCAAACCATACGCTGAGCGTTCTATCGTGTTGCCGACTGAAAAATCACTGTCATTTTCCAACGCGCAGTTAAGATTAGTTGAAGCCTGTCCCAGCCCTTCTCCTCGCCCATAAAGGTCCTGAAGATTAATATTGGAACTGAAACTGATATCGTACAGTGGAAGTCCTCCCTCCCGTTTGACTGACAAAAACCCTACAGTAGCAGATGACTTATTATGCTCTTTAGCACAAGACGAGCACATCACAGCTAGAAGCAGACATATTAAGATCTTCATTCTTGGCAAGCCCTACAATCACGAATAAACGCAACTGACTCATGGTTTATTAACCTCGCGCAGCAGGTCAGCCACGGGCACGTTCATAACATTTGAGTAATAAGGCTTATAGCCATAAGCTGTGAGTACAGCTTTGCAAGGAATACTACTCTTATTCAAAAGAATTGAATTTATTTCCTTTATAGATAAGTCATCATCTCCAGTGCCATTTTTTATAGTCCTCTTAAAAAAAGCACTCGTAACATAACGATAACTCTGCCCATCCGTTTTAACCTGATCCGCCTCAATCACCCCATACGCTGAAAGCTGCCGAAAACGCTCCACGGAAATATCCTGGTCATCGCCAAGTGCACATTCAAGTATGGCAGATGCGACGCCCTCGCTTTCACCCTTGCCAAAGAGATCCAAAAAGTTAATGTCTGACTTGTAGTGAATATCATATAGAAAGGATTGATCTTCTCGTTCAATAGACACATAGCTCAGATTGGCAGCTGGCATTACATGATCCTTGGCACAAGAAGAAACAAGGATAAGCAGTAATAGAAGTAACGAATTTTTCATATCATCAAAACCCACTCATTATCGACTCAAATAGCAAGTCGCTAGCAGATTTCGCTCCCGAGATTGGCCTAGCAAACAACGCACTAGCATTATAATGATTTGCATCTACATTGGCATTTATGGAAGGACCGCAATCAATAATCCATTTCTCACCGAAGTCCGCCACCCCATCTGAGGAATCCGGTGTCGAAGGCGTCGCCTTTATATTAATCCAGTTCTCAGCAACAGGAGATGGTTTATCCATATAGATATCTGAACCTAACCATACTAAAGCACCCTCACCAACAGGATCCAGGGTGATCAACATTTTTATTTTATAACCCCAATCCGACATTATTTTCGTCAGATGCGCACCGTTCCAGCCACCCAGACTATGCCCGACAATATATACCGGGCAACTCTTATAAGGAATCAAACCCAAAACACTTCTCTGAATATCTTTTTTGCCTCTTACATCATTGTAGCCAACCCAGGTAGACTCATACTTCCCTTCTTTTTTCAAGGTACTAGTGCGCGTATCGAACGATGTCCGTGCCTGGAGAACATTTCGGTAAGGACGACCTGAAAAATAGTAACTTTCCTTATCCCCCGCCCCACCCACAAAAATAACAACGGCCTTGGTACTCTCAATCGGCACAGTCTTTTCACTGACATCCTTCTTGTCCGTCAGCGTATGTTCACTTCGCTGCTTATACGTATTGCCTTTCGCGCACGTAACCGTTTCACCCGCCATGCCTTACTCCTCCAAAAACAACTTGATGCTTTCGGGAAGGTGCGAGCTGATCGTGTGGGTGAACCCCGACGCGTCAGATACGCCATGCTCTTGGCGCCCGTCCGCACGCTGAATCATGTAGGGATGATTCGGCATCGGCTCGCCGGTCGTCGCGTTCACCAGTTTCAACTTGTCGGTGAAGTTGACCGGCATCGGCAGTAGTCCGGTGAACGGGGCAGAAACAACGGTATCGCCAATAATCACCGTGCCCGAACCACCAATGACGACATTGCCGTGGCCACCCACGCTGTCGAGGGTGGCGGCGTTCAAGCCATTGATAAATACCGTCGCGGACACGCCGCCGGTGATCGGGCTGCCGCAAGCCGATTTGTCGGTCATGCGCGCAGCGGCCAGGCCATCGAAGTTCACATTCGGCGAACCGCTGGCGATGGGATTGGTGCCGTGTCCCGGTAGCGGGCAAGCGGTGGGGTCGGTGAGGCGGGCAGCGGGTTTTCCGCTCATGCACAAGCTCCTTGCAGGCTTTTCTGACAATCCATTGAATTAGCGCGCAAGGATGAGGGATGTGGGGGATTTGTTCAAATGCCAAGTACAGAGATCATCGCAGGATTTGAGCCACCGCAATCCTGTGGGAGCGGGCTTGCTCGCGAAGAGGCCATATCAATCGACATCAATGTTGGCTGACATACCGCTTTCGCGAGCAAGCCCGCTCCCACAGGTTTTGCGTTTTAATTAAGCGATATCAGCGCGACGGCGGAACCCGGATATCTCCCGCGCGGCATTGGGTTTTCACGCCCTTCCCGCACGCGCCGAACTCCAGATCCTTGCCCATGCACACCCGCACTTCCGACAACTCCGGGCCGCTGCACAGCACAGCAATGCCGTCCGCCGGAATCCCGGGGTTGCTCTCGCGGAACAGGTCGCTGATTTTCTGCGCCGTGAAGTAATGCGTGCCACTGAAAGGTTGAAGTTGCTCGGGGACTTTCACCGCAGCCACGGCTTTGTCCGCCGCATCCAGATAACCCGTCGCACCGAGACCGCTGCAAGTACCGTGTTTCGACCATTCATGCTCAAGCAACTTCGGCGTCGGGAACAGCGTCAGCCCTTGGGTGCGCTCGGCCGGTGACAGCGCGACCATCGGCGGGCACGACTCCGGCCAGCCGCCCTTGGCGTATTGCGGCCAGAGGCCGTGGAGCACAAAGCCGTAGCCTTTGCCGGAGCATTGCACGTCGTCTTTATGGGTCAGGCAGAAGGTCGGCGACCAGGACAGCGTCAGCAGGTAGTAATCGAATACTCCTGCCACTGACTCGACTGGCGCTTTGCCTTGATGTGTTTGCCGAGCATTGCTCAGGCCGATGTTACCGAACGTTATCGCGAGGATCGCGATGGCTGCGTAAAGCTTTTTCATATACCCACTCCTTGGGAATGATGACTTGGTTGAGTCCTGGGCCGACGATCGGCCAGGGGTTGTTTTGTCATGCAGGTGTTTCAATCGCATGACGCAAGGCAAAACGTGCATTACCTTGATAACGCTATGATCACTCTTACATCACGACAGGGAATCGACATGAGTAAGGCAGACGAGCTCGCCGCAAAACTGAGAGATACCCGGCATTCCGGCGTCGACGCAACCAGCGGCACCGATCAGGCGATCGACAGTTGGCCTGGCGAAGTGTACGCAATGTATCACCAGATCGAAGCGTGGCTGAAGCCGCTGCTGGAGGCTGGCCTGAGCATTCGGCGTAATCCCACCCATGTTTTCGAGCGCCATCCTGAAGGCGCGACTTACGCCTACTCCATCGACCAATTGGTGATTGAAGGCAACCACCACAGCATCACTTTCGTGCCGATCGTGCGCTTCACAGCCGACGGCGCAGGCCGGGTCGAGATTCATCTCAAGGGCAAAGAGATTCCGCTGCTGCGAACCGTCAGCGAGCACGGTGAAAGCCAGTGGTGGCTACAGTCGATCGAGCAATCCGGGCAGCAGCTGGATGCGGTGGCGTTGACTGAGGTTAATCTGCTGTCGGTGATTCAGGAAGGACTGGATCTCTAGACCACATCAGTTCCCCTTGTGGGAGCGGGCTTGCTCGCGAAGGCAGTGTGTCAGTCGCCACATGTGTTGACTGATACACCGCTTTCGCGAGCAAGCCCGCTCCCACAGGAGGTCGGTGTTCATTTCACTGGCTAACCACAATCTTCCCGATCATCTGCGGATGCAGCGCGCAGAAATACTCAAACTCCCCCGGCGTGTTGAACACGTAGGAAAAGCTGTCATTGGTATCCAGCGCCCCCGAGCGGAACACTTTGTGGGTTTCCGCCACCGTATGCGGGATCTCGTCATCGTTCACCCACGTCACTTTGGTCCCGACCGCTACGGTCATGTCCTTGGGTCCGAACATGAATTCCTTGATATCGATTTTCACATCCTGAGCCCACACCGGCATCGACAGCATCAGACACACCATCGTCAGCAATAGCTTTTTCATCCTCGCGCCCTCCCCTTAAACCAATGTCGAATCGATCAGCGCCAGCGGATGCTCGCCCTGTGTCGCGCGCACATCAGTGACGCCCAGGTAATTGCGCAGTTGATCCGCCGCGACCGTCATCGGCCCCGGTGACGGCGCCGTGCCCGGTGCGGGTTGTGGATAAGCCGTGCCGCGAGCGGTGTGGAAGGTGATGTTGCCTTCGACCTTCTGGATAACCTGGTGGATATGCCCGTTCAACACCGTCACCGATCCATACTTGCGCAGCATGGCAATCGCCTGGTCGCCGTCCTCGGTGCCCCAACCCCACGGCTGATAAATCGTCCACAACGGAATGTGGGTAAACACCACAATCGGCGTGCTGGTGCTCACGGCGCGCAAGTCGTCGGCCAGCCAGGCGAGTTGATCGGCGCCCAGGTTCGCTTCGCGGCCAGCCTGGAAGTTGAAGACGTTCACCAGCGCGATGAAATGTACGCCGTGATCATCGAAGCTGTACCAGCCGTTGCCTTTGGTGCCCTTGCCGTAACGTTCCAGATAGAGCTTGCCGCCACCCTCGTCGAGCGTGTCGTGCTCGCCCGGCACGTAGTGCACGGTGGACGGCAGGCCCTTGAGCAATTGCGCAGCGGTGTCGAACTCTTCGGCTTTGGACAGGTGGGTGATGTCGCCCGTGTGCAGGATCAGCGCCGGCCGTTTCGGCAACGCGATGACCTTGTCGATGGCCACCTGTAAGGTCTTCACCGGTTCCGGGTTGGCCTCTTTGTTAAAGCCGATGTGCGAGTCGCTGATCTGCACAAAGTGAAAGGTGCTGGCCAATGCCTTGGGGTCGGTGACATTGCCGGAACTGTCCAGCGCAAAGGCCCGGGGAACGCCGCCGCTCAAAGCCCAGATCACCCCGGCCCCGGCCCATGCGGAACACTTGAGCAGCGTCCTGCGGTCGGGGTTCAGCGGACCGTCGGTACGTCGTTGATGTTTTGATTGAATGTCCATCGGTTTGCCCTCGTTGGCGGACTACAGTGAAGTAGCTGACACGAGGTACAACCGGGTAGGACGAGTCTTTATTCCGCGTCGAAAAATATATTTTTTCCCGGGAATAAAACACCGTGAATCACAGTTACAGGAGTGGGACGGTGCGGGAAACACTATGAAGCGATTTGAGGAACTGTTTGCGCCCCACATGGACGCGGCCTATAACCTCGCGCGCTGGCTCACCGGTAACGACAGCGCCGCGCGCGATGTCGTGCAGGAAAGTGCGCTGCGCGCCTTTCGGTTTTTGCACCGCTTCGCCGATGGCAATCCAAAAGCCTGGTTCCTGACCATCGTGCGTAACGAAAGCTACACCTGGCTCAAGGCTGCGGCCGGCCACCGCTGGGTCGCTATCAACAATGAACTCATCGACGACGAACCGGCCCTGAGCCACAGCCAAACCCCGGAACTGCTGGCCATTCACACGGAAAACGCGGTGCAGATCCAGCAAGCCCTGAGCGCCCTGCCGCCAGCGTTTCGCGAGGTAATTATTCTGAAGGAGCTCGAAGACCTGCCCTACAAGGACATCGCCCTGGTGGTCGATATTCCCATCGGCACCGTCATGTCGAGACTGGCCCGGGCTCGTGCCATGCTCAAGCTCGAACTACAGAAGATGCACGACCATGAATGAACTCGACTGCACGGCTTGCCAGACGCTGGTTCATGGGTATCTGGACAAGGAACTGGACAGCGTGACGGTGGCGAAAGTAGCCGGGCATTTGGCCGAGTGTGCCGAGTGCGCGCGGCTGCATGATGAGTCGCGGTTGCTGATGAACAGCGTGAAACGGCACGCGCCGTATTACGCGGCGCCAGCGTCGTTGACTGCCAATGTGTTGGCGTCCGTTGCGCCACAGCGGAGTGCGTTCGAACGCTGGCGAACATGGTTCGCACCAGCCTTTTCAGCGGCGGCACTGGCCCTGGCGTTGGTGCTATTTGTGGCGACGCCTGGCAGTGAACAACCGCTAATGGATGAGGCGGTGTCGAGCCATGTTCGCTCATTGATGGGTGAGCATTTGAATGATGTGGTGTCGTCAGATCGCCACACGGTGAAGCCCTGGTTCACCGGCAAACTCGACTTCTCGCCACCGGTATTCGATTACGCGGCGCAAGGATTTCCGTTGTTGGGTGGGCGGCTGGATTATCTGCAACACCAGACCACGGCGGCGCTGAGTTATGCGCGGGCCAAGCACATCATCAACGTGTTTATCCTGCCGACGACCGAAGCGGATAAACCGGCGCAAACACGGTCGATTCGTGGTTTTAACGTGGTGTCGTGGGAGAAAAATCACATGCGGTTTGTGATGGTTTCGGACGTGGAAAAAAGTGAGCTTGAGGCGCTCGGGCAGTTGCTCAGGAATGGCGCCTAAGACGACTCCCCAGTGTAGGAGCTGCCGAAGGCTGCGATCTGTTGATCTTGGTCTTTAATATCAAAAGATCGCAGCCTTCGGCAGCTCCTACGAAGGAGTTACGGCCTGACTTGCCCCACCGCCGCCTGCAAATCCAGCGCCGGCAACTTCGCCGGCGAATTCAGCGCTTTCAACACTGGATTATCGTAGCCATACACATCCGGTTTAAACGCCACTCGCCCGTTGCTGCCCATGTCCACCGTCCAATACGCCAACAACACCGGCACTTTCACCGGCAAGCGAATGTTCTCGGTCTTGCCATTGGCCAGTTGCTTTTGAATCCCGGCGCTGTTCCAGCGCACCGGATCGTTAAACAGCAACTCGACCAACTGCAATGGGTTCTCCACCCGAATACAGCCCGAACTGGTGGCGCGGACGTTCTTCGCGAACAACTCCCGGTGCGGTGTGTCGTGCAGGTAAATCGCATAGTCATTCGGGAAGCGAATAACCACCTGGCCCAGCGAGTTTTCCGGCCCGGCATCCTGGCGCAAAGTAATGCCCTGCGGATGACTCCAGTCGATGGTCGCCGGATCCAGCACATTGCCTTCCCGATCCAGCGGACGAATGCGGTTGGCACTGAGGTAATTCGGGTTGCTCAAAATCTTCGGCAACACATCTTCTTTCAGAATCGTTGGCGGCACGGTCCATGTTGGGTTGAACGTGACGTAAGTAATCTCGGCCTGAAAGATCGGCGTACTGCGAAACGGTTTACCGACCTGCACCCGGGAACGCCAGACGGGTTGGCCATCGCGATACAGCGCCACTTTGTACCCGGCGATATCGACAATAACGAACGTGCCCTGCAGTTTATAAAGCAGCCAGCGCGCGCGCTCCATGTTGACCCGCACCTGATCGATGCGCGCCTGCACCGGCACGTTCAACGCCGCGAGGGTCGTCGCACCGGCCACGCCGTCCGCGCCCAGGTACTGTTCGGTCTGGTACTTTTTCACGGCGGCGATCACGGCATCGTCGTATTCATTGTTTTTGCTGTGTTTCGAGTCCAGGTAACCGCCCGCCGCCAACCGCGCGCGCAACTGCGCCACGGCGGGGCCGTCCATTCCTGGCTTGAGCGATTGCCCTTCGGTGATTTTCGGCCAGCCGCCACGGTCGCGAATCGTGCGCAACTGCGCCAAGGCTTCACGCAAACCGACGTACACCGCCTCTTGCGGCGGCGCTTGCGCAAAGGCGCTAGCGACATCATGGGTGTCGAGCGCGATGAAGAAGTTATTCACGTCGTCCCGAGGGTCGGCGCCAGTAATGTCGAAATTCCAATGCATGTCCAGCCGCGCAGGGTCAACCTTGCCCCGGCGCAATTGCAGCAATGCCGTGAGGTAAGTGCGGGTTGCCGCGAGGTCGAAGGCAGCTTGCTGGGCCGGCGTCGGCGCCGTGTTCTGCATCGACGCCTGAGCCATGGCCAAATCATCGCCACGAAAATCCGCAGGCTCCAGGCCATCGATTTGCGTGTCGTTGAGGCTTTTCAGCAACTGGGCGACATCATCAGGGTTGGTCCACGCCGCACGGAATTGGCGATGGGTATAGAAATCCAGCACCACGCGGTTAACGTCGATGCGCTGATGACGCGGCCGGGTCTGCAACGGCGGGAATGCCGAAATCATCGGCTCCAGCACTGCATGAATCTCCTGGGCGACGTTATCGTCGGGTATCGCCTCGATCATGCTGATCGACGGATTTTCCGGCGCGATCGGCGAAGTTTCAGCGACGGCCGTGCCGCTGATCAGAAAGCCCATAAAAAAGACATGGCTTATGACGAATAACCTTGATAGTTGCCTCATGGATAATCCTTAATCTCGTGCGTTCAGCACTTGTCGTTTGCCCTGCTAAACTCGAAATAACTTAATGAGACATCTCTATGGCGCTAAACCGCTTTGGCTTTCTATGCTCGGCCCTGCTGCTGACGGTAACGTCAATACCGCTAGCCTACGCCGATTCTCTCGCTGCCGCCCTCGCCAAAGCGGCCCCCGGTGCTAACGCCAACGTCATTGGTCTGGCCGTTCGCGCCTCCCAATGTCGAATCGCCCAAGGTTCGGCCCCCGTACAACGGCTCGCCGTCATCGATTACTCACTGCCTTCGACCGAACAGCGCCTGTGGGTGTTCGATTTAAAGAAGCGCAAATTGCTGTTTCATGAACTCGTCGCCCATGGCCGCAACAGCGGCGAAAACATGGCCGTCAACTTCTCCAACCAAAACGAAAGCTTCGCCACCAGCCTTGGCTTATACCGCACCCAGTCCAGTTATGTCGGGCAAAACGGCTATTCGTTGCGCATGGAAGGGCTGGAACCCGGGTTTAACGACAACGCGTTTGATCGGGCCATCGTGATTCACGGCGCACCCTACGTCAGCCCGAAACTGGCAAAGATTAATGGGCGGATTGGTCGCAGCCTGGGATGCCCGGCGGTGCGGCCAGCGATTGCGCATCGGTTGATTGATTCGATGAAGGATGGGCAGTTGTTGTTTTCGTATTACCCGGATCAGCGGTGGTTGAAGACTTCTTCGTTTGTGAATTGTGGGAGTGGGACGATGGCGGGGGTTTCTGGGGTGAAAACTACTCGGTGAGTGGGTGGGCCACATGTCTATGGATTTGACTCTGGAACATAAAAATCGGGTACGTATAGCTCTGGCAGAAGCGTTTGTAGACAGCTGGGTTGATTACGCCTACATGGCCGAGCAAGTTCGGCCCTATGACTTAAAAATCGTGGAAGACATCCTCTATATGGAAGTCGCACCGGTTTGCTTCTGGAATCTGGAGGCCGCTGTCCCACCGATCTGGACTGGCTTTGAAGATGAATCTCTACTGAGTGAAATCGAGAAGGCGCTGAGCGCTCGAGAGACGAGTCCGGTTCAGCGCATCATTGATCGGCTGAAAATCGCTTGGTTGCGTTATAGCTATGGATATATCTGGAAGGAAATCCTGAAAAATTTATGAGTCGCATGTGAGATCTATACGCTTGGATGCTCCCTCCTCTATTCCGACTTTCGGAATATCCAGTGACTCTCGATGAAGTTGTAGGCAAAATCCGAGAGTTGCGTAAGAGGGTACGCCTGCTGTGCTTTTGGGCTGGTTACCTCCTTGTTGGTCCTATCTGCGTCGGGATACTCTCCAAACGTCGCTGCACATACAGCGACCGGGCGTGAGACCCCGGATTCCAATCAAGGCGCAAAGCGCCACAGAACCCATCGCGGCATTTTTCGGCTGCGATACGGTTTTATGGCGGCTGTGCGTGGAAGGCCCTCGGGCCTACCGGTTACCTTGATTGCCGGGTCTCACACCACGCACAGCTGCCACCCAAGCTTTTGAGACGGCTAAGTGGCAGTTTCCACCAATCAAGGGAACTGTTAATGAACAAAGTAAATCCGCACAAAATTGGCCTATTTACTCTCCGCTATCCTGGATTGCGTAGCTCCCCGCCTCGTCATCTATGCATCAATGGAGGTGACATATGACCGATCCCACAGAAATTAAAACCCTCGGCTTTACCCCCTGCATTTACTGCCCAGATTCAGAACTGGCAATGTTCCACGTCAGTGCGGATGTACCGGTCAGCGAAGCATTGTTAAAAGCGTCTGACTTGCTGTCCCTGGCCAAGGCGCTTGCGCAGGACGCCGCGTTCGAGAGAGACACCGACCGTCACGCCTGGGCCGCGCACTATCTGACGGCGATGGGTAAGGCGATCATTGATGATGTGATGAAAGCTGTTTCACCGCGACCTAATCTTGCGGGAAAGAAAACTGCTAAATAGCGGCGAACCATTCTATATTCGCCCCGAGTAATCGGGGCGTTCGGTGCTGATTGTTCGAAGGTCTGCAAAAAGGAAATCCTGTCCTTCAGGCCCTCCTGAGTTGTATTCAGCATTTTCCTCGAGACGAAAAAAAACCGCGCACGGCGGGATTTAATGCTTAAGCTATCAGTTCCACGCATGGAGGCACTTATGAAATATGCAACGATCCTTTTGACTACCGTTTTACTCGGCGGCTGCTCCTCATACAGTGAACGCGGCACCGGCGAAGGCGGAAGGGAAATCGGCAACAAGGGTTACACCGTTCGCTGCGATGCGACACCGGCCAACCAACCCGGCTGCTACACCCCGCCGCCATCGTGGTCCTGGTGGCCGTCCAACAACATCAAATTTAAATTGGGTGCGAACTGAACCGGAAAGAACGGGGGCAGGTTTATTTGCTTGGGGCTGAAACAGTTCGTCAAAATATGCCTCAAAGTGGAAGCCCTCGAAACACTCGCTGGATGGCCAGATGATCGTATGCGATCCATAAACTCCACATTTAAAGTCACGACTTGATCCTCAATGCTGCTCTCACTATTCTTTTCCAGAGCCAGCACCTCATGATGCGTCCCAACTGAGCAAACTTGAGCGGTACATCGAGGAAGGCTACCAAGAGCCGTAAGTGCGGCTGCGCCACGCAACTGAGCATCTGCCGACGGCTTCTCCGGTGAGGTTTACGAAGCTTTACTGCCCAGAAACTGATTGCCGGTATCGCGTAGTTAAACGCGCTAATCTTGATGGCTAGTGGAGTTTACGGCGAGTGTAAGAATACGAGCGGAGCAACGATCATGGAATACGACGATAAACTGATTGAAGATGCCGTGCTTGCCCTTTTGGCAACCTTCAGTTTTGATAACGGCAATGCTTGGAAAGGGTTCGACTTCGAGACCATGAGCCGATTATATGAACATGGTCTTATCAGCAATCCGGTGAACAAGAACAAATCAATTTGGTTGACCGCTGAAGGGCTGGAGCGAGGTCGGCAGATAGCCGACCGATTGTTTGGGGTAAAAATTCAAGTGGAGCCTGCATCCGACTCGGATACCTGATTTCATACCACCGCCATACGGTAGGGTTTATGGATCGCTCACGATTTTCTCGTACTCGTCCAGGTACTGCTCGATCATCTTCTTGATCGTCCCACCCTTACGGTTCGCGCGCTCGATGCCACCAGGCTCCGCCAGCTCCCTCTCCCGACGCTAGATCCAAGCCTGGGCGACCTGCTTGTGATCGAAGGTCCGGCTTTCCTGATAAACTGCCGTCCCGTTTGATCCATATCTGCGCCGTGTAAGCCGTCGAGTTGTCCTTGCGCTTGCGTAATGTGATCGTGCCCGTTTTCAGTTGCTACATTGCTGAATTCGATTGCTACGTTGTAGCAACCGACTTCAAACAACGATGAAAACCGGGTAAAAACCGCTGCATAAAAGATCAGTATTAATGAATCACGAAAAGCCTGAAGCCCCCGTAAATACTAACCATACCCGACCAGAGCTGTCCCGGCGGTTTAGCGTCGCCCCGATGATGGATTGGACGCACCTTCTCTCATCCTTCCGAAAATAAAGGCCCAAACGCCTCCTCCCCAGCCCTCGTACCACCTACGTACCACCAACCTACACTCTCATCCCTGCGCCCCCGCGCCGTTCGGCCGCTCTAGCAACATTTAAGCATTCGTTTTCAGCTCCAATCATGACCACTATCGCAGTCGGGCTTTCAGGTTTCATCGGAAGCTTCCCAGGCTGATAACGAGGGCTCAACCCCCTCCACCCTTGCCACTATTTCAAGTCCTCTAGCGGTATCAAGGTAGCTTCAGGGCGAAGCAGGTGATAGTTACATGATTTATGTGGGAGCGCCGGTCTTGCAGCACCTTTCACTCGGCAATTCCCGATTTCAGTTTGACCCCTGGGAAAAAGGTAATATTGGTAATATGTTTTTATAATCACTGAAATCATTAATTAAATCAGGTAGTTAACAATATTTTATAAAAGTAATAATAAGGGAAGAAATAGGTTAGAAAATTACCTTTGAGCTTGGTAACTCCAGATCATAGTAAAACCCTTTAAAATCAGTAATTTATAAAAATATTACCTCGAGCCTTACTCAATATTACCCTCTGAGGTAATACGTCAAAGCCACGGTTTACAAGGGCTGCAGCCCCTCTCTCGCACCGACTTACCAAAATTACCCTCTCCCCGCCCCTGACCTGAAATTAACCCTTCTGATTCGCTGCTATGCTTTCGTCTTTCCGAATGGAGTCGAAGCTATGACCAGCGAATATTCCCTCCCGATCGTCCTTGAAAAAATCTACGACAATCAGTTAGCCCTAGAAGCAGCGATCATGGAACTGACCCTCCTGGCTGAAGGACAAGGCTTCGCCGATACCGGCGACAATGCCCGTACTGCCTTGGACCGAATTGGTGAAAACGCTGGATTTATTAAGCAGGGCTTGGCGCGCCTGAGAGCGATCAAAAAGGATTAGCTATCGACCTCACACTGGCGCGACTCCGCTCTCGTACGGGTACCGAGCGGACAGGAACTGTGACTCGGAAAGTGACGACCACCCTTCAGAACTCGTACTCTTCCCCGTCCTTTTATAACTAGGAGTGGATCATTGAGATTTAAAAAGCTCTAAGAGAAATGGCCAATAGGGCCCATTTTTCGGTTCGTGACGTGTGGGGCATTGACTGGAAATTTAGTGGCTGTCTGTTCGTGAACATATGTCTAGGTCATTCGTCGTGCTAGCATCAATCACACAGCTAGGGCGCACGGAGGCGAATATGCCAAAGACGATGCAAAAAAAACACTTACAATTCTCCAATTTTACGACGTCGGTACTTTCTAAACTCTCGCCGACATCGTTACTCGACAAGTGTTTAACGCAGGACTTATGTACCAGCCTGACTGAACCCCCTATACAGAAGCCTTCAATATGAAGATGGCTATTTGCATAGATTACGACAATCTTCACAAACCACAAAAGGCTGCTGGCATAATGTCTGTTATATCCAGCGCACTAATCAAGATGCCTGAAATCCTTGAAAGCTCTTTAGGCACTTGTGAAGTTAGACTTTATGGCGGCTGGTTTGAGGGCGAAAACCTAACTAAACTATCGCAAGATGTCTCTGTAAATATTCAGGATGAGTTTCCTACGATATTAAAGTTACCCACTGCAACCGGCATGTGCAAAATTAGTGTAACGGTAGAACTTGCTTTCTCTCTCCTTGAAGAACCTAGCCACCATCTATTCAACACTTACAGAAAAAAAGGCAAGCCCCACAATTTAAGAGTTGAAAAACAAGCCAATATAGGTTGCTCCACACCTACATGCCCGTTGCCAATGGCGAGAAAACTTCTGGAAAAAGGTTTCTGCCCATCTGATGGATGTGCTCACTCAGACAAACATATTGTGTACCGGCACGAGCAGAAACTTGTAGATACCATGCTCACGTGCGACCTAATCTACCTTGCCGCACAACAATATGACTGTTTAATCATAATAAGTGCTGATGATGACTTTCTGCCTCCAATCAGAACTTTATTATTGCGTGGCTCTAAAGTAATCAGGGTACACCCGAGGCTAAATATTGGAAGCCAGCCTGTAAATGTTGCTGGAAGAAAATTAATTGAGATAGGTCTTTAACATGCAGATCGATACATTCAAATCAATTATCGCAACCTTTGCAGACCCTGGCGTAGACATTATTTACGACAGGCAGCGGGTTATGTTCTCAATAAATGGCAACGTAATTGACGCTGCCATTTCATCGAGAAGCGGGGACATTTTCGTTGATGAAGGAACGGGCTTTGTTCATGCAAGCAAATGGATTATTACGCGTCTAGCAAATTTGCCGCTATTGGCAAACAGGATCAATGAGCAGATCCCTATTCAGGAGAATTTTGTTGCTCCTGCAGCTGATATTTTGCCTTCTTTAAATGCTAGCCCTGATGAGAGAAAGACAAAAGTAGATAACGCGCTTACTGAAATTCTTTCAACTTTAAGCGATCGATCTCCACTAGAAACCACAGTTCTATATTTGACAAGTGATGCAGGAGAAGGGAAAACCTCACTTATCAATAAAGCAGCACGAGAGCAGGCCAAGAAATTTACATCAGGAGAGTCGGATTGGTTACTCGTTCCAATCATATTGGGCGGAAGACACTTTCTTCGATTTGACGACATTACAGTTGGCGCACTTCAAAACAAGTATCGCTTTCCATTTCTTTATTACAATTCTTTTTTGGCACTCGTACGAATGGGTGTAATTGTTCCTGCCTTTGATGGTTTCGAGGAAATGTTTGTTGAAAACAGTTCTGGCGAGGCGCTTTCGGCAATGGGGATTTTGGTGAGTGCGCTGCAATCTACCGGAGCCGTAGTAATTGCTGCAAGGAAAGCCTACTTCGAGTTTGAAAACTTACGATCACAAGAAAAGCTTTACGACACCATCAGCCAGTTTGACGTTGGATTCTCCAAGCTGGAGATCAACCGATGGAGTAAGAAACAGTTCCTAGAGTACTGTATCAGCAGAAAAATTTCTGACGGCGAAACAATTTACAACCGAGTGGCTGAACGTCTGGGACCTACTCACTCGCTATTAACACGACCGGTTCTAGTAACAAGACTTTTAGATATTGCTGGAAAGAGTGATTCATTAGAGACCTTCATTGAGCGAATTCAATCTTCAGGCTCGGATTTCTTTTCGGTTTTTGTACGCGGGATTATTGAGCGAGAAGCTACTGAAAAATGGATTGATCGCTCTGGAGACATGGGTTCCAATTTGCTTACGGTAGATGAGCATTGTGAGTTGCTATCATTGATAGCTATTGGCATGTGGGAGTCGCGTACCGAGCACCTCAAAAAAGATCATTTGGAGATGATTGCGGAATACTTCTGTGAGAGTAAACGTAAGACGGCACTTCAATCCCAGCAGGTTGTTGACCGGATCAGAGGCCATGCACTTTTGATTTCTTCAAACGATACAGCCGCTGCAGTTCAGTTTGACCATGACGAGTTCCGTCAATTTTTTCTAGGCGATGGATTAGCTGCCGCGGTAGCTCCGATGAACAAATCAGCAGTCGCTGAAGCTTTTAGCATTCTGAGACGAGGGATACTCCCAGAACACACACAACTGTCCTTCATCAGAGCGGTGAAGCGCAGAGATGGTAAAGAATTATCAGACCTCGATGCAGCTAATTTTATTGCTCAGGTTAGCGCCCTGGATGGGCAAGCGTCATATACTAAAGAAAACTGCGGCAACCTAATTGTTCGACTTCTAAGCGATTTGGATGCTGAGGGAACTATTTTTCAAGATATCGTATTTGGCATTGATTGTTTACGCGATTGCAAATTGGCGGGAGTGTCATTTAAGGACTGTCATTTCTCACAAGGTAGCTATGAATCTACGATGATCAGAGGTTGCACCTTCGAAAATTGTACCTTCGGCCAAATTCGCTTCCACCCATCGACTGTATTCGACAACAACCACTTCGAGAACAGCACTGTTGACTCGATTAAAATTGAGAGTTCGGGCGTTGAGATCTGGGAGCCAAATGCAATCAACATATTTCTAGCGTCCTTAGGAACAACCTTTGACACACCTATCGACGTTGACCTTAAAGTTTTGCCTCCAGAATTTGACGATGACTTGATAAACATCGAAAAACTACTGCGCTATTTTATGCGCAGCACCCATATTAGCGAGTCTGTTATCAGAATCAAACTTGGAGATAAAGGACAATCTTTCATAGACAATTCTTTACCTGAACTCTTGAGCAGAGGAATCGTTATTGAAATTGACAACAGAGGTTCAGGACAGCAAAGGCGCTTTAAATTAGGAAAGCAATTACAGCAACTGAATGGCAAACTATCGGAGGCAAAAGGCTCATACGTCGAATTCCTTAAAAGCTATGAAAGTTTAAGCGGTGATTAATAACCCTTAAGGGAGGGGTGGGGCGGCATATCTAAGTAGATGTATCGCCCTTCCCCTGCGGATATACCAGACCTTAGGGAACGTTCGTTCTGGGTCGACTGTGGTCTTCCGACTTAGCCGTATTAGCAATTGTGAAATGCGCCAAAGAGCATGAAAGCCTGCTGCACCAAGGACTCCAGCCCAGTTGATGGCCTTCCTTCAATTCGTCCACAATTTTGCTGGTGCGAGCTATTGAGAAATAAAAAAGTCGATAAAACGCCTGTTTTCAAATGATGCCCCCTTGAAATCCGGGGCATCTAGAGATCGGCGTCTGATTTGGATTGCTTCAAGCGCTACGTAAAACAAACACACTTCTTTGCAATATTTTGCAGTCAGTGAAATGACCAAATATCTCATAGACCCCACTACGGGGTTGAGCAAAGCCGTGATTTACAACGCCGAGCTCTTTGCAAAAAAAAAGGAAACGAAGCCCGTCGGCGGGAGGGGGATAAGTGCTTTTTCAGACGTTTTTTTCTTCGCCCAGCGTAATTCACCAGCGTATCCCCTTGCCTGTCCTCGATCTCGTTTCATCGGATGAACATTGCCTCTGCACCTCAATCGGCATGCTGCTTATTCATACAGTCTTTTTATTGATTCAGCGGTGAGCTATACATGCGGAGCATTTGGTAGTGTCGGGTGATAGGGCCAGCGCGATTGCTCAGTGGGAATTAATTCTGCGGTACGAAGCCGCACTGCTCGAAAACCCTGGTCGTCACCACAAAACACTGCTTATTCAGGCTCCTACCCTACACCGCCTTCAGTTGATCAACCGTGACGATCTTAACGAACTCCTGGAGCAGGCCGACGGTGCTCTAGCCTATGGAGTAGAAGCACTGATTGAGTGTCATGGTGGCGACCAGGCGGGTTAGTACATGCATATGCTTGTTACCCCTATGAGACGCAGATGCGTTGCGCTGACGCCCCAAGAACGGCGGCGCTACCCCCGATACGGGGCAATGTGATGGTGAACTCAGAAAACAACGTCGAACTCGGTCAGTGCGCCAATGTGGCTCGGGTGGATGTGGGGCTGCCTCTTGATCCCGATCCGTTACTGCGGCTACTGGATGCGACGCTGTCGGGGATGTCGGTTACCGGTTTTGTCTTGAGCGGAATTGAATTTTTCGATGATTGCGCTTATGCGCAATCATGGTGGTGCAGGGAAGGTTGAGCATAATGAAGCCCGCAAAGACGGGCTTTTTATTTAAAACGGGTCGTCTACAGCCTTTAACTTCTGTTTCATGACTGAGTAAATTTTCTCTCCAACCATCGGACTGCTTATCAGTATTTGCAGCCCTCTTTCTAATCCCGATTTATCTTCACAGTAAATATCACCTTCCTCGGTTGTTATCAAACATGGATAACCATTTGGATCTAGAGCCCATTTGGCTAGTTCGCTTGGTTTGTAAATTTCCGCCAACGGATTGAAAGCTGCTAAAAAACTGTAAGGTTTAGCCGTTGTTTTAGGATTGGTAAACATTTCAAATAGGGGGATGGTTTTCTGAAGAACGTCAATTTTGACTGTACCTTTCGAAGCATCCTCCAATTGTTTATTCAGGGACTCAAGCACAGAGTAAATTTCCTCTCTGTTCTTTTCAGCTTGTTGCGCGGCACTCAATCCTTTATTAAAAGACCCGATAAAATCAACCATTTATATAACTCTCTCAATTATTCCGTAAACGGGCAAATGATCAAACTTAGACCCTGCACTCTTGACCATCTGAGTATAGCTAGGGATCTCAAAAATATGATCACAATCAGTAGCCAACCGCCACTCTTTCGCCTCGATGAAAGCATGCGAAAAAATTAATTGGTCAAACGTGTGCCACCGAGTTATTTCTCCAGACTTGTAGTAATAACTACCGGCTGCAGGGTGTTCGGAATTTGTCTTACAGAGGTACTTCCAGAACGGGTTATAGAATAGATGCTCACGCTTATGCACCAAGTCCACATCTCGCGTCGCCATTACCTGCTGACTCAAAGATTCGTCGAATGGTTCATCATTGTAATCTCCTAGAAGAATAACAAATGGATTTTCACCATCATCTTCTATAACTGCATCGATGGAATCTCTCAGTCTGATACCTAACAAATGCCTATTCGCATCATTCTGCTGACACCACAGCCTACTTGGCCAGTGAGATATATAAACATGAAAAAAAGAGGTAGCCCCCGCTACGACGAGCTCCATTTTTTTAGCTACCTTTAAAGTACTCCCCCCTTTTTGCGTAACTATATCCTTGGTGGAATATACAAATATTTTGGCGCAATTATATATATAACAAATATCAAAACTTGACCTCCCCACAGATGTAATCTCTGTAGCAAAGGCATACCCTTCGACCTGACACACTTCAGATACGTGCGCGAAGTCTTCTGTCGACATTTCTCCAAGAGCGATGAAATCTGCGCGACCTACTTGTATCAGATACAAAATTACCGAACAGGCAACAGCCTTTTGTTCGGGAGTGGATCTACTTTTTGCTGAAGGTGCCAAACTCGTATTCCACCAAGCAAATATGACCTGATCAGCTTGCGAATCCATTCCTCCCCCTCTCATACTCGAGCTACGCTTGAATCGAATTAAAGCTATACAAGAGCTCTGATTTTGTAGAAATTTTAGCATAGTGCTTCTACCTCAATCAGGCTCAGCACGCATGTCGAAGGATGCACATCAAAAAGCTGGAGATCACTATAAGGTGATTGGCTTCAACTTTCCTAATAGCGATGCTGCCGACGCAGCCTTAGTTGTGAATAATGCTGCGTCGGTTGGGCTCGGCGTTGGTCCTGGCTGGTGGGTATGCGCAGCCAATTGCGTGTTCATCTGTTGCACTAGATCTAGAAGATCACACAGCACGTGCAGCACGTTCACCCCTTCGGATCCTAACCAGGTCTTAGGCGACTGCAGGCGCTGACTGACCGCCGCCACACTCTCGCGCAAGCCTTGGACTTCCTCCTGCATGTCGCCACCCACCGTTGCATTGTGCTTCTGCCCGACCACCAGATTTAAATCACGCCCGGTGGCCTGGTGCAGATCGTCTACTGCCGCCAGGCTTACGGATCCCGCCGACAGCAATTTGAGTGCTCCCAGCGCCTCGATCTTCTTGACGCCACCCACTGACTCGGTTGAATGGTCGTCCACTGTCCTGGTGTGGGTCTGAAAGCGCTCGGTATTGTCCATGGCTTCCACTTCGCGCTCGATCGCCTTGTCCTGGATCTTTCCGTCTGTCTGGCGCAGCCAGTTACCGTCGGCGTCCACCCGTTGTTGCACGGCGTCGCTGTGCTGCCACACCTGGTCACCTTTCGGCACCTTGGGCAACGTCAGTCCGTGCGGCAAGATGGTCTGGATATACGGCTTGTTCGGTAAGCCATAAGCGAAACACACCACCACGCTGGTGCCCTCCTCCGGAAACGCAAAGAATCCCATTTCGTCACCACCCACCGGCATGGGTAGCGGAACGCCAGACAATACCGGAAGTGCCGTATCGATCTCGCCGTCCGGGGCCATCACCTGCAGGTCAACCGAGAAGCGCGGTCGGAAGTCGTCACACAGCCCAGCATTCGCCGGTGCGTCGGCCACGGCCATCACCTTGGCGAAGCGCGGCAAGTGATAGCCGCCGGTGAGCTCGGGGAATTGGCGTTCTACGCTGCGCTTTATTGCGTCGTCCATTTGATGGCCATCTGTGTGCCGGCCAACGTCACGTTCGTGATCCGTTCGCCCTGGTTGATTGATACGCCTGGTCGCAGGCCTGGCAAGGCGGCGATCATCGCGCTCTGGCTGCCCTGGTAACCATCGAAAAGGTTGACTGGCAGTTGTAGCGGCGATCGAGCGCCGAAGAAACTGTCAGCCCAGGCGCCGACGTAGATCTCGCCGTCACCCTGTTGCTGCCAGATAAAATCTTTGATGCCGAACACCCGCGCCATGCTGTCCATCGCCTGGTAACCAGCGGCCAGGTTGTAGAAAAACGGCGTCTTGACCCGGGTATAGGCCTGATCCGGGACCCGAAAGCGCAAGCCGGTCTTGCTGCCGATGTCGGCCAGCACGGCGCGCAGATCCACATGACGCAGGTTCATGGGCAGCGGGTTGGCCAGCACCGCGGCTAATTCGCGACACAGCACCACTTGCTCGATGCCGTTGGTGGCGGTGCAACGCTCGACGTATCCGATGAAATGACGCTTTAGCACCGCTTCGTTGTAGCCAATATCGAACGTGACCAGACCTTTGACGGTAACACTCGCCTTGATCGTGAACGTGGCGCGGCCCGGACTCTTGAGATCCAGACGGACATCGTCATTGACCAGCGGCATATCCACACCGCCAATGGTCAGCACCTTGTGCAGCTTCATGCTCATGACGTGCTGCCCAGGTAGGTGTCCACCTTCTTCAGCACCGCTTCAAAGCCGGTCAACTCTTCGGGCGATCCCGACGATCCCGACGATCCCCCCGATCCGCTTCCTGCCACACCATCGCCAGGCGCTGACTGCGTCGTCACCCCATTGCCGGCGCGACGGTTCTCGACCTTCTCCGGATTGGACAGCTTTTCGCTCAAGGTGAACTGGACGATCCACTGGGCCAGGGTGTCGTCTTCCCGGGCGCTGACCCCATCGGAGAACGTCACCTGCCGGATGCCAAAAGCCTTGGCCGTGTCGTTGACGATCCGATAGGTCTGGAGTTGGCCACCACCTGCAGTCGCCTCGGCCAAACGCATGATGGTGCGCAGGTTGTCGAGCGCCTTGTACGGAATCGTCAGCGCTACGGTCAGCGTCTTGGGCTTAAATCCCTTGTGCGACTTGTCGGTCCCCGACGTCTGGCCGCCCAGATCGTCGGCCTCGATCTTGAGGTTGGCCGTCAGCTTCATGCGATGACCGATAATCTGCTCGCCATTGAGTAGCAATGTCATAGGCCCACCAGCTCCCGGACAAAACTCAGGCTTTCTGCCGATCCGACCAGCAGTGCGCCGGCACACAGCGGCCATTCATGCCCCGGCGCTTCGCCTTCGAGCAGTTCGCGGCGTAGCTGGCCAGCGTCGCCTGGTCCCAGCATTCGGGACTGAATCGATACGTCGTCTGCGCTGTTGGTGAACTGGGCCTTGAGATCGGCCAGCTGTTGATCGCGCTCCTGGGCCTGCGTCTTTTTCCGAGCCTGTAGGTTCGCCAGGTCGGCCATCGGCGAACTGTCGGCTGCATAGCCCTCAAGTACCGCCAGTTGTCCCGCCATGGATTGGCTGGCCAACTTGGTGATCGGGCAGCGTTGCAACGGCAACTGGCTCCAGAGCGGCATTTGTCCCGCGATCGGCATGACCCACTTTTCCACCTCTAGCCTGGCCAGGTGTTCAGCCCGACGTTCGGCGCGCACCAGGTCCGGCATAGGCAGCACGACGTTGAACCGTCCCAGCGTCGCCGCCAGCTGGTCCAGACGCGTGGCGAGAAAGATCAATACCAAGGCGCTTTGCTGCCCTTCAGGGCGGACAGCGTCGGTCGTGTCGGTCAGCTTGTCAGCCAGCAGCTGCAGCAGGTTCGGCGCGGACAGAAAGCGCTGGTGGCCGCCACTGCCTTGGCCAACCCCGTGCTGGAATGGCGTCACGACGATACACGACGGGACATTCTCGAACTGGTTGGCCAACGCCGTGCGGCCGGCGCTGATCGCCGCTTGCGCGGCGCCGCCGATTGGCCCCGGGCTGGTGGTCGCGATGCCGGCTAGCTTGGAGACACGTTCCCCAGTGCTGAGCATTTCGCCCTGGATCAGTTGGCGAGCGCCGGCCATCTGGTCCATCCATTGAGTGGCTTGTACCGGCCAGCGCAGCTTGATCGGTGCCCAGTCATTCGTCATGAGCATCAATCCAACCCGGGGCAGATGGCTGAGTTTCGTCAGACGGGTAACCAGCCACCTGTGGCCATTCGCGCACAGCTTGGCGCCAGGCCAATAACTCGGTGAATTGCTGCGGCGTCACTGGCAGAGCCGTCCCCAAGTCTCGCGCATCCCGATACTGAGAGACGATGTTCTCGGACGCCTTCAATTTCGTGTCAATCCACAGCCTTGCCAGGACAAGCGGATCTGACTCAACAACGATATCTTCCGCGTACTTGGAGTAATTGCCGCCGTTGTTCAAAAAGCTCTCAATCGCCTCATACAGCGAGGGGTTGTAGTCTCGAGTAACGTGGCAACGGTTACTGGCCACGGTCACAACAAAGGAACCATCATCCTTTACGCTGACGTCGCGGAACTCAACAGTCAAAACTGTATGTTCACTTACATCCGGATTCACTACTTCATCAATGGCAGGCGTAGTAATAACTTGGGATTGTTCTGTCATGGTGCATATCTCCAGGCGAAGCCATAAATCGTTGCTCCCCCACTAAATGAAATCACAGTACCGCCAGGCGCCTGGCCACTTTTACCCACCACCCCTTGACCGGCGGAGTAGTAGTGCATCAGTGAATAGCACCACGTCCCGCCGGCTGGCAGTTGGATAGATGTAGCTGTCACTTGGACAGCGAGGAAGTTATTGGAGTCAGGGCGATAGAACGTTGTTTCACTCCACAACAACCCTAAATCGGTGGAGTCCACCTGGGCACGGATACCGGAACCCACCTGCGACCAACCTATCCGAACAGTGTTGGCACCTTGGTATGCACCGCCCCCCTGCTGTACAGGAGTAAATCCCAATCGACGCTGAAGATAGTGGACTGCGTTATCAGCTCGACGACGGAAGTAGGGATATTCTGGATTGTCGCTGGCGAAGCCGGCATAAGAAATAGAGTCGCCAAATACTCTCTGATCAAACATCCCATTGATTTGGGCTGCGGTATAACAGTCGGAAATACCGTACCCGGCAATAGTGCTGGCCTTGTTGGCTTTGCTGTTTGGATCAAAATTATTCTGAGTCCAGAAAACACCAAGATCACTGCCATCAACTGCAACTCTTACTGCGGAGCCAGACCAGCCAATATTGATTCTGTTGCCAGCTTGGTTTGGCCCGCCGCCCTGTTTAACAAAGGCACCGTTCGATTCAACTTTTGTAAATGCATCGGTAATTCCATAACCGGCCAGGCTGCTGGACCAATTTGCTTTGCTACTCGGATTAAAGTTATTTTCAGACCAAATAACCCCTAGATCCGTTGAATCGACCGTGGCCAGAAGGCCTCTAGCCGACCAACCAATACAAACGGTGTTGGTGAGTTGATTGATACCGCCACCTTGTTTCACGAAGGCGCCGTAGGCGGCTGGCTTCGTGTAAACGTCGGTGATGCCGTAACCGGCGAGCGTCGTCGGGTTGTCGCCTCCGGTGACAATGCCTTTTTGGTTGATACTGACTTTCGTGTACGTACCAGCAGGCGCCCCGCTGTCGGCCAGCGTCAGGAAGATTTGCGGGTTGGCCGTGCCGTCGAAAATGGCGCTGCCCGTCGCCGCGCCGCTGAAGGAGAAGTTGCGAGCAGTGGCAAGTTGCGCCGCTTTGCCCACGACGGTGGTGCCGTTGATGATCGCTGTGATCGCGCTGTTCAGTGCCGTGCGCACCGCGTTGACCATTTTGGTGGTAGCCAGCACGAGGCTGCTATTGCTGGCTGGGTCGTCACTGATGGCGTTGGGAATTTGGTCGAGTTTGACGTCTGCTTTAGTGGTAGCCCGGGCGCGCAGGTTCGGGTAGTCGCCGTTCTGAGCAGCCCAGTGCTTAATCAGCTCGCCGGCGATCGGCTCCACCGGGCGCAGATCCGTGATTGCAGTTGAGGTCGGTAGGTCCGCCAGGGGCACCAAGTAGTGGCGTGCGCCGGCGCTACCGGAGTAGTCCTCTTTGCTGTCACCGAACACCACTTTGAAAGTGCCGACCATATCGTTCAGCTCGCGCTGCAGCACCACGTCGAGCCAAGCCTTGTTCGGCACTGATGGCACCGTGACGGGTAGTGCCGTCGAGCGTTCAAGGCGAATGCCTTCGACGTAAGCGATCCCGGGTTTCAGCTGGTACGTGCTGCCGACCTTTTCCAGTGCCAGGCTACTGCCGAAGAAACAGGCCCGCCCGAAAATGTCACGGTTACTACGTCGCTCCCGCTCATCAATGCCTTGCAAGCGAGCGGTAAAATCGTGCTGCCAGGTGCTGGCATCGACCTTAATGCCCGTCAGCTGCTGCGCCCCGTCGAACACCACCAGGAAGTTGCGGGTCACGTTGTTGCCGATCTGCTCGGGCAGGATGTTTTTGCGCTTCTGTTGGACCGGCACATACGCCACCGAGAGTAGGACGCCTTCGCTGGTTTCCAGACCAATCCAGTTCCAGTCGAAGTCGCCGACGTCGGTGCCCATCATCAGGCTGTAAACGACCTGGTTCGGGTTGACGAATCCACTCTGGGTGACCGGCCAGGTGTACACAACCTGGGGCGCCGGTGGCTTGCCGGCAGCGCGGTTAACCGGGCTGTTCGGGTTCAACCCGGGAACGTTGGCCAGCACAAAGTTGGCGATCGTCAGCGGTTGGCTGGCAGCCTGTTTTTGGGCAATCAGGCTTTCGCCGGCCAGTGTGATACTTGCAGCCATGAATACTCCTACAGGCTGGCAACCAGCGTTTGCTGGTCATCATTGAAATCGGCCAGGGCGACATGCAGTTGCACTGGAGTGATGGTGACGAAGTCGTAACGCCTGCAGGTGCGGCCGTACTGACGGATCAGCACGCGCAACAGGTCAGGGTTTTCAGAAAGCTGTGAGTCGCTGAGGGTCAACAGCACGATGTCCCAATCCCGACCGGGCATGCGTTCGCTGACCTCGATGTAGCCCACACCCAGGCGTACCAGGATGCGTTTCAGGCCGGCAGTGCTGCCGGCGTCCACCGAGTTGATAAAGGCGTGTTTTACCCGCAGGCGAAACAAGCTCTCAGGCTCGCCGTTGAAGCGCGTGACGTCGCGCTGCCAGGCCCACAGTTCCAGGATGGACAGGTGGCAGGTGTCAGCGTCGAACTGCAGGTAAGGCCAGCGCAGCCACTCGGCGGCCTGTTCCCACCAGAGCTGGGCGGTGGCCACCAGCTTGCTCAGCTCCAGCCCTTCGAGCCAAAACGGCAGTTTGAGTTTGATCATTGCAGGACCACCGCCAGGGTGCTGATCCGAGGAATGTTCAAGGCCGACACGATGTCGCTATTGGAGAACTGCAACGAGCTGATATTCGGAAACTGGGCGTGCAACTCTTCGGTCAGCCGGCTGAAACTGAAGCGCGACTGAGGAAACGTGCGAGTCGGTGCATAGTCGCTCTGCGTGCTTTCGCGGAAGGCAGCACGGATGAACAGCCCGACCTCCGTCTGCAGCGTCTGCAGCTGGAGGACGGTTAGGTTGGACACTGGCCAGACTTTGAGGCTGATCGCGTGCAACGTCTCGGGCATGGCCATCGCCAGCAGATCATCGCCGTGGCCGTGGTTACCGCCGTCACGGATGTGCGTATTGATCTGCTCCAGAAACGTCGCGGCGGGCACGCCGGCGTCGAACAGCACGAAGGCATTGGCACTGCCTGGCCCACGCGGCGCGCCGTGTTCAAAGTACACGCCGTCCGCCGCAACCCCCGGAAACCCGGTGATGATTGCCCGGTACACCGCATCGGTATGCCACTGATTCACCGCTGAGAACTGGTTGCGCACGCGCAGGCGCAACTGGTCGTCATGCTCGGAATCCGCCCCGGGCGTCTGCAGCCAGTCGGTATTGTTCACCACCTGGACGATGCCCGGTACCGACTGGGGCAGCACGGCGTAATAACCCGGCGCCAGGTTGTAGCCGCTGCCGGCGCCCACGGCCTTGACCGGCACCACCAGCTGGCTCTGGCCCTCTTGAAAGCTGCGCGGCTCGGTGGTGACCAACTGATAAATATGACCATTGAGGGTCGGCGACTGGACGACAGTGTCAATCGGGACTTCCAGTTCGCCACCGGTGTTGGCCCGGGTGAACAGCAATTCTCCGCTCGCCACCGTGGCCGCCTTGCGCTCGATGTTCACCGCCCAGGCCAGCATGTCCAGCCACTGTTTGCCGGCAGTCTTGACGAAGAAGTTCGGCAGCACCGTGCCGCTGACGAACTCCAGCAGCCACAACACTGGCTTGGTAACCAGAGCCGTGATGATCCGCCAGAACGGGCTGTAAGTGCTGGTGTTGCTCAGCGTACTGCCTTGCTCGACGGCCAACTTTTCCCAGGCCTGTTTGAGCTGCGCCTCAGTGGTTGGCACGCCGGAATCACTGAGTGCCTTTTTGAAGTCGACGGTCACAGGGTGATCTCCAGCAGGCCGAATTTCACGGTCGTGGCGGTGACCAGGAACACACCTGGGGCGCTCTGAACGATCTGCGCAGTGCCTGGCACCAGGCGTTCGTCCGCTTCCACCAGCAGCTCCATTTGCTGAATGCAGTCGCGTTGACGTAGCCGGTCACGCTCGGCCACCAACGTGATCAACAAACCGCTTTCCCGGATCAGATGGGCGATGTCCTGTGCGATCGAGGCGCGGTCAGTCACCAGGAGCGGCTGCCGGGCTGGGTCGAGTACCAGGTCGTTATTCATGATCAACAGATCCACGTACTCGCTCATCAGCCGCCCACCGACATGGCGACCATGTTTTCCAGCTCCAGCGGGGTCATAGACTTGGAGGTATTGATATTCAATGTCTCGACGTGGGTGCCGGGGCGCTGGTTGGGGTTCATCGCGTTGCTCTGGTTCTGGAAGCTTTGCATCAGTCCTCCTTTCGGGACGGCCTCGGGCTTGGTGGGGCTGATCGACGTATTGGCGTTGATCGCCTTGCGGGCTTCGATGCCTTTGTCCGTCTTGGCGGGCAGCTCGATGACCTTCTCGACGCGCTCCGGCAGTACGTTTTTGGGCTGCTTTGAAAACGCCAGGTCAGCGGATGCCGGCGGCAGAATGATCGGAGCGGCATGGTTTATCTGAGGGGCAGGCATTTGCAACGGCTTGAAGGGCAGCACGTTGGGTTGCGGCATCTGCGCCTGGGGCGCCATGGCGTTCAGCATCGGCGTGACCGGTGCCGATGCCTTCGGTGCTGCAGCCATCACCAGTGGCGGCGCCTGGATCGGCGGCTGGGCTGCGCTCACCAGTTGCGGCAGCAGCGGCGCCTCGACCAGCGGAGCCGTGATAGAGGGCAGTTCCGGCGCCACCGGCATGTCGCCAAAAGCCGCGTCGATCTGCACACCGGGAATCTTGTTCAGCATTTCAATCAAGCCATTGATGGCCTGTTTAAAGATGTTGATGATGCCGTCCCACGCGGCCTTGGCCATGCCAGACCAGCCGCCCATAGAACTGAACCAGTCAGACAGGGAGGTCAGCTGTTCGCTGATCCACTGAAACGCAGCGGTGTTCATCAGCGCCGCGCAAAGCTCATCCCAGTACACGACAGCCGCGACCACGGCGGCGGCCAGCAGAACGATACCGGCCACGATCAGCAGCACCGGGTTGGCCAGCATGGCGGCGTTGACCAGCCAGATCGCGCCCTGCCACAACAACATGCCGACCCGAACCAGACCCATCCAGGTGTAAAGCACCACCAGACCGGCAGCGAAGGCCGCGACCAGAACGGTGTGGAACAGGAACATGGCGATGGACTTAAAGCCCTGCCAGTTGAGCAGCTTCCACACCGTGAGCATGCCCAGCCAGACCATCTTGCTGCCCCCGACAACAAGGGTCAGCAACGACATGGCGGCGATGAAACCAAAGACGATCAGCGTGGTGATGCCGATGATCCGCGTTATGTTCGGGAACAGCTGCGTCCAGCGGGTCAAGGTCCTGGCGATGCCCACCAGACGTTCCATCAACGGGGTCAAGGTCGGAATCAGGGATTGGCCGAACGCGATGCGCAGCGCTTCGACGGCTTTGCCGAACTGCTGCCACGGGTCGACCATCGCCTTGGCCATCTTTTCGGCGTTCTCCAGACCTCGGACCTTGCCCAGCTCGCTGATACCGTTGCGCAGCCGATCGGTGTCCTTGGCCAGCGCGCCGATCACCTGGGCACCTTCACCGCCGAACACTTCCGTTAGCTTGGTGCCGGCGGCAGCGGTGGTAAGGTCGCCATACTTGGCGGTCAGCTGGTCCAGGATCTGGATCATCGGCAGCGCATTGCCAGCGGCATCGGTGAACGTGAGGCCGGTTTTCTCAGCGGCTGCGCCCATATTTTCGAAGAACGCCTTGTAGCGCCCGCCGGCGTCGCCGCCTTCCATGGTGCTAGACAGCGTACCGATCACGGCCATCTGCTCGGCCACGCTCACACCGGCCTGAGTGGCAATCGCGCCTACTTCCTTGAACGCGTCCTTGAGCTGGGCCCCGTCAGTGCGGAACAGCTTCACCGCAAGCGCCGTTTGCCCGGTCAACTGCTCGACCCATTCGACTTTGCCCATCTTGTCGGCTTCGGTCTTGAACAGGTTGTACATGGTGCCCAGGTAGGCGCCGGTGGTTTCCGCGTCCGCCTTAGTGACCTTGGCCAGCAGGTTGCTGGAACTGGTGATGGCGGCCAACTGACCGCCGACCAGGCCCTTGATGGCCCCATCGATGACGCGTGACGAGGACACAAATTCGGCGGCACTGGCCGCGTAGTCGATCGAGAATTCCAGGGCGCTCCGGTTCAGCGACGACAGTGCGTCCTCGGCAGTCCCGAGGGCGCGCATGTCACCCAGCGCCCGATTGACTTCCAGCGCCGGTTCCAAAGATTCGGTGATGGCCACACCTGCACCCACCAGACCGGCCAGGCCTGCACCCATCTGAATGATGTTCTGCTGACTCTGGGCGGCAAGGTCGCTAAAGCTGGTTTTCACCTTGCCCAGGGGGGCGCTGACCTTGTCGGTCAGATTGAGGATGAAAGCCAGGCGGGCGGATCGGTCAGCCATCAGGGTTATCCGTTAAAGGCAGTAGAAATGCCGTTGGCGACGGCAATTTCCATGCGTCTCCAGTGTTCGTCTTCCAGCCACTTGGCGGTGCCCATGCTCTCGATGGTGGGTTCAGCGCCAGGCAGCCAGCGTTGGGTCAGGGCCAGCAGCTGGCCCAGCCCGTCTTCGGTCAGTCCTTCGGCGTGGTCGAGGGCTTTTTTACGATCACTTCAACGTCCGGCGAATACTCTTCCAGCAACGCACCGGCGAGGGTAATGGTGGTGATCGGGTTTTCCAGCAGCACTTTAAGTGCGGCCTTGTCTTCATCCTTCACCGTGCCCATCAGCAGGTTGTGGGCCGGGGCGACCTTGTTGGCCTGGGTGGTGGCGTTGAAGTACTTGGTGATGACCTGAGGGGTCAGGGAGAACGTGAACTCCTTGTCGCCACGTTCCAGAGTGATGCTGCGGTTTACTTCGCTCATGTCTGTATTTCCGTAAGGTTGGGTTGCAAAGGGTCAGGGTTGTGCCGGCGTGCGTTGCACGACCTGGCGGATGTAGTCCTGCAGGCCGAGGATCATTTGCCGGCTTAAGGCGAGCTGATCTCGGAGGGTGAAATAATCAGGTCGAGCATCTGCTGCGAGTTCGGCGCGTCCTGCATCAGCCACGCGGGTGGTGCCGGCGGTGGCGGGCACTGACTCAGAGGCGGGACAGGTGGCACGGATCCACAGCCGGCCAGAGCCATCGCCAACAGCACGGCGCAGGCGTTCGTTTTCAGTAAGTGCATGGCTCAATTCCGTGGTGTTTCGTTGATCAATCGCATCTCGCTCGGCGAGCATCTCACCACTGAGACGGGCCGCTTCGCGCAGACCTGCAGCTTCGGACTGAGCGCTATCACGCTCGCGACGGGCGGTGTCGCGCTGATCCTCCAGCAGGTCGAAACCAATCCAGCCCGCCAGGCACAGCACCAGGACAAACAACGCGTCACGCAGCATCACAAGCCCGCCCTGCACAGATCCGCTTCGGCCAACCGCCGCGCATGCAGGCCACGGACCAGCACCTTTTTGCCCTGCGCATTGGTGACAAAGGCCCAGACGGGAGTTTTGCCATCTGCCGCCCATGCCAGGGCCTGGCACCCGTCCGCGATGCGGCCGGCGTTGATCAGGCCGACGGCCCGACTCGCGCAGGTGCCCGGCACGCCGACGTTGTGCGCATGGCTACTCAGCGCGTCGAAGGTGTTCTGGCCCACTTGCTGATTGGTGATGCAATCAGCCAGCTGCAGTTGCCCTTTCTGGATCACCATTTGTTCCACCTGGTCGCATCGAGCAGCGGACCAGTAGTCACCGACCACGACCGGATCCGGGCTGGTATGGCGGGTGATGCCTTTGCAGACCGTAGGCAATCCACCGGCCAGTTTGTCGGCATACACCACGTTCTGGCCGTTGCCTTCCCAGTCGCCCAGGAACGCGGTCAACGTGCCGCTGCAGAGCACCAAAACGCCGGCGACGATTTTGTTGCGCAGGCTCATACCTTGGCCTTCCAATCACGCAGCATCTGGCGGTACTTAGGGACCAGCAGCAGGATCTGCAGCACCATGTAAAAAGCGGTCAGCATGTAGGCCACTGCCGACCAGTCGACAGCACCTGTCGCACCAGTAGCGGCGACGCCGATGGCAGGCGACGCCTTTACCAGGGCAATGGCGGTGTCCTGAGCAGCCTGATTCGTGCTCATCAGCGAAGTCCTTTTTCGGTCAGGGTTTGGCAAGGTACGCAACGGGTCATGCCGCCCAGCGCCTGGCGCGCTGGCGGGATCTCCTTATCGCAATCCTCGCAATGGGTGAGGCTTGGCCCGCTCGCTCGCGACTTGGCCAACTGGGCTGCAATGGCTTGGTCGCGTTGTCGCTGCTCCAGAGCCTGCGCACGATCGAACGGGCAGACCATTACGTCAGGCCTTCGATTTCAGCAGCGGCCAGGTACGGCACACCGTTGATCTTGATGAAGTCCGGACTGGTGACGTCGAAAGGCACCTTGTGGGTGTTCTTCGCGCCGCCCTTGGGATCGATACTCAGCAGGCTGGAGACGCGAACCTTGCAACCGAACGCCTCGATGCGCAGTTCCTCATCGCCGGCCTTGGCGAAAAACACGATGTCGAACGGTTCCAGCTCACGGAAACTGCCGGATGTCTTCGCCTGCTCGACCAGCAGATTGAAGTTGGTGGTGTCCAGCTCCAGCTCGCCCGCTGCAGCGACATCGCCATCAACGTGGCCGTTGGGCACGCCCTTGGTCTGGGCCACGGTGCTGTTGTCCGTGATGTCCAGAGTGCCGGCCTCTACGTGAACGAGCAGATCGCCCAGGTTCACGTCGAAGTTCTTACCGCCAATTTTTGCGGCCATGGGGTTACTCCGAATCCGTTACGGAAAGATCGAGCGCGATGTTTGCGGTCAGGTCTTTCGGGCAGTTGAGGGGGCGCAGCTTGAGGTAGGCCACGACAGAGGTTTTGCTTGTCCAGGTCAGCACGATGTCGCCGTCCTTGGGCTGCTCGATCTCGCCCGGGAACACCTGACCGGCGAACTTGGTGGACTTGGCCATCGCACGCAGCGGGGCCATGAGCTTGGAGGTGGTGGTCGCCATGCTGTTGGCCGAACTGTTCAGGCTCCGATCGCCCACATAGCGAATCAGCAGGATCCGCACGCGACGGGCAGCCTTGTCCACGACACGCAGGTTTTCGATCACCTGGAAGTCACTGCCCGGGGCGTCCAGCAGATTGCCGTCGCCCCAGTAGGTGCCGGGATAGTCCGGGTAGGTCTGCGGCACCGACAGGCGCGCTGCGTCCAGTTGGGTCAGTACGGCGGACGTCAGTGCTACGCCGTCCAGATCCTTGGGCTCAGGGCCCAGGCCCACTAATGCGCCAGTTGCTACGCGCATCGGCGTGTCGGCCACGCTCACGGAAGCGTTGGCCAGACGACCGGCCAGAACCCCCAGGTTGTTGCCGTGCAGTTGCGGTACCGGCAGAACCCGAGGCGCAGCCAGGCCGTCGAGAATGGCTTTCTGCTCGATGACGTAGGCGCTCCAGGTCAACTGCTGGGCAATGCCGGCTGTGGCAGCCATCACAAAGATGCGGCGGCCCAGTTTGTTGCTCAGCTCAGTGGCCGCAACGTGCATTGCTGACAGCTCGGCCTGGGTGGTCGACGGCTTGACGACTACCACCGCTTCGAAGGAATAGGTGCGGGTCGCGCTTTCCAGAGCCTGTTGCCAGGTGATGTCATCCGCGATCGGAGCGGCCACGCAAGCCCAGCGATCGCCGCCGTTAGCACGCGCCGCCAGGATTTGGGTTTTCAGGTCGCTGACCGGAACGCCCAGCTGGACGTCCAGATCGCTATTGGTATCCAGCGGGAGCAACTTGCCGACGTTCTTGGCGGCGGGACCGATGAACAGGAAATAGCGTTCGATCTCGGTCACGGCACCCTGGCCGAGGTTGAGATTGTTAACGCTGACTTTGCCGAGTGCCATAAAGCGGTGCCTCGTTAGCGGGGGGAATTAAGGATTTGTTGCAGCACCAGATTCACCAGTTGGCTGGTTTCACTGTCGCTTGCACCGAGGAACTGACGTGCGGGTAGCCGGATGTCCCAGCTTTGCGCGCCGGCAGATTCGGCTCGTTGGTCGTCCAGGACGCGGATCAACAATCCCGCCCGGGCGTAGTTCAGGTGTTGCTGAATCCACGCCACGGATGGGCGTGTCAGGGTCTTTTTGCCGGTCTGGCGGGTTTTAAAGCCCAACCGACGCAGGCTCTTGGCCTGCTTTTCAGTGGCTGCGGTGCCCGGAGGGACCTTGTTCCACGCACGCATCTGCGCGGCGGTGCGCCGTTCGGACACGCCGTTGTGTTGCTGCGAGGCAACCCAGCGGGTCAGGGTGTTACGCCAGCCCAGTTCGGCCTCGGTTCCGCTCAGGCGGGTGACATCGAGCAGCTTGCCCAGTCCCGCCTCCATCTTTTTCTTGCCCTTGGACGTGTCCTTGCGGGCTTCAAACGGTGTGCCGTCCAGGTTCTGCTGGTTGCGGATTCGCTGGCGGCTCAGGCTGCGCACGCGCTTGGCCACGTTGTTCAGCAGGCGCTTGCGCTTGGGCGTCGGCAACTCCATCAAAGCCAGCAGATCCTGGGCTTCGAGCATGCCGCGAATGTCCAGATCAAAGGCCATGGCCGGTCACCTCGCCGGTTTCCGCAACCCACAGTTCGAATGGCACGAATGACCAGGTCTTTCCGAAGGCTTCGATCTCGCCTTCCAGATCCTCGGCCAGGTACTGGGCTTCGGTGAACTGAAGCTTGATGTCGACGTCGGCCAGGTCGTTGTCGAGCATGACCACGTCGAACACGACATTGGGCAGACCGTCACGGTCCTGGTCGTGGGTTTCCAGCCAACTGCCCACCAAGGCAAACAGGCGCGCCGGGTGATCCGCGAACCGCTCGATCGCGATTGTCGCGCCATAGTTCATGTCACCCATGTGCATGCCCTGGGTGTCGGACTTCCAAACCAGTTCGACCTGGACCTGGTCGGTCCAGCTGTCGAGCTGTTCAGGGGCCACCAGGCGGCGATCAATGAGGTAGGCCGTCAAAGCCTGCAGCTTGATCACAGCAATGCCGCCGTGATGCGTCCACGGCCCTGCATCGATCGGACGGCTTGCTGACTGAACCCCAGGAATGTCTCGCCACGCTCGGGCAATTCTTTGCCGACGTTTTCAGCGCTTTCACGGCGGTTTACGGTGGCGAACTGCGTGAGAAGGCTAGATTTGGCGCGTGTGTAAACGGCACGCTTGTACAGCATCACCTTGTAGGCGTAGGCCCACTCAACAGGGGTAGCCGCGCCGGCTACAGCCTCTAGGTTCGATACTCCAGCAACAAGTAGGACGGATTTCACGGTTGCCAGATCAGCGTTGACCTCGATCATCGCCGTGGTCAATTCAGTGACCAGCATGTCTACCAGGTACTCCGCCGGCAGGCGGTAGCCTTTCTGCAACTCGGCCACGGAGAGGTTCGGCCAAAAGCCGTCGTTCTCGATCGCCTGTTCCACAAAGGTCGTGGGTTTCCCGGAAAAGCTCATCGCTGGCCGCTCAAATGGGGCGGGGAGACTGTTTTTCGTGGGGCTGGCCATAAATGGTCGACACACGTCCACAGTTCCCCGCTGGGGGGGGGTAGTCGGTTATTGGGCGCCGCTGGTGGCGGCTACTTGTTTGGCGAGAGCCTTGCGGCACTTCTCAATGCGGGTGTCATTGCCGGCTTTGGGATACAACTCAGTGGAGCGTTCAAGATGCTTGAGCGCGGTTTCCCACTGCTCGGCCTCCATGGCGCGCATGCCAATCAACTTGTGGTACTTGCTGGGGATCTGCTCCGTCAGATTCCATTCACCGTCCACACGGGGCAGCAAGTCAGACAAGTACGGCTCCGGGCTGCGGTTGGCGCTGTACTCGGCATAGGCCCACTCGATTAAGGCATCCGCGACAAAGGTCTGGACGTCGCGGCGCTTGAAGCGCTCCGGCATTTGCTGACCCTGAGCGATGGCAAATTCCGCCAGCTCCAACCCGTCTTCGAACTGATCGGTGTCAAACAGCCAGACCATCACCTGCACCAGGACGCGGTTCGGAAAATTCAAGCCGGACTCGATGTAGCGCTGGATGTAGTCCTGGTACTTGGGCAGCAATTCGTCGCGCTTGAGCAACTGGCGACCGGCCAGCGCTCCTTTCATTGCACTCAGGCGCTCCAAGTCCTGATCCAGAGCCGCTTCCTGCAGCAGCAGGTGTTTGCGCGCATTGGCCGGACTGCTCAGCGCATCGCCTGGGGTGTAGGCCACCGGCAACGCTGCAGCAGCGGCTAAGGCAGCGCCGCCCGAGGCGAGAATGCGGCGCTTGTGCGCCAGGGCCAGGCTCACTTCACCAGCTCCACGTTCTCGGTCATCGCGAATTTCTCCAGCTGCTCGATCACATAGCCCTCGTTACGGCTGTTGTAATCCTCGACGCGGGAGCGCTTCGGGTTGTCCACGGTTTGCTTGCGCCAGCTGGAATCCTGGAAGTAGATCGACAGGTTGTCCCAGCTGGTAACCACCACGCCGTTGACCGGGAAGAACGGCACGCTGAAGCTCGGCAGACCGCCGTAGGTGGCGATCACCTGGGCATCTTCAATGCGCTCTTTTTCGGTCGGTACGTCGCCTTGTTTGGCGTACAGCTTCGCCTTGTCGGCGGCCAGCAGATCGGTGCCGATGATCGCGATCAGGTCGCCGGCATCACGCACACGCTCGTCCACCATTTGCTTAGTGTCATGCACCAGAGCGTCCAGGTTGGCGTAATCGCCGCCCTCGCCCATCAGCACCTTGCCGGCGGTTTTGCCTTCTTTCAGCACTTGGGCCGGGATCTGCTCACGCGCCTGCTGCAGCCAGCCTTTGTTCACGTCCTGCAGCATTGGATAAGCGGCGATATCGGTCTGCGCAGCAGCATGCGTGCCGTGGAAGCCGACCATGATGCGGTCCAGGGCGATCTGCTTTTGCACGGCAGCGGAATAACGCTGATGGAAGTCCGGGAACTTGGCCCAGGCATCGATTTTCGCGTATGGCAGGCCGACGTCGGATTCGGTCGAGGACAGTTCGTAGTGAGTGTCATCGAGCGCCGAGGCGTCCTTGGCTTCACGGTCGGTGGTCTTGGTGTTGGTGCGGCCAGTGACCGGGCCAGAAACGCCAATGAAGACCTTCTGACCTTTGATCTCGGTCACCGGAATGACGTTGATGCGCTGCAGGAAATCCGACTTGGCGGTAATCGCGTCGTTCAGCTCCTGGGCAACGGTCGGCTCTACACTGAACTGCTTGCTGGACAGCTCCACACCGTAGGTTTCGGCGATGGCGAGCTGCAGCTCTGCGTACATTTTCGCGCCGTAGGCGCTCAAAGACTGGGCCATGTCAGAGCACCCGCGCTTTGGTTTTGTCGGCGGCGCCGGTGGTGCGCGGCAACTGACGACCCGTGGTGGTGTTTTGCAGTGTGCTGAACTGTTTGGACAGGCTCGACAAGGCAGCCAGCACAGCTTTGTTCGTTGCTCCGCCGTTGCGACTGAATTCGCGCTCTTCTTCTGCAGTGGTGACGATCGCGTCCACTGCAGCGCTCACATCATCAATCGGGGCTTGCTCGGGTTCGGGTGCTTCTGCAGCAGCAGGCTCAATCACGGCCTGGATGCCGGCAGCGACGACCAGCAGTTGCGCCAGCAGGGCTTTTAAAGCCGTTGCGGTAGCTTCATCCATTGGGGGTTTGCTCTCGGTAGGGGTTTGCGGGGTGGTGTCGGTGGGGCTGTCTTCGGCGCTGAAACGCTTGAAGAAGCCAGTGAGCAATGCGGTCAGCTTGCCCAGCTCGCCTTTGGGCTCGTTTTCGCTAAAGGCGCCCAGCTCAACAGAAGACGCGAAGTACGAATTCCGGCTGGTACGGCTGGAAAAGTAGAGTTCCTGAGTGCCGATGCTGGCGGGCTCGTCAGTAACTGCGATACCGGTCATGTAGGCTTTGCCACGGCCACGAAAATTCGGGCGAATCTCGATGCTGGTGAAGACCTTTTCCCCGGCATCGTTCAGGCGCAGCAGCTTGTCGTTAGGCTTCAACTGCGCTTCAAGGGCGACTTGACCAGGTTCCAGATCCTCGGTGTCCTCGATCAGGCGGACAGCGAAAACCGTCCCGTGAGATCCGAACCAGCGGTCGTGTTCACACCAGATAACGGCGGTGTACAACGTCGGGTTGTAGGTTTCCGCGATGTCGCGCAGTTCCTGGGGCAGGATCTCGCGGCCATCAACGGTCGGGCCGCTGGTGGCAACACGTTTCCAGTAGGAGACAAGGGAACGGGGCATGAGTGATAACTGCGCTCAATCGTTGAATGAGCCGCCACGATAGGGAGCCGTTTGCCCCCAAACAAACGCTTTGCTGCGGAGCCATTCGTAGAACTTTCTTTCACGAACAACACCGCTTTTAACCCCGCGTTTCCAACGTTTTCGCCGCATAGACTGCGGCCCATGAACTATCCAACCGAAGTCAAAGAAGCTGCAAAACGCCTCTACCTACGCCGCTGCTCGGTGAAGGAAATCCAGGCGCATTTGAAGCTGCCCAATATCCGCATCGTCTATTACTGGATCCGCCAAGGGTGCTGGGACGAGATGCTGACGGACGAGGAGCCGCTATCCGCCATCAGCCGGCGGATCACCCTGATCCTGGAGAAAGTCGACACGCTCACAAAGGGCGAACTCGACGAACTGGAGCGCCTGACCACCCTGCGCGAACGTCTGATTAAACAGTCGTCGAAACCCGCGCCGGCGGCGCAGTCCGACAGTCCGGACGAGCCCCGGGATCGCCCGTCAGGCCAGCGCCGCGATCGGAGCGACGGCGGCGGCAAGAAGCGCGAAAAAAAGGTCAAGAACGACATCAGCGGCCTGACCGAAGTGGACTTCCTGGATAAGTTCATCTCCAAGATGTATGGCTACCAAAAGGAGCTGTTTGAAGCGAAACAAAACCCGCTGACGCGCCGGGTTCGGAACATCCTGAAAAGTCGTCAGGTTGGCCTGACCTACTACTTTGCCGGCGAAGCGTTCATGGACGCGGTGCTAAGCGGTGACAACCAGGTGTTCCTGTCGGCCAGCCGCTCGCAGTCGGAAATCTTCCGCAGTTACATCATCCAGTTCGCCCAACAGTGGTTCGGCATCGAGCTAACCGGCAATCCGATCACGCTCAGCAACGGCGCCGAACTGCGCTTCCTTAGCACCAACAGCAGCACCGCCCAGGGCTACCACGGCCACGTCTACGTGGATGAATACTTCTGGATCCGCGACTTCGAAAAACTAAGCACCGTGGCCAGCGCCATGGGTACCCACAAGAAATGGCGCAAGACTTACTTTTCGACGCCCAGTGCGGTGTCGCACCAGGCCTACCCGTTCTGGTCGGGCGAAGAATTTCGCAACAGCAAACGCGGCAAAAAGGCCGGCGGTGTCTGGCCCACGGAAGCGGCCTATACGCAGGGGGCGCTGTGTCCGGACGGTCAGTGGCGCAAGACCATAACCCTTGATGATGCCATCGCCGGCGGCTGCAATTTGTTCGACCTGGAACAGCTCCAGCTGGAGTACGACGAGGACAAATTTCAGCAACTGTTCTACTGCAAATTCATCGACAGCACCCAAAGCGCATTCAGTCTCAAGGATCTGGAGCGCTGCTACTCGGACCTGTCGTTGTGGGAAGACTACAACCCGGAACTTGATCGACCATTCGGCAACAGCCCGGTCTGGTTGGGCTACGACCCGAGCCGAACCCGCGACGATTCCACCTGTGTGGTCATCGCGCCACCGCTCGAACCCGGGGCGAAGTTCCGCATCCTGGAAAAGCACAGCTGGCGTGGGCACTCGTTCACCCACCAAGCCGCCCAGGTCAAAAAGCTGACCGAACGTTTCAACGTGCAGCACATCGGCATCGACGTCACCGGCGTGGGCCACGGCGTGTTCGACCTGGTGCGCGACTTCTACGCCAAAGCAACGCCGATTCACTACAGCCTTGAGGCCAAAAACACGTTGGTGTTGAAAGCCCAAGACACGATTCAAGGCAGCCGCATCGAGTGGGACGCGGGCTGGACAGACATCGCCCAGGCGTTCCTGACGATCAAGCGTGGTGCCACCACCAGCGGCCAGATCACCTACAGCGCTTCGCGCACCGATGCCACCGGCCACGCCGACATCGCCTGGGCGATCATGCACGCCCTGGCCAACGAACCCCTAAACACCAACAAGCGGCGCCGCAGCCGCTACGTGACGAGCACCCACAGCAGCCATGGCCAACAAACGCAGAAAACCACCGCAAGTTCCAAGACCACAGCAGCCAATGCGGTCCTTTACGTTCGGGGAGCCCGAGCAAGTACTGTCCGGCAACATTGGCGAGTACGTGGGGGTGTTTCCCAGCGACGACGGCAAGATCTACAAGCCGCCGGTGTCGCGTGTCGGCCTGGCCAAGCTGTTGCGCGCCAACGCGCACCACGGCGCCATTCCCAAGTTCAAACGCAACCTGCTACTGCGTGAATTCATCGCCTCGGCCGGCTGCACCACCGAGACGATGGGCCGCGCCGCACTGGACTACATGGTGTTCGGCGAGGCGTACCTCTACAACGACACTAACGCCTTTGGCCAGGTGCTCCAGTTGCAGCACTTGCCGGCCATCAACATGCGGGTAAAGGTCGACGGCGGCTTCGTGATGCTGCTGCCCGACAACAAAGAAATGGAGTTCGACCAGGACGAGATCTCGCATGTCCTGGACTACGACGTGGAACAGAACATCTACGGCGTTCCGGACTACCTGGGCGGCCTGCAGGCGCTGCTACTCAACGAAGCGGCGACCCTCTTCCGCCGCCGGTATTACAGCAACGGCGCGCACGCGGGCTACATCTTCTACACCAATGACCCGGACCTGACCGAGGACGACGAAGAGGAGCTGCGCGCACAGATCAGTGCCAGCAAGGGTGTGGGTAACTTCCGCTCGATGTTTGTCAACATTCCCAACGGCAAGGAAAACGCGATTCAGATCATCCCCGTGGGGGACTTCCAGGCCAAAGACGAGCTGGAGAAGGTGAAAAACATCACACGTAACGACGTTATCGCGGCGTGGCGAATGAACCCTGCCCTGGCCGGCATCATTCCGGAAAACAACGGCGGATTTGGCGACATCGAGAAGATCGATCGCGTGTACACCAGCAACGAAATCCGCCCGATCTGCCAGCTGTTCAGCCAACTGAATAACAAGCTTCGCGATGACAGGCGATTCACCTGGAAAGAGCAACAACTACCAGTCGATACCACTGCTTGATCTCTTACTAGAAGAGATAACCACTAAATATTGTGGCAACATGGTGGCGATTAGCGGCCCTGGGGAGGGACATATGCGAGTGACATGTAAGTGCGGGAACAAGGGGTTAATCCGGGATAGCAAGCCACAGTCGCCGGACTTTGTGACGCTTTACTGCCAGTGCCTGGACGTCCTGTGCGGGCACACATGGGTGGCCCACTTGACGTTCTCCCACACGCTGAGCCCATCGGCGCAGACATTCGACCGGTTGTTGTTTGATCGACTGAGGGAAATGCCCAGGGCGAAACAGCGGGAGTTGTTCGAACAACTCGGCGCGCAGGCGGTGGCGTGACGCGCAAACCGCCGACTCTGATGCGTCGGCGATCGGTTACACCAAATCGAGATTAAGCGATCGGGAATCAGCTGTTGACTGACTCTTTAGGATTGGTGGCAAGAACCTCGAAAAGCCGGTGAAGCTGACCTCGCTCCTGTTCACCCAATGACCGGTAAAGGCCAATGAAACGGCGTTCCGCTATGGTCAGGTCGAGCCGTTCAAAATCGGCGTACCCACCACACACGGGTTCTTTTTTGATGCGATCCAACATGCGTACGACTCCATAAAGTGCATTGCTGAATCGGCGTTATCGGGGGCGGGGGCTGGCTTTGAAACGAGGGGGTTAACGATTTCTGCACAAGCTTTGTTACAAGTTAATTCTGCTGACGAGCAGCATCATCGGCCATCGCTTTCAGAAATCGACGGATCGCTTCTTGATCGAACGGCGTAATGCTTCTGAACTGATTTATCAGTTCCTCTTCTTCCGCTGTAAACAGCTGACCGATCGGCGTGGAACGGCGGCCAGTCAGAACATAAGCCGCATCAATACCTTGTTCTTCAAGCGCAGAGACATAGCGAAGGTCAAGCGAATTCGCTCCCAGCTCATAGTTCTTTTGTGTCCCCCGACTGACTCCTAAAAGCACTCCAAACTCTGTTTGATTCAACCCTAGGCGGTCGCGCTCTTCCCTTAGGCGTTCACCTACTCGATCAGCTATGAGCATTTTTTTAGTCACCACCATTGACTTGATCATTTTTTTGACCAAGAATCACCACAGACAAACACAAGTAAACACAACTGAACAGAGTGCGCACTATGCCCGCCACCGTTACAACCGAGCAAGCCCGTGAGGCGTTAGATCGCAGAGGAATGAGTATCGCGGAGTTCAGTCGAAAGCACGGACTGAACAAAAATTTAGTCAGCGACCTGTTGAACGGAAGGATCAAAGGTCGCCGTGGGGAGGCACATCGCGCCGCCGTACTACTCGGCATCAAAGACGGCGTTATCGAACAGTAACGGCACTGACCAACAGGGAAAAGTAGAAGATGAAAAGCCCCGTTCTAGAGACGCGCAAAGCAGCTATGCGCGAGATCATTCGCAGCTACCCCGATGGACGTGAAGGCGCTGCGGCTCGCTTGGGAATGAAAGTCAAAAAGTTCGATAACCACGCCTATGAGAATGCCGGTTGCAGTCCGCTGAGTGATGCTCAGGTCTACGTGCTGGAACAAGAGCGCGGCACCTGTCACTTCCCGAACTATGTGGCGCAGATGTACGGCGGGTTATTCGTACCGGTCGCCGACCCTGAAACACTGGATAACGTTGAACTGTATGCCCGGTCGGTGCAGGTTTCTGCGAAGCGCGGCTGTGTTGACCAGGCCATTGCCCGCGCGCTGGAAGACGGCTCGATCAACGCAGAGGAAGCCGAAAGCATCCTCAACGCTCACAACCTCCACATGGCCGCACGTCACGCTGAAGTGCTGGCAGCCATCGACCTGTATCGCGCCAAACCAGGGAAAGGCAAATGAACAATCTGCCTGCAGTACAGGAGTATCAAGACATGCTCAAAGCCGTGGCTTTTGCGTTCCTCGAGCGGCATCAGTGCGAACACCTTGGCGACGATCAGCAACTGTTCCAACGTGCGGTGCAGCACCTAGTCGCGGATTACAACGCCGTAGCTCAGCACGCCGAACGATTGGTTCACCTGGCCAGCAGCGAAATGTTAGCTGTGAGCGATCGGCAGCGGTTGGACATTGTCAGCAGCACGTCCACCCACACCGTCATCATCGACACCGCCACGGGCAACGCCTGGGCAATCCCGGTCAGCCTGATCTACGAACGAATTCTGATCGCACCGGACAACGGGCGTTTCCGCGTCACCGCTTCGTAATACCCACCCAATAAATCGCCTGTCCCACCGTCGTGGGTTTGGGTGAGCTGCGCCCGAAATTGAGGTTTGACGATGGAAAACGCCATGAACATCAACGCAAAACTGACGCCTGACCAGGCTCAAGCGCTCTTGGCCAACTTGCGCGAGCAGTACCGTCTCAGCCTCAACGAACTCTGGTACGCAGACCAGTACCGCCTGATTCCCGATGGCTTGCGCCACGGATCGATCCTCGCCAACAGCCCTGTGATGGCCGCTCAGAAACACCTGATCGGTGCCCTCACCCTCTGCCTCAAGAAAGCGAAGTAACCCATGAAAGACGACCTGCGCGGCGACGTAATCGAGCGCCTAAAACGAGATTACGGGCTTAAGCATCGGGCAAACACCGACTACATGCGCGGAGGCACCTGTCCGAAGTGCCGTCAGAAAACCTTGTACACGCGTCACTCGGCGCCGTGGCTGGTGATCTGCGGCAGGCCTGAAAAGTGCGCTCACTCCCTGCATGTGAAGGAGCTGTACGACGACCTGTTTGAAGACTGGAGCAAGCGAGCGCCGGCAACCGATCAACACCCGAATGCAACCGCCCGCGCCTATCTGGAGTTTGCCCGGGGCTTTCGGATCGAGCTGATTCAAGGCTGGTTCACCCAGGAGAGCTTCTACTCCGGCGAACACAATGCCGGCAGCGCCACCGTTCGCTTTGCCCTGGAGAAAGGAGGCTGGTGGGAACGCCTGATCGATAAGCCGTATCGCTTCGGAAAGATGAAGGCCCGGTTCAAATCGAAGGACAGCTATCGCGGCGTCTGGTGGTGCCCGCCCTGTGTGGATCTGCTGGAAGCTAAAGAGATCTGGATTGTCGAGGGCATTTTTGACGCCATCGCCCTGGTCCACAACGACATCGTCGCCGTATCGGCCATGTCCTCCAATGCCTTCCCCGAGGAGTCGCTGCGAGCGCTCGCCCGTAACCGAGACGGGAAGCTGCCCAAGCTGGTTTGGGCGCTCGATAACGAATCTGGTGCCCACGCCTACACCAAGCGATGGGCGAAGCAGGCGCGAGCTCTGGGGTTCGTCTGCGAGGCTGCACAGATCCCACTCCGTGACGGCCGGAAGACCGACTGGAACGACCTGCATCAGCGCTGGGGTTTCATCGAAGACGAAAGCGAACGAGCCGACCAGGTCACTGCTGATCTTAAACAAGCACGCCACCAGGGCGCCCTGCTGCTGGCTGAGAGCGCGGCCGAGAAAGCGCTGCTGATGTACGACTGGAACAAGCGCGGGGAATTCCACCTGGGCTTCGGTAGCCGCCTGTACTGGTTCAAGTTGGACATGGAGAAATTCAATCGGGCGATGCAGGACATCGAGGACAGCGAAAACCACGACGACCAGCTGCTCAATCAATCACAGCAGCGCGAGAAAGCGCTGCAGCAGTCGGGCAGCGTCGTCGAGATCGCCAACTGCTACCCACAAGCTTTGTATTTCCAGCGCAACGAAGTCACGGACGAGTCCTGGTACTACCTGCGCGTTGATTTCCCGCACGACTCCGAAAGCGTGAAGAACACCTTCACCAGCGGTCAGCTTTCTGCTGCCAGCGAATTCAAAAAACGACTACTCGGTATGGCCGCTGGCGCCATGTACACCGGGAGCGGTCAACAACTGGACAAGCTTATGAAGGATCAACTGTTCGGCATCAAAACCGTCTCGACGATCGATTACGTGGGCTACAGCAAGGAATACGGCTGCTATGTCTATGGCGATATCGCAATCAAAGATGGCGTCTCCTACAAGGTCAACAGCGAGGACTATTTCGAGTTCGGGAAACTCCGTCTGAAGACGCTGCAGAAAGGCGTGCCTATCAAGCTGCAGCGCGATGGAAAAGACTTCAGCGAAGAATGGCTGCCGTTGCTGTGGACGTGTTTCGGCGCTCAGGGTCTGGTGGCGTTGGTGTTCTTTTTTGGTTCGCTGTTCTGCGAGCAGATCCGCGGACGTTACCAGTCGTTTCCTTTTCTGGAGGCCACTGGCGAGGCCGGCGCCGGCAAGACAACCCTGCTGAACCTGCTATGGAAACTGCTCGGCCGCGAAGGTTATGAAGGCTTCGATCCGATGAAGTCCACGAAAGCTGGCCGATCACGACTGATGGGGCAGGTGTCCGGGATGCCGGTCGTTTTCCTTGAGGCTGATCGTCACGGCGACGATCGATCCCACGCCAAGACGTTCGAGTGGGACGAGCTCAAAGACTTCTACGGCGGCGGCACCCTGGCCACCAAAGGTGTGAAGACTGCCGGCAACGAAACCTATGAACCCCCTTTTCGCGGGACGATCGCTATCAGCCAGAACGCGGCGGTTGTCGCTCATGAGGCGATCATGACCCGGATCGTGAAACTGCATTTCATCCGGCCGACCGTCACCCCGAAAAGCCGTGTTGCGGCGGATAAGCTGAACGCCCTGGACGGAAGCACGCTGAGCCACTTTCTGATTCGAGCGGTTGGCAAAGAGTCCGCCGTCCTTGAGCTTTTCGCCCAACGCATGCCCGAACACGAAGCCAAGCTACGTCGCCTGCATACCCACTGCTTTGCTTGCGGTACAGAGTATCCCAACGAACAAGGCAACTGCAGCAGCTGCGGCTATGACCTGCGCGGGTACATCCGCGTAGAGCGGATCAGCAAGAACCACGCACAGCTCCTTTCCCTGCTCGATGCCTTGCGATTGATCCTGAAACTGGACGAACCGCAAGTGGCAGCGACCCAACGTCAGATCGTCCGCATGGCGATCGAGCGCCAGGCCTCAATCAGCTCTGACCACCCGGCTGTTGCTGAATTTTGGGAGGTCTACGACTACCTCGAATCGCTTAGTGAAGATCCTGTAGTCGACCACAGCAGCGATCCAAGCGTCATCGCGATCAACCTCAACGAATTCAGCGAGCGCGCCGCCGAGCACAAACAGAAGCTGGCCGATGTGGCCACCCTGCGCGACCTGCTGAGGGAATCTCGATCCCACAAATTCCAGGAAGCAAACAAGGCGGTACACAGCGCAGTCCGCGCTGCGATGAACAGCAAAACACCACTGGCACCAGGTCGTCCCACGACGGTCAAGTGCTGGGTTTTCAAAGCGTAAGGGAGGCTATTCCGATGCAAATCCAAGTCTTTATGGGCAATGCCAGCGATGGCAAAACGAGCAAGCTGCAGGAGATCCAGGACCGTTTGGAATGGATGGGCGAAAGCCATCCGATCATTCAGGCAGGTGCATATGGTGGGAATGGTTTGCTGCAGATTCTGGAAGTTCGTGCCGCAGCTGGCCAGCGTGAAATCCTGGTAGACGAGTGCAACCCACAACAGATTTTGAGCGTACTGGAGTGGCAAGCGTGCACTGAGGAAAATCCTGATTTCGTTGACCTGGTTATCCACCTCGCCCGCCAGGACTGACAGAAAAAGAAGCGATGTCGAGGAGTTGGCCCTCCCCGACATCAACCACCACTGAGGGCAACACCATGCAAGCACAGCACCTAAGCAGCAGTGATTCGAAGGCTAACACATTGACCAACATCGACGCCCAGTCCGCCCGGCATCTAATGGCTGTTCGGATCGTCGGCACGGCTTTGTTCGAATACCAGATACGGAAAACCGACGATGCGCGGATCCGCCTTGAATGCCTCACCGGCTTTGCCAAGGAGCTTGGCGACATTGATGCGGCCGAATGCGCCGTTGTAGCTCAACTGTTGGCAGGCCATTCATCGACTAAGCAGGACACGACTGTTCAGACTTTTCCACTTGTAGGAGCAACACTATGAAAACGTTATTTGTCCTCATGGCCCAATACAACGGTCAAGTGGTTATTCCCTTAGAGCGAGTCTGTCAGGATTACTTCACTCATCTCACCACGGACATGTTTCAGCGCAAGGTGGGGGCTGGACAAATCAAAATTCCCATTACGCGTATGGAATCAAGTCAGAAGAGCGCAAAGGGCATTCACATTACAGACCTTTCCGAATACCTGGATGCTCAGCGCGCTGCCGCCGTCAAAGAAAACAATCAGCTAAACAGCGCGCCACGCAGTAGCTAATTCACCTCAGTGTCCTGGCGCCCAACTTTACGGGCGCCTGTAGGATTTTCTCGAACCATTTCCAGTTTTCGTAGGCGTCACCGCGTCCGCGTAGGTGGGTGTAACGCCGCATCGAGTTCCAATCGCGATGCCCCGATACACTCGCTACCCGAGGAATGTCCCAGTCCATTTCGAACAACCGGCTCACGCCGTCGTGGCGCAGATCATGAAAGTGCAGATTCTCGATATCAAGTATCTGACAAGCCCTGGTCCATGACGTGGATACCGACTCGGCACTGTAAGGAAATATCTCCGGCAGCACTTTCGGCATGGTTTGAAGAATGGCCCAGGCCTCCGGTGGTAAATGGCACCAAACGTCGTTGCCGATCTTCTGGCCAGGGTTTTTCATGTCACGCACCAGTATCCGCTGGCCCACCTCATCGAGATCCGTCCACTGGATTCGCGTAATTTCCTCCTGGCGGCGTGTTGAGAACAACGCGAATCCAGTCATCTTGAGCATGTTGATCGACGTGGGGCGACGCTTTTGGATGCCCTCGAAGTGCGTGAGTAGCTTGTCGAGTTCATCCAAAGTGGGTCGCCGGTCGCGCTCGCGACTTTTCATGTTGTACCCCAGCTTTTTCAAGACCCGTCGGGCATCCGTCATTGCGTGCGGATCGACCGCATAACCCCAGGCGGGCCGAGCGATCGACAGCACCGCACCCAGGTGCGCCAGATCATTACCTGCCGTCTGCGCCTGTACGCTCCCGCCCTCTTCACCCATGCGCCACAGCGCGTACTCCACCAGCACCTGGCTGTTGATGTCCTGGTCATTCAATTTGCCCAGGTACGATTCGCTGATAGCCTTAAGCGTGGCGAGCTTGGTCTTACCCAAAGGTCGGACCTTCTCCATCTCAGTCAAATAACGCTCGATCATCTCCTTGACCGTCGCGCCCTTGCGGTTTGCCCGTTCAATCGCGCCGGGCTCAGCCAGCTCCGTTTCGCGTTTTCGAGCCCATGCCAGGGCAGCCTGTTTCCGGGCGAAGGTCTGGCACTCTTGGTAGACTATTGCCCCTTTGTTTTTAAGGCGGATCTGGACCGTATAACTGACCGATCCGTCGGCCTTCTTTCTTGCTCTAATGGTTGCCATCGTTCCAGTGGTACAAATGAGAAAGTGAGTGGTACATTTTACCACCGGCCTTTAAAAAACGTCTGAAAACGCCCAAAAACGGCCCAGAATGCGCAGAGAAAAATGCTAGCTAAAACAGTCATTAACCCACAGAACACAAGCTCTGCACTGTCTCGGCGGTTTAGCGTTGCGCCCATGATGGATTGGACCGACCGCCACTGCCGTTTCTTCCTACGCCTCCTATCCAAACACGCCCTCCTCTACACCGAGATGGTCACCACTGGCGCACTGCTCAACGGTGATCACGACCGCTTCCTACGCCACAACGAAGCCGAACACCCGCTCGCCCTGCAACTCGGTGGCAGTGTTCCGCTCGACCTGGCCGCCTGCGCCCGCATGGCGCAGGAGCACGGTTACGACGAGGTGAACCTCAACGTCGGCTGCCCGAGCGATCGTGTTCAGAACAATATGATCGGTGCGGTGTTGATGGGGCATCCGCAGTTGGTGGCGGATTGTGTGAAGGCGATGCGCGATGCGGTGTCGATTCCGGTGACGGTGAAGCATCGGATCGGGATTAACGGGCGGGACAGTTACGAGCAGTTGTGTGATTTCGTCGGTACGGTTCGGGATGCGGGGTGCACGAGTTTTACGGTGCATGCGCGGATTGCGATTTTGGAGGGGTTGTCGCCGAAGGAGAATCGGGACATTCCGCCTTTGCGGTATGACGTGGCGGCGCAGTTGAAGAAGGATTTTCCGGAGCTGGAGATTATTCTCAACGGCGGGATCAAGACGCTCGAAGCTTGCCACGAGCATTTGCAGACGTTCGACGGTGTGATGTTGGGTCGCGAGGCGTATCACAATCCTTATGTGATGGCTGAGGTGGATCAGCAGTTGTTCGGCAGCACGGCGCCGGTGATTACTCGGGCCGAGGCGCTGGCGCAGTTGCGGCCTTATATTGCGGCGCACATTGATGCCGGCGGTTCGATGCACCATATCACCCGGCATGTGCTGGGGCTGGGCACCGGGTTTCCGGGGGCGCGCAAGTTTCGGCAGTTGTTGTCGGTGGATATCCACAAGGCGAAAGAGCCTTTGGTGCTACTGGATCAGGCAGCGGAGTTGCTTGAGGGGCGCTAACCCCTCTCTTCTATTAAGGACGGTCAGGCCGCTGTGGCTGCCGTCCAGTTCACCCAGCCGAATAGCCAGGTCGCCAGAATCAATAAGCCGAAGCCAATCCGGTACCAGGCGAAGACCGCGTAGCTGTGGCTGGCGATGAACTTGAGCAAACCGCGCACGGCGATCATCGCGAAGATGAACGCGGTGACAAAACCCAAGGCAAATACCGGCAGGTCGCTAGCCTGGAACAGGTCGCGGTACTTGTAGCCGGAATACACAGCGGCGCCGACCATCGTGGGCATCGCCAGAAAAAACGAGTACTCGGTCGCGGCCTTGCGCGACAGCCCAAACAGCAATCCGCCGATGATGGTCGAGCCTGATCGGGACGTGCCCGGGATCATCGCCAGGCACTGCGCGAAACCTACCTTCAACGCATCCGGCCAGCGCATGTCATCCACATGCTCGACGTGCACCACGTGCTCCCGCTGCTCCGCCCACAACATGACGACTCCGCCCACTACCAGAGCGACAGCGACGGTAATTGGATTGAACAAGTACTCATGAATGTTATCGGCAAACAGTACGCCCAGAATAACCGCTGGAAGAAAACCGATTAACAGGTTCAACGTAAAACGTTGCGCCTTAAGTTGGGTTGGCAGGCCTTTGACAATCTCGAATATTTTTGGACGAAACTCCCAGACCACGGCCAAAATGGCGCCCAGTTGAATAATGATGTTAAACGCCATGGCGCGTTCACCACCAAAGCCCAACAAGTCTGCAACAATAATCTGGTGGCCCGTACTGGAAATAGGCAAGAACTCTGTCAGCCCTTCTACTGCGCCCAACACCAGTACTTGTATAAACGTCAAAAACTCCATAAATCCTCCGCTAGGCTATTCTTATTGAACGCCCATTAACCGTATCTAGTTATTAAATAACTAAGCAGCAGACTCGCACTTAACGCCTACTAAATAATTAAAAGCTTGGGCGAATAGTAGGTCTTATCAAACCACCGCCTCAAGTATTGTTAGTAATCGTCCGGCTAACGGACTATCGGAACCGTCGGTATAGAGAGAAGAATCCCACCCGAGCAAAACGTGATGCAGCACACATATTCATCTTATTTAAGGGCTAATTCCCCGTAATCACCACTCAAGACCGTGATGGCCTTTTAGAGGCAAAAACGAATCGCCATCGGCTAAAAATAGTGGCACTATTGCATATGGCCATCACGCTGAGACGCCATTTCGTTAGTTCAGCTGATCACAAGAAGCAATTAAAAGATTGTTTATGTTAGAAAACTCGCTCGCAACGCCTGAAAATGCGTTTTGAATGTTACCAATTGTCAGTCACAGATGAGAACCGGTGCTTTAACATCCTGATGTCAGCACCCATTCGAGTCAAAAAGCATGATGCTTACAGGGAAATTAGCGACTAGAAGCCAGCGCGCGACAAATGAGGAACCCGGTGTTCTCACCTTGGGTCGTACCCGCAGCGTGGCTGAAAATTTTAGAGCGTTAGTCGCAAGGCACGTGCAATCCGATATAGCTCTTGATGCTAGCGCTTACACTAATTTACATAAGAAGAATGAACACCCGGATTTGTATCGGGCTATCTTCATCATTATTGACAGCCCTCATGCACTCGATGAGAGCCTGGCATTGGTGGAAAATCTTCGTTCTACCAACTTGAACCCACTCATATGTGCCGTTATCACGGGACGCGGCACCTATAACAAGATGAAGTTTTATCTTGCTGGCGCCGACTGCTGTATCAAGATCAATACATTGTCGGACGAAAGCACTGCGTTTTTGTCCGAATTCTTCAACAGTGAAGAGTGGCAACGGGACGTCAATCTGGTGTTGGACCCGACGCGTATATGCCTGATGGGCACACGCAAGAAGCTGGAGATTTCGTTTGCAGAAATGAAAATTCTGGAGGCATTTGCGCAAACCAGTAACCACATATTAAGTCACGATGAAATCGCCCGAATCATGGGGCTGAACACCAATTTTTACGACCCCAGGGCTTTGGAGAAGTCCATCAGTCGTCTTCGCGGAAAAATCAAAAGCATGTATGGCACCAATGCGATTCAAAGCATTCGCGGGTATGGATACCGTTTGATGAGGGGTCTGATCTCGACCGCCTGATTTACCTATGGAAAGGAGTTGTTGCATGAATGCGACTGGAGGTATTTCCCCCGCAAAGGCCCCGTATCGCTATCTCACCCGGCAACTGATCCTGTCACGTGATGATCGCCCGTTTGCCAGTGAGATAAGCACCGGCCCTCTTCCCGCTACGTCGTCGTGGACGACGCAGGCGGGCCAATTGTGTGAGCGCTGCAATGAACCATCGGTGCACCTGCGCCGGGAGCCCTGCTCCCTGAAGGATCGCCGCTCGCACAGACCGGAAAAATATCTGAACCGGACACTCCTCAGTCTGTCTGAACCGGGCCTTGCCAGCTTTGCGCTGACCAACGAGCTGATCCAGTTCGGCAACAACCTGCGCGATTTCGGCCACACACTGGTCGTGTCACTCAAGGGGCGTGCATTCTGGGAAGTGGATTCCAAATATAAAAAAAACATTATTTATCATATGTATCACTTGAAAGATCATGGTATAGAAATCGCGTTGGATGACTACAACATCCAAAGGGAAGCACTAACACGCTTCAATACTCTGAACCTGTTCAACTACATCAAGGTATCGATTTCATCCTTGGGCCAGTGTTTGAAACTCAATAGTGATCCTGAGTTTTTCAATCGACTCCATGACCACATGGTGACACTGACCCACCACAACAAGATTTCGTTTATTGCCGATCGAGTAGAGCATATCGAGAGCCATTCATTGGCCCGGGCGCTGCCCTTTGATTACTTTCAAGGGAGCTATTACTCCCCTGCCGATCATCTTTAACAAAACTTTGGCGACTACTTTAGGAGAGCGACGTGGAAATAAGTACAACCCTCCCCAGAAAATATTTTGTTGTCGTGACTCACAGCATAAGTTCCCAGCGTGAGCTCGAGACCATACTGTCCAGCGAGCGTTTCAACTCGTTTGGTACATCCCAGGCACAAATGTTTATCGAAGGTGTTGCCCCGCCCTCTTCCGCACCTGTGCTGATGGAGTTCACCTACCCCAGTGGGACAAGGAAAAATGTCGCCCACACGATCGAACATGAAACCCAGAACATACTCGCTACCCTCGAGGCGGAATGGCTGGCGGCACAATCCGGGGCGCGTCCCGTTGTGCTGCCCAATCAAGCTGAACGCGGCGAAACACCCCGGGAAACAGAGGACACCGACGCTTACAGCGAAGCCTGGCAACTCGACGATGATCAAAGTGTGTTGGTCAAAGAGAACGTCGAGATCGCCCTTACTGGACTCGAAGCTGCTCTCGTCAAGAAGATGCTCCATCATGAAGATCGTGTCGTCAGCCGGGATGATCTGATCCTAAGTATCGGCCGGGAACCAGAGCAATATCGCGGCCTGGAAATGTGCTTGAGTCGATTGCAGGACAAGTTCAAAAGCGCCAGCAAAGGTGAGCGATTATTTCGGGCAGTGAGAAATCGAGGTTATTGCCTTATCCAGGAAGTTGTCTCGGAGGCGCACCACGCCTGACCCACTTTGTACAAACATGTGACAGTGCTATTACAATAATAAAAAGTGCACTTTGTTTGTGACTCCCTCGCTCCAGATACCCCTTCCTAAATTTCGACCTTTTCTAACACTCCGCACTTTCCCGCTCAAAAGTTGGCACTTTGCCATCTTGTTATAACTCGTCAGACAGCCCTCCCCATCAATAACTTAATCTATTGACTGACGACAGTTCGACCTCTCGGCGTTGTTAGTCTCAGGGCATTAGTTAAAACAATAACAATCCTGCTTAAACAACTCGCGGTGCGACTGTCGATACCTGAATGGACGTATTTTGGGGATATCGCATGGATCTTACACTTCGTATCAATCGAAATACCGGCCTCAAGGGACTTACCTTTTGGGGCCAATGGGCGCTGGCGCAGGGCTTTGTCGTTACATTGCTGTTTGTACTCGCCGAACAGCATACCGGAGCGGTGGAGTTCTATTACCGAGTGTGCGCGGCATTGAGCGTACTGGCCTCGGTGCCGGCCTACACGTTCAGCGGCGTTTACCGCAAAAGAGACAGCTATCTGACGGGGTTGGGCCGCCTGTTCATGGGCTGGTCCATGACCATGGCGGCACTGGCCTGCATGGCTTTTATCTGCAAGGCCGATGAGCTGTTTTCGCGGCAGGTGATTCTCAGTTGGGCGGTGTACGGTTTCCTCGGGCAGGCTCTGCTGTACGCGCCGTTGCACGGGTTCTCCAAGTACTATCAGCGCTCACGTAAAAGCGAGCATCGGACCCTGATCGTCGGCACTGGCGAACTGGCGTTGGGCCTGGCCAAGAAGTTGAGCAGCGTCGAAAACCTGCCGTTGGTAGGTCTGGTCAGCAACGGCGCCGTTGCCCCGTTGGAGCCGGATGCCCCGCACATCGTCGGTGTGCAGGAGGATCTTCTGGAGCTGATCAGCTTCCATGACATCCGACGCTTGTACATCACCCTGCCGCTGAGCGAAGCGGCGAAAATCGAAGCCATGTATGTCGATTTGCTGGGTGCCAATGTCGATGTGGTCTGGGTGCCGGACTTGAACAGCCTGACGCTGCTTAATCACTCGGTGCGGGTCGTGGACGGTCTGCCGGCAATCTATTTGAATGAAAGCCCATTGACCAGCCAGCCCACCGCCGCGCTGAGCAAGAGCCTGGTGGAAAAAGCCGTGGCGCTGCTGGCGATCATTCTGCTGAGTCCGGTTCTGGCGGCGCTTGCCTTGGCCGTGAAGCTCAGTTCGCCCGGCCCAGTGTTCTTCAAGCAGGACCGCCATGGCTGGAACGGCAAGGTGATTCAGGTCTGGAAGTTTCGCTCGATGCGCGTCCACGACGACCATGAAGTGAAACAGGCCAGCCGCAACGATTCGCGCATCACCGCCGTCGGCCGCTTTATCCGCCGCACTTCGCTGGATGAGTTGCCGCAACTGTTCAACGTGCTGCAAGGGCACATGGCCCTGGTCGGTCCACGGCCTCACGCGGTCGCCCACAACAACTACTATTCGGGGAAGATTCTGGCCTACATGGCTCGTCACCGAATCAAGCCAGGGATTACCGGGCTCGCGCAAATCAATGGTTGCCGTGGCGAGACTGACACCATCGACAAGATGCAGAAACGCGTAGAGATCGACCTCAAGTACATCAATAACTGGTCGTTGTGGCTGGACCTGAAGATCCTGGTGAAGACACCCTTTACCTTGCTCTCGAAGGACATCTATTGATGGCGTAACGGTCGAAAACAGCAGCACCACAAGGGGACGAAAGTCCCCTTTTTTGTGGCTGGGATTAATCGGTGGCAGTTATTCATCATAACCGTCCATACACAAATCCCCATGTGGGAGCGGGCTTGCTCGCGAAGTGGCCGTGTCAGTCAACATACAAATTGACTGACAAGCCGCCTTCGCGAGCAAGCCCGCTCCCACAGGGGTTTTGGGTCGTTCAGAAAGACCGGGCCCAACCCGAACGAATGTGGGAGCGGGCTTGCTCGCGAAGAGGCCGTGTCAGTCAACATACAAACTGACTGACACACCGCCTTCGCGAGCAAGCCCGCTCCCACAGGGTCCGGTGAAGATCGTTACTCGGTGATCTTCTCGAAGTTGCGGTAGAACATGTCGTTGTCGCGACTGTCGGTCATCGAGTGCAACTGGAAGCTGCGATTGAGCCGCGCGCCGCCGTCACGGGTCAGTGGCGACCAGACCAGATTGGCGCGGCGCATGGTCGACATGCTCATCAATTCATCGAACGGAATGGAGAGGTACAGGCCCTTATCGAAACTACCTTCGCCATATTCGGCACCGGTGGCAGTGGTGATCGTCGCCCAGGCACCAAAGCGCACGCCGTTGGAGAATTCCCGCGAGAGATCGATCGTGGTGCCCCAATCCCCCGCCAGATATCGTCCGACACTGACCGCCGCCAGTGTGTCGTAGGGCAAATCGGTGTAGCCGGTGATATGCCCGGTGACAACCGAGTAGTCCCGCAGGCCGAAGCCTTGGTCGAATTCGCGCTGACGCACGTAGTTCAAATCCGCACCGACGGACCAGCGCTGGCCCGTCGGGCGAAACAGCACTTCGCCGCCAACACCGGCAAACATTGACTCCAGATAACCGCCGTAGACCATGCCATACAGGTCTTTGTCCAGTTGCTCGGCGTGGCTGACCTGAAACAGCGGCATGGTGACTTCAGACGTGGTCAGGTACTGGCGCAAGTCCGTACGAACTCGTGGCAAACCACTGGGTGCGTCGTATTTGAAGCCGTCGAAGTTGTTCAGCAGATTGGCGCTGATCAGGCCGCTCCACCAGGTGTTGCGGTTGAAACGATATTCGGCGTCCGCATCGGCACTGAACTGATAGAAAAAGCCGTCAGGGCCGCCGACGTTCTGCTTGAAGCCCAGCCCGGCGCCGTAGCTGAAGGGGTCGCGGGCTTCGGTGTAGAGGGTCTTTTCGTTGTGCGGCATCGCCGGGTTGATCTCGGTGGTGCGGTGCAACGCTTGCAGCGGCTCCTCGTTGTTGAGCACTTCGCGAAAGGTCTGCCGAGGTACGCTGGTTTCTTCCAGCGGCAGGTCGTAGCGCTTGTTCACCAGGGTGAACCAGTCGATATCGGCGTTGACGCTGTTGTCCAGAATCCGGCTGGCACGCCCGACCGCTTTGGCCGAATGGAAATAGCGGCCCTGCTCGCCGTAGACGATCAACTCGGAACCGCGCTGGCTGATGCGCTCGACCTTGTAGCCGGCATTTTGCTGCAGGCGCCGCGACACTTCAGGCCAGTTGACCTGATCCATCGCAACGGTCGGAGCCTTCGCCGGCAAGGGCTCTGCCGGCGGATCGAAGCTCTTGGCCGGGGCCTTGCGGCTGACGAAGTTGGTATGAAAAGTCAGGCCGAACATTGCGGTGTTGCCCCGCTCCCACGCCGCACTCACGTCCAGCGAATCAGTCACCTTGAACACGGCACCGAGGTTGATCGGTGAGTCCTGCTGGATCACGTTGTCCTTGGGCTCGTGTTTGTAGTCGTTGCCTTCGTACTCGAGCTTCAGGCTGAGCCGATCCCAAGGTGTCTGGTAGGTCACGCCGCCAAACAGCGAAGGCTTGCCGCGAAAATAGGCGCCCGCGTTGACGTCGCCAGTGCCTTCCATGTTCGGCCGGGTCTTGAAACGATCATCGAGCCAGCCTGCCGGGTTATCGAAGTCGCCGCGATTGCCCAGGTAACCCCAGGCAATCCCGGCACTGAAATCAAAATTGTCATAGCGCTTGTTGGCCACCAGAAATTCACTGGAGAACAGGCCGGTACCGCCGATGTCCCGGAAGCCCAGCGCCACGTCGGGCGCCCAGTGGGTTTCCTGCCATAGCCGGACTTTGAGATCGACCGCCTTATCCTTATAGCTCTGGTTGCCGCTCAACGATTCGGGGCCGTAAGGACGGTTGGTGATGGCGGTATAGCGGAACGCGCCTTCTAGCCAATCGAACGGCTGCAGCGCCACGCTATAACGGCTATAGGGCTCGGTGCGGTTGGCGTTCACGCTCAACTCACCAGCAGGGGACATCCGCGCGGTGGGTGTCTGCCACAAGCCAACGCCGCCGAAATCATTCTGGGTCAGGCGCGGTTCGGCATGCACCAGGCCACAAGGCAATAACAACACAGCTGCAAAACGTAAATTCAATGAACCACCTCAGCCAATTGCGTGGCAAGAAATTCGGCCAACTGCTGATTCAGTTCAGGGATAGGCGGATCGAGATCATCGTTCTTGACCGGCACCAGGATCTTGCTACCAGCGGCAGGCACCTGCCCGCTCTCACGATTCCACGGCGCGATGCCGACCTGGCGGGTGACGCCATTCGGCTGGATCAGCCACAGGTAATCGGCCTCGGCATCGTCCAGGGCTGCGCAGGATTGCAGGTAATCCCGCGCCTCCTGCCCGACGACATGCGGTAACCGGCAGGGCTCGACGACGGCGCCGAGCACTTCAACTTCATCGACGCGCAACGGATAGATCAGGCGATCGCCGTCGCCCAGACGGACGTTAGGCGCGAACCCGACTTCGATCGCCACCGGGTCCAACACCGTGACCTGGCGCCCGGTGACCGGCATGGCGCTGACTTGCTCGTACAGATGTGTCGCCAGTTCGGCTCGGCCGGATCTGTCGAAGATCAAGGCTTCACGCTGCAACACCTGCAAGTCGAACAGCACGCCGGTCTTGAGCCGGGCCTGTTCTTCCAGCAACGACTGACGCAGCAACGCCGCCGCCAGCCAGTAGCTCTCGGCATTGGGCACGGCGACGCTGATCACGTCCGACAATCGTCCACCTGGCGGCAGGTCCACCGGCCCGGGGATTTGCACATCACCGGTAACGGTGACCGCCGCCTGACTCACGCTGGAAATCAACAGCAGGCACGCCGACAAAAACCGCAGCCGCTTCAACGGGCAAACCTGCGTTCTGGGGTCAGTTGCACGATCTTGACCCGCAGGCGCGTGGTCAGTTGTTGCTCACTCTTCAAGATGAAACCGTCAACCGGATCGACCCAATAACGATTTGTCGCACGCAGGCCTATGGCCGGGGCGTCAATCTGTTCATCGACACGTAGCACGGCGTATTCCTTGTTGAGGATGTCGAGGGTTTCCATGGATTTTCGCGAGAAGCGGCTGTTCAGGATCACGCCCGTTTCGCTGCCTCGATACAGATCGATCCAGCGCTGGCTGGTGTAGCCATCCGGCAGCGTGTGCAGGCCTTGCTTGAACGGCGAAGTGGCAGACAGCCGCGTGCCGTCGAGATCGCCTTCGACGCCCAGGCCGATGCTGCGCACCGCGAGTCCGTCGCGCAGCAGCAACACCTGTTTGCCGGACGCGACCCAGAACTGCAGATCGCCGCGCTCACGCACCATCGCCAACACCCCGGAGCCGGACGGCGTGGTCAAAGTGAGCTGGGGAAACTCGACCCGGGCCACTTCGGCTTGCGTGACTTCCAACTCATCGGGGCCGACCACCGCTGCCTTGAAGTTGCTCAAGGACGCGGTCATCAGCGGGTTACAGCCACACAACAACACGGCCGCTATCAAGCCGACGCCAACATTCAACGTTTTCACAGACCTGACCTTATTTGCCGTTATCGCGGACTTCACTCAGGTTCTTCGCCGAGGAAGCGCCCACGCCGAGAATGGCCGCCGATGGCACCAATTGGCTGATGAAGCGGTTCCAGCGCGTCACGTTGGCAGGGCCCACGTAGACGATGTCCTGGGGCCGAACATTGAAGTGCGTGGCGAGCGCCATGGCGGTCGGCGACTCGGCTTGCAACTGATAGATTTTCGCCGGTTCCACATCGAGGTTTTCCACCCCGCGAATCACGTACACGGCGTTGCCGTTGGAGGTGGTCTGGCTCAAGCCGCCGACCGAGCCGAGGACATCGGACAGGTTCATGGTGCCGGTCTTGAAGGTCAGCGCGCGCGGCTGATTGACTTCGCCCATGACGTAGATGCGCTTGTTGTCGTTGTACGGCAGGTACAGCTGATCGCCCCCCTTGAGGTAGACGTTCTGCAGCTCGGAATCCTGCTGATTGAGTGCATCGAGATTCAGAGGATAGACCCGCCCGTTACGCGTCAGCAGCAGGCCGGACAAATCCGCATTCTGCGGGTCGATGCCGGCGGTGCCGAGGGCTTCGACAACATTCAGCGGGTTGGTGGAAATCGGTTGCGGACCGGCCTTCGAAACCGCCCCCGACACCACGACTTTCTGGCTGGCGAAGCGCAACACCGCGACGTCCACTTGCGGATCGGCAATGAACGCCGACAGGCGTTCGGAGATATCCGCGCGCAGTTGCTGGATGGTCCGACCGGCAGCTTGGACTTCCTTGATATAGGGGTAATACAGCGTGCCGTCGGAGCGCACCAGGCGACCATTGGCATCGATCTGCTGTTGCGCGCCGGAAGGTGCGGTCAGCTCGGGATGGTCCCAGACCGTGATGTACAGGACATCGTTGTTGCCGATGCGGTATTCGCCAGGCGTCGCCAACAATTCCGCCGGCAGCGACGTGTGTTTCTGCGTGGCCCGGTCCATCGCAATGAGCTTGGGCGTGATCGGAATCAGCTCCACGCGGCTGCTTTCACTGGCGCCCTGGCGCGTGATATCGCTGGTGCTCAGGTATTGCCCCGGGGAAAACATACAACCTTGCAAAGCGATACTGGCCAACAACAAAAAAGGAAAACTACGATTCATAATGGCACTACGCTATTCAAGGGCAAATCCAACAAGGTCACCCGACTTGCATCGGGCGACCTTGTATTACACCTGCAGAGAGACTCAGTTACTGGTGCCGGTTGTCCCGGTAGTCCCTGTGGTCCCGGTGGTTCCGCCATTGGCGTTGCCACCACTGTTGGAAGCGGCCACTGCACCCGCAACCATCGCCGTACTGGCCGCAGGCGCTGTGGAAGCGGCTACGTTACCGGCGACATTAGTTGCTTGTGTCAGCGGTGCTTCCGCCGCGGACGCCCAGTTGCCAAACATCGACAACAGGGCAATTGCCATGACTTTCTTCATATCAACTCCTTTCTAACGTTCTGCTATGTTAGGAAACACAGCATTCAGTTAGAGGTGGAAAGATCAAGCCGCAAAAGTGCGAACAAGATCCGTTGCTCATCCACAATCAAACTTGATTGATAGATGTCGAACGGCAGGGCTTATATCTACGGATTTGCCGGAAGTAACTCCAGCCTAATTTCCCGACGTTACTTAACATTCCTGTCGGTTTATAACATTCGGCACAATCACTACTTATCCGAGGTAACCCTTCGGATGATTCGATTGCCAACGCCAAGTGTCAGTCATCATTTGCTGCAAACTGCGCGTCGCCTTCCAGCCCAGTTCACGGGCAGCCTTGGACGGGTCGGCCAGGCTTTCGGCAACATCACCCGAGCGGCGCGGCAATATCCGATACGGCACCGGCCGCCCCGACGCCTGCTCAAACGCATGCAATACCTGCATCACGCTGTAGCCGTCACCGGTGCCGAGGTTCCAGATGTTGATGCCGGTGGTTTGGGAAATCGACTGCAAGGCCTTGAGATGCCCGTCCGCCAGGTCCACGACGTGGATGTAGTCGCGTACGCCGGTGCCATCCGCCGTGGGGTAATCGTCGCCGAAAATCGACAACTCTTTCAGGCTGCCCACCGCCACTTGGCTGATGTAGGGCACCAGGTTATTCGGGATGCCATTCGGGTCTTCGCCCAAGTGGCCGCTGGCATGGGCGCCGACCGGATTGAAGTAGCGCAACAGCGCAATGCTCCAGCGCGGCTCGGCCACACACAGATCGCGCAAAACGTTCTCGACGATCAGCTTGGATTGGCCGTAGGGATTGGTCGGATTGCCCGTAGGGAAATCCTCGCGGATCGGCATCTGCTCCGGCGCGCCATACACCGTGGCCGATGAGCTGAACACCAGGCGAAACACCCCGGCAGCGGCCATCGCCTGGCACAGCGTGATGCTGCCGCCGACATTGGCTTCGTAATACTCCAGCGGCTTGCGCACGCTTTCGCCGACAGCCTTGAGCCCGGCGAAGTGCAGGACCGCATCAATCGTGTGTTGCTGGAAAATCCGGTCGAGCAAGGCTCGGTCGCAGACATCCCCGTGAATCATCAGCGCACTTCTGCCGCAGATGGCTTCCACGGCATGCAGCGCAGCGTCGGAACTGTTGGAAAGATTGTCCAGCACCACCACCTCAAAACCCGCTTCAAGCAGCGCAAGTGTAGTGTGCGAACCGATATACCCGGTGCCACCCGTTACCAGAATCTTCATAGAGCGGTCCATAGTGGGGTCGTGAAGTACGCAATAACGTGTGCCGATCAATAATTACTTCGACCAGACAGTCATACCGGGTACTTATTTAGCACTCTGAAACGCTCACCACTATCAACAGATACCGACGAAAAATAACTAACGAACCGTCGACCGACAACTCATAACATTACGCTGTTATACACCTGACAATAATTGCCATTAACAACCTATGTCAGGTATTAAAGTAGCCGCTTAATTGTGAAACATACAATGACTGTTTAGCTGCGCCCATGACTTCCAGGATATTTTTATGATTCGTAAATGTTTATTCCCCGCCGCGGGTTATGGCACGCGCTTCTTGCCGGCCACCAAAGCCATGCCCAAGGAAATGCTGCCAATCGTCAACAAACCGCTGATCCAGTACGCGGTAGAAGAAGCACGGGACGCCGGCCTGCAACACATGGCCCTCGTCACTGGTCGGGGCAAGCGCGCATTGGAAGATCATTTCGATATCAGCTATGAGCTGGAGCATCAGATTCGCGGCACCGACAAAGAGAAATTCCTCGCCGGCACCCGCGAACTGATCGAAAACTGCACCTTCTCCTACACCCGCCAAGTCGAAATGAAGGGCCTGGGCCACGCGATTCTCAGCGGTCGCCCGTTGATCGGTGATGAACCCTTCGCCGTGTCGCTGGCGGATGACCTGTGCCTGAACCTGAACGGCCCTAGCGTGCTGGCCCAGATGATCCAGCTCTACAAGAAATACCGCTGCTCGATCGTCGCCATTCAGGAAGTGCCCCGTGACCAGACGCACAAGTACGGTGTGATCGCTGGCGAGTTGATCGCCGATAACGTTTACCGCGTCAGCAGCATGGTGGAAAAGCCCAACCCGGAAGATGCACCGTCCAACCTGGCGATCATCGGCCGCTACATCCTGACGCCTGACATCTTTGATCTGCTCGCCGATACCCAGCCAGGCAAAGGTGGGGAGATCCAGATCACCGACGCGCTGATGAAGCAGGCGCAAAACGGTTGCGTGCTGGCCTACAAGTTCGACGGCCTGCGCTTCGATTGCGGCGGTGCCGAGGGTTATCTCGACGCGACCAACTTCTGCTACGAGCACTTGTACCTCAAGGGTCTCTGAGCAAGCTCTCAACCGTCGCTCACTCTTCAATCAGGCAGGCCATTATGAACATTGCAAAAAACTCGGCAGACATTGAACAGGGCAACGTCGGGGTGATGGCCTGGTTGTCACTGAATCCGTCTTTGCCCTCCCCGGCCGAGACCTGGCTGGGCTCGCTGCTGATGGTGGAACGCATCGGGGTGTTTCCTTCGTCAGGGGAAATCCGCCGTCCCATTCGCGATCCTGACGCCCTCCTCGCCTACCTGAAAAACCTTTACGGCGAGCAGGCGCTGGATATCGACGAACGCGCCGGGCTGAAAGTGATTTTCAGCGACTGGCGATTTCGGGCGCGTGTTGTTGGCAGCGATCCTGCGATCGTGATTACGGTAGAAACCCGCTGTGATCCGCAGCTGATGCCACTCAAGACAGCGGAGTTGTTGAGTCAGTTGGAGCGCTTCGAGAAAGGCATGCTCTGAAGACTGATGCCTGACACCGAACCTGTGGGAGCGGGCTTGCTCGCGAAGAGGCCGTGTCAGTCACCATCAATGTTGGCTGACACGCCGCCTTCGCGAGCAAGCCCGCTCCCACAGGTGTCCTGCGGCGAGACCGCTTTATTCCCGCCAACGATCAGACGATAGAGATAATCCGCAATCACCCGCCCTCCCGCTCCCGGGATCGGGTGAATCCGGTCCGGGCCGATCATCGGCGCAGGTCCGCCCAAGGCATAGCGTTTGACGTCGGCACCGAACGCACATTGCATATTGGCGTAACCCAGATGTTCCTTGTGCGCCCAAGGCTCCAGCACCTGCGCATAAGCCGACATCGGATAGGCACTTGAGCGTGTGGTGTCCTGGCGCAGGATCAGGTTGATGCTCGCGGCCGGATGAATCTCGCGCACCATCCGCACCAGCCCTTGAATGTTTGCCAGATACTGTTCGGGTTTCACGCCGAAGCCCTGGTCATTACCGCCCAGCATGATCAGGTAAATGTCCGCCGGAATCTTCGACACCACGGCTTTCCATTGCGTCTGCCACTGGGCATCGCTGTGATAAAAATCTGCGGAGGCCGCGCCGGAAGCTGCGAGTTTGGAGACCCTGACGCCGCCCTCGCGATTGCTCAGCCACAAGCCGAACAGGGTGGGCGCGCCTTTGACCACTTCGAGTCGAAACGCCCAATCAGCCGTGTCAGCCGCACCAGGCAGCGGCACCTCCTGGACACCCGAACCGCCAAGCTGCAATGAATGCCACGAGTCTGAAGCCGTCCAGCGGTAGCGCACCTCACTGGCTTTCCCATCCCCGAGATACAGCAACTTCGCCTGGGCGATGGACGTGTCAACGCTGGCTGTCGGGCGCGCATCGATCTCCAGATAAGCGCCGGGCTGGCCGGTAATCGTGCGGCTGTCAGGACTGGCCTGGCCAAGACCGGACACGTCCCAGTCACCGCCGAAAAACTTTTCACTGCCACGGGTGTATTTGTAGTGAGTGCCGCCAAGCGCCGCGCCATGGTTGAAACCGACATAACCCGGCCCGGCGAAACCCGCCTCGTGGGTGAGCCGCTGGACGAGCTTGTTCAGGTAAAAATCCTGCCCGGCGCTGTAGCTGTCGCCAATCACCGAGATGGCCAACACCTTCCCCGCCTTGCCTTCGCGCCATTGCGCAAAGCGTTCGCGAGCGTCACCCACTTCGATCACCGAAGCCGGTGCGGGACGCACTTCATCAACTGCAAACATGCGTCACTTCCTTATCCGTCACCACGGCGACAGCCAATTGTTGGTTAAACACCCTTCTCGTAGCAGCTGCCGAGCACCGCGAGGCTGCGTTCGGCGGCGAAGCCGTCGTGAGATCGAGCGACGCGGTGTTTCAGGAAAACCGCGCGCTCAGGTTTTACGACGGCTTCGCCGCCGAACGCAGCCTCGCGGTGCTCGGCAGCTGCTACGGGGAGCATTACGGGTTAGCCATTGCGATGATCGGTGGTTTTTTGCGGGTGGCGCGCTCACCCAGGAATAGCACGGAGGTGAAGTTGAACCGACTGAAAAGGCTCGACAACAGCACCGGCCCCAGCAAGCCACAGGTCACGCCGCCGAGCACCAGCACACTGTCAGCCGTCACGCCCAGACGCGCCAGCACGAGGCGCGAAGCTGCGGCAAACAGCACATGAAACAGGAAAATCCCGTAGGAATAACCACCGAGCCAGATCAACCATCGCGCCTGCAGGTTACTCGACAGCAGCGCCACGCAAGACACACACCCTACCAGCAAACCCACCAGGCTACGGCGATCCACGATCAGCCCGCGATCCACCGTCGCCACATACAGCAGCACCAGCGAGATCAACACGAACACCAACGGCCCGATCACCCGGAACGTTTGCCTGATCTCGCTAACCTTTTCATGGCCAATCATCCCCAGCACAAAAAACGGCAACAAATAGACCGCGCCATTGATGCCGAACGCGTCCACCGCAAACGGCGGCAGCAGAAAAACCGCCGCCGCGAACGCCAGCAACAGGTACTGACGCGTCACCGTCTGCAACAGTCCGCGCCACTCCAGCAGCCCTACAAACATGAAGATGATGAACACCGCCTGCAAAAACCAGAAGTGGTTGACCGGCACATAGAACGACAACAGCGCATCAATCACGCCCACCTCTTTGTTCACTCCGGGACCGACCGCTTGCAGCACCGAGAACGGCACACCCACGCAAAACAACGGCACGATCAGCCGCCGAACCTTGCCGGCCACGTAGGCCTGGAAGTCATTGCCACGAATTTTGTAGAGGGAGTAGATGTAGCCCGAGATGAAGGTGAACAGCGGCATGCGCACGTAGACCATCGAGTCGGCGATCACCCGGAACGGCGATCCGACGTCTATTTTCAGGCCGCCTCCCAGCGGCCCGATCACGTGATACAGCACCAGCAACAGGCAGGCCAGGCCGCGCAGGGTTTCGATCTCCAGCGACTTTTTCTTGCTCGACATAACGCACAACCTCAGCTCAGGATTCTTGCTTCAACCGGCACAGGTTTCTTCGCGCGCAGCTGCAAACCCAGGCCCATGAACAGCACCGGCACCACCATGGAAAAATGCCGCGCGAAGGAACCGAAGTCCGGTTCGAACAGCCCCTGCACCAGCAAAAAGGACAGGGGAATGGCGATCAGCTCTCTGACCTTGGTGTCGATGCGCACGCCCTTGTAGTCGCTGGACGTGATCATTTTGAACATCAGCAAAGACGTCATCATCATCAACACCACGAAGATGATCTGGCCCAGGCCGGACAGCAAAATCAGCTCCACGGGAAACGACAGGCGAAAGAAAATGATCATCGAGTCCAGCGCTTGCGACACGAAGTCGCCGCCGCTGAGCCAGGACACGATCAACGACTTCGAGCCCTCCTCGCCCGCCGTGCGCAGCTCATTGTTGCTGGCGCGAATCGACGACACCGAATAACCGACTACCAGTTGAATCGCGGTGGCGATGGCCAGGTAGAACAGGAACAGCATCAGGAAAAACGTGAGCCGCGACACGTACTTCTTCATCACACACACGCCGAACCACGCCAGGGAAAACAGAATCCAGTAGGGCCGGATCAACACGCCGTAAATCACTGCCGAGCAGAAAAATCCGCCGCGATACCGCCGGGAAAACGAGAACAGCAGAATCGAAATCATCGCCACCGAAACGATGATTTCCTTGGTCAGGTTTTCGAGGAAAAACGAGCGCACCACGCCCCACAAACACAGGGTAAAAAAGATCGTCAGCGGCATGCGCCGGAACATCAGCACCGGCACTGCCGTCAGGAACAAATTGCACGCCATCCCGTAGGCCCAGGCATTGGTCAGGTTGATGCCGGTGGGTCGCAGCAGGTACGCCGAGCATTCGTAGGAGGAGCGATCCGGCGAGAACGGATTCCAGAAGTTGCAGTTGTCGGCGCGGGCGTAGGACGACCACAACGTCATGGCATCGGGGCCCGGATCGCGGTGCATCAGCAGCGGCATGGCTACCGACAAAAACAAGCCACTGAACAGAATCAGGAACGAGATAGACGAGTCGAGTTTTCTGCCGCGAAACTCGATGGAAGGCAGTTTCAGCGCCATTACGCGGCCACCTTCACGCGAGCAAACCGCGTCAGCAAAGCAATGACGCCGAGCTGCACGCTGATCGAAAACACATTGCCCCAGGCCGCACCATAAATCGAATAGTGCTTGATCAGCAGGTAACTGACCGGCAGCGAAACCAACAGGCAAATCGCCGCGCTGGCGAGTGATACCCGACTGTTTTTAGACGCGATCAAACCGCCCCAGACGATGTCGCCAACCGCGCGCAGGGCGAAGGAAAAAATCAGCACCGCGAGCAGGTCGTTATCCGGACGCGGCACCGTCGTCGCCACGTAATCCAGCACGACGTTGAAGAACACAACAATCATCAGCGCCACGGCGCCGGACAGCAGCAGCGCGCGCGTCACCCACTGATTGACGAACAACTGGCGGACGCTCAGCGGTTGCTGATCGTTCTGATAACGCTTGGCGAGCACCGGGATGCCCACCACCGCCACCACCGCGTAGGACAGCGCTTGCAAGGTGTTGGCCGCCGACCAGGCGTAGACGTACTTGCCGAGGCTGGCGTAGGGCTCAAGGTCGATAATCAGAAAGCGCTCGGCGTACTGACTCAACGCGATCAGCCCGGTGCCCAGGTAAAACGGTAACCCGGCTTTCCACACCGAAGCGGTGGTCAGCGCAGCAGTCACTCGTCCACGGTGAACGTTCACCACAATCAAGTAGCCGGCTACCATCACCGACACATTGGCCGCCACCCACAACCACAGCACACTGGCGATGTCGGTCACCCAGCCGAGCATCATCCCGCCCAGGGCCAACAGCGCCCAGAGGCCGGTTTTGATGAAGAACAGCAGCGCGCCCAAGGTGGCTTTCTGCGCAGAAAACACGAAGGAATTGATTTCGAACGACAGGTGCTCAGTGAGCAGCAACAGCGCTACACATACGATCAGCGCGGCGCTCGCTTCGATCCCCTGGAACAGCGAATACACCGTGACCGTCGCCAGCGACAACACGATGCCCACGGCCAGGTACAACAGCAGGACCTTATCCACCACCCAGCGCGAACTGCGACCGACGCTGATCAGCCGATTGATTTCGGAACTGAAACCGACGCTGTAGAACTTCGACGCAATCAACGAGGCAGCCACCACCACGCCGTAAAAACCCAGCGCGTCGTAGCCCAGGTAATTGGTGATGGCCAACACCAGCAGAAACTTCGCGCCTAACGCTCCGCCCCGGAGCAGTAGCCGAAATATCATCGAACGATGCCCTTGATGATCCCATCCATGACCAGGGTCTTGGCTTCGATTTCCCGGCAGGTGTCGGTCAGCTTCTGGCCAAATCGCGACAAGGCATTCGGTGCGTAAACCGTGTCGATAATGCGGTCGACATTGATGTCGCCGCCATTGATCACCCAGTCCTCCACGCCCATGTCCTGATAGGCGCCAAAGCCCTTGCGCTCATAGCTGATATGGAACGCCGGAACGCCCGCCAGCAGCGATTCGATGGCGCCGTGCAAGCGCACAGAAATCACCAAATCCGGCTGGTGTTTGGCCAGCGTTGCCTTCAACGGCAGCAGGTCTTCGGTGATGCCCAACTCGCGATAGAACGCGCCGTCATCGTTGCCGCGCACCGCGCTCTGCACCGCGCACACCACTTTGCTTTTGTTCTTCAATCGCTGCAGCAACAGCTTCAGGTTGGCCACGTAACCGGCCTTCTTTTCCTTGCTCCACGCCGGCGGTTTACGCAGCACTACGCAGACCACCGCCGGGGTTTGTGCGCAACGGGTGAACTTGGGTTGCTGCAGAATCTTGCTTGCCAGCGCCTGCACGGCCAGGTCCGGCGCGCGGTAGACATTTTCATAGGTGCCGAACAGCTCCGAGGAGCGGTTGTCGCGCACGAACACCGCGTCGGCCTGGGCGTAATGCTCGACGATTTTGCCGCCGTCACCGTGGAACGGACCGATGCTTTGCGGCAGGTACACCGACGGCACTTTGCTCAGGATCGCGGTTTCCAGTTGCTTGGCGTGCCCGAGTTTCAACTTGATATGTTCGAAAGCGCTTTTGGAACGCATGTAACCGCCGCCGACCCCGACGATCAGGTCGCTCGACTTCAATACATCCGCAAGCCCTGCGTAGGACTGATTCAGGAACAGCGCCTGCTTGACCCGTCCCAAACCCTTGGCCGCCATCACCGGCGCGTCATGGCGCTGGTACGGCAAATAATGGAAGGATTTCGGGTCCGAGGCCACGACGCTGATCGAGGTGTCGGCACCAAAGTTTCGCAGCACCAGGGCGATGGCCAGGTCCACGAGCAGGCCATCACCGGAGTTGGAGGCGCTGTAGCCATGCAAAATCGTTACGTTCATAAGCTGATATCTACTTAATAAGAGGAAGCGGAATAGGCGTCGTAGGTCTGCTTGATCATCAACGTGGCACTGAAGCGCTCACGGACCTTTTCGCGCCCCTGAACGCCGAGCGCCAGCAAGCCGGGCTTCTGGATGTTCACCAGCAGCCTGGTGAGTGCCTGATGATCGCCGGAGGGAAACACGTAGCCCGTCACGCCGTGGGTGACCAGTTCGGGCAAGGACGTGCAGTCACTGGCAATCACCGGCAGCCCCATGGCCATGCCTTCGAGCGGCACCATGGCAAAGCCTTCCCAGCGACTCGGCACGATCAGCGCGTCAGCCGCCTGATACAGCGCATTCACCTCGGCCGGTGTCACCCACGGCACGTACTCGACTCCGTCCATTTCCGGGCAATCGACGCTGTCCTCGTTGACCGCACTCCCGACCACAGTGAGTTTCAGATCGGTGCGCTTTACGCCGGCAAACGCCTTGAGCAACACATCGAAGCCCTTCTGATAGTCGAGCCGCCCGACAAACAGCAGATGGATCGGCGCCTGACCGGAGGTCTTCGGCTCATCGTCTTTGTAGGGAATGCCGTTGTAGATCAGTTTCATGCGCCGCCGCTCGATACCGAATCGCGCTGCTTTATCCAGTTCGTACTGGCTGACGCAAATGATCACGTCCGTGACCTTCTGCAACAGCCGCTCGATCAGCGAATAGACCTTCTGCTTGGCCGGCGAACTCTCCATCAAAAATGAAAAGGCATGCGGGCAGTAGACAATTTTCGGTGACCGCCACGGCCGTAAAAGTACGCACACGCAACGGCCAATCACCCCGGAAAAGGTGCTGTGCAAATGCACCACATCGGGTTTTTCCTTGAAGATCAAACGGCCCAGTTGCCAGGCGAATCGCAGCAGCGAGCGCACATCACGCTTGGTCCGGTCGAAGGTGCGGATCTGTTTTTCTTCAATGCCGTGCAGCTCTTTTCGCTGATCGAACGGGATCAGATACACCAGCTCATAGTTCGCAGCCTGGCCCTCGGGGGGCGCCGATATCGTGCGAATAACGGTCGCCACGCCACCCTTAATCGTTTCGGCCACATGCAGTATTTTTTTCACAATCCACCCATTTCCATTCAGGTAACGCCAATGCCGAATCAAGCCTTGTCGGACGCATACTCGTAGTTGTAATTGCCGTAGCCGCCGTTGCCGTAATAGCTCGACGCACGCTTCTCGACGCCGTTGAACACAGCGCCTTTCAACTGGATGCCGTTCTGGGAAAATCGACGAATCGTCAGTTCGATTTCTTTGGCGGGGTTCACGCCGAAGCGGGTGACGATCAGGCTGATCGCGGCTTCACGCCCGACGATCGCGGCGTCGGTCACCGCCAGCAGCGGTGGCGTATCGATGATCACCACGTCATACAGCTCGCTGAGTTGTGCCAGCAGCTCGCGGAAGTTCGCGTGCATCAACAGCTCTGAAGGGTTAGGCGGGACCTGTCCGCGGCTGATGAAGTGCAGGTTCTCGACCTCGGTTTCGTGGATGCCCTGCTCCAGGCTGCAACGCTTGACCAGCAGGTCCGACAAGCCATTGCTGATCGGCGTGTTGAGCGTCTTGTGCAGATGCCCCTTGCGCATGTCGGCATCGATCAGCACAACTTTTTGACCGCTTTGCGCCATGACGGCGGCGAGGTTGGACGAGACGAAAGTTTTGCCGACCTGCGGGCTCGGACCGGAAATCATGATGCGGTTATTGGTCGAGTCCAGCCCGGCGAAGTGCAGGCAAGTGCGCAAGCTGCGGATCGACTCGATCGACAGGTCGGTCGGATTGCGCAGGGCCAACAGGAATGCCTGGCGCCGCGACTCGTCACTCAGGCGCAGCTTTTTACTGTCCTCTTCCTGTTGCAACGCGCTGTAGGGAATCGATGCATACACCGGCAGCCCGAGTTGCTCAATGGCTTCCGGCCCTTCCAGGCCGCGACTCAGGGATTTGCGCACCAGCACCAGCGCCACACCGACAAATGCCCCGAGGAAGGTCGCGATCAGCACGATCAGTGCCTTACGCGGTTTCACCGGAGTGGTCTTGTCGACATCCGCCGCATCGATCAGCCGCGCATTGCCCACTGCGCCGGCCCGAACGATGTCGAGCTCCTGGGATTTGTTCAGCAGTTGCGTGTAGATCTGCGACGCGACTTCCACGTCGCGGGTCAGGTTTAGCAACTCCTGCTGGGTGGCGGGCAGGTCCTGGACTTTGCTCTCCAGACTCTTCTGCTGACGAGTCAATTCGCCGATCTGCGCCATCAGGGCGCGATAGACCGGATGCTGTTTGGTGAACTTGCGATCAAGCTCCGCCTGTTGCAGCTTCAACTCGGAAATGCGCGTGTCGAGGGTGACGATCTGTTCCAGCACCGATTGGGTTTCGAGGGAAATGTTGACCGTCTTGCCACGGGTTTGGTAACCGTTGAGCGCATCGCTGGCCTTGATCAGGTCGTTCTTGACCTGCGGCAGTTGAGCTTGCAGAAAGTCCAGGCTTTGCGCCGCTTCGGCCGAGGTGCGCTCGACGTTTTGCTGTACATACAACGAGGCGACTTTATTGAGGATCTTCACCGCTTGGGCGTAGTCAGGGCTGGCCAGGGCCAGGCGAATTATGCCCGACTCCTTGCCTTGCTCGGACACGTCCAGGTCATCCTGATAATCGAGGATGGTGACGATTCTTGGGCTGCGCACCACTTGGAAACGCGTGCCGGGATTGGCTGCCAGATCGGCGATCCGCCCCTCGATGCCGTTTTGCGCGAAGGCTTCGCCGACGACACCGTTCACCAACAGATTGTCGTTGTCATCGAACAGCTGGAATCGTTGCTGCTCGCCGGCCACCAGCGTCAGCTTCTTGCCCAACAGTTCTTCCGGCAAGTTGAGCTGTGCGATGTCCAGGCGCTCACCGCCCCAGGCGTAACTGTTCAGGCCGAAACGCGGTGGCGCAACAGCGTCGCCCTTGTAGCGTCGGGCCAGAAAACCGCCAATGACCGGGAAGGTGTTGGGCGTGACGTCGATATCCAGGTGCAGGTCGTCGACGGTTTTGCCGATCACCGCGCGGGACTTGATGATGCCGATCTCGGTCACCGACGGCGATTGCCCATTGAGCATGCTGTTGAGGTCGGAGAAACCGAGCATGTCGTTCTTTTTCGGTTCGACCTGGACCACGGCGTTCGCCAGGTACACCGGCGTCGCCAAAATCGCATAGGCCACGCCGGTCAGCATAAATGCTCCGGTGAGCGCGCCGATTAACCATTTCTGGTCAATTAAACTGCCGAATATACCGAGAAGATCAATATCATCTCGTTCGTTGTCCCGGGTGCCGACTACTGACGGTAACTGCATAAGTGAGTTCTTACCATTTACTGATCTGAAAATTATTCATCAATGCCCAAGGCGCTGCGCCCATGAGCAAACAGCATCTTCAATCAATGCATGGGCATGAATAAAAGCTGCTCTTCCTTGACGATACGGGTCCTGTATTTCTCGCTCACTCTGCCACTTGCCGAGAAGAAACACTTTGCCCCTGGCGTGCGATGCAATCTTCAGCACTTGGTTTACATGCTGTTTTTCCATGACCAGAATCAGGTCTGATTCATTGACGATGTCCGGGGTGATTTGCCGCGCCTTGAAGCCTTCGGCGCAATGCCCGTGGGCTTCCAGCACCTGGCGCGCCGCGGGTTCCATGGCTTCGCCAACGCGCGCGCTCAGGCCCGCCGAGGTGACGGCGATGGTTGAAGACGCCAGCGCATTACGCAGCAGCAGTTCTGCGGTGGGGCTTCGGCAAATATTGCCCACGCAGACGACAAGGATCTTTCTGAACAAGGCAACGCTTCCCGTGTAATGTCGAATCAACCAATGCGTAGTGGGGATTCAAATGAACCCACGGGTTCATCCCGCACTCAGAAACGGATCAACCTTGTAAATACAAGCGTATTAAGTACCACGGCAGCCAAACGCCGCCCAACCACAATAGCCGGACCAAAAATAACGAACGTTTTCTAACAATGCTTATCCGACAAAACATAACAGTCGTGCACTTAGCAGCCTTTTCGCCATCGAACTAATAGCGTCGAAAAACCAATAAACAATGTTATTTCCAGCCCGACGTGAGGAAACCCGCCATGAGCTCAGCACCTTTCAAATGTCTTGCCGCTTCGACGCTGCTGATACTCAGTAGTCAGGTTCACGCCAGCACACTGTTTCCCGTCCTGAACGCCGACAAGACTTTCGGCGTCCAGGTGAAGATCCAGACATTCACCCCCGCCGACGCCGCGCAGATCAAAACAGCGGGCTTCGGCTTTGTGCGTTTTGGCGTGTGGACGGACAGCCTCGGCGGCGCGGCGTATCAAAAACAGATCAGCGACGCGTTCGCCGTCGCCAAAGCCGCCGGATTACCGGTGCTGATGACCATTCGCTCAACCGAAGCCCTGACGGACGCGCCCGGTAATGCCGGCGAACTGGCGGCGGCCGGAACGCAGTTCGCCCAGTCGGTAGTCGCCCTGGAACAGTCCTACCGCACGCAATTGGTGGCGATTGAAATCTGGAATGAGCCGGACCTGGAAAAGTATTGGCCGACCGGCAGCTTCGAGACGACGTTCGTGCCGTTCATGAGCGCGATGTGCCAATCCCTCGGATCGAAAGCCCACACCACACCGCTGATCGGCTTCGGTTTCTCGAAAGCGCCGAGTGCGGGCTCCGCGTCGACAGTGGCGCTGAACCGGATTGTCAGTGAATACCCCAAATGCCTGAGCGCGATTTCCTATCATCCCTATGGCCTGACCGGCACGCAGATCAGTACCGCCCAGGCGTTTATTCAGCAGAATTTCCATTTGCCCGGGGTTATCAGCGAGTGGGGCGTGTCGGCGCTCAGCTCCAACGGCGGGGTCGATGGGCAAGCCAGCAAGGTCAGCACCTTCATTTCCGATGTCGAAAAACTGAAAATCCCGCTGACGTCGGTTTATGAATGGAAAAACAGTGAATCGGGCGGGAATGACCGAGAGAGAAACTTCGGCCTGCAGACGTCAGATGGTCAGCCAAAGCCGGCACAGTTGGCGGTCCAGACCCTGCTTAATGCGCAGTAGGCCACGTTAACGGTCAGTTGCTTTGAACCTGTGCCCCGATTTGGCATCGTATTTACCGATACCACGCCCCGCCATTCAAACGCCTGTTTTCAGGTTGTTGCCATTGGGGCCATCGATACGCACACCCGCCCTTGAGTGGCTGTCAGCGCTCGGGTAATGTCATCAGACCCATAGGACAGAGCACGCCCATGACTTCCAAGCTGGAACAACTCAAACAAATCACCACCGTCGTTGCCGATACCGGCGACTTCGAAGCTATCGCTCGCGTTAAACCCGTGGACGCTACCACCAACCCTTCCCTGCTGCTCAAAGCGGCGGCCATTTCCGGTTACGCCGAGCTGCTGAACGCTTGCGTTCATGACTGCAAGGGCGACGTCGGCCTGGCCAGCGACCGTTTTGGCGTCGCGGTAGGGCAAGAAATCCTGAAAGTGGTCCCAGGCCGTATTTCCACCGAAGTGGATGCACGTCTTTCGTTCGACACTGACGCCGTATTGAAGCGCGCGCACCGTCTGATCGAGCTGTACGACAAGGCCGGCATCGGCCGTGACCGCGTACTGATCAAGATCGCCTCCACCTGGGAAGGCATCCGTGCCGCCGAGATCCTGGAAAAGGAAGGCATCCAGACCAACCTGACCCTGCTGTTCTCCTTCGCTCAGGCCGCCGCTTGCGCTGACGCGGGCGTGTTCCTGATTTCGCCGTTCGTGGGCCGCATCTACGACTGGTACAAGAAGGCCAACGGCAACGACTACACCGGCGCGGATGATCCGGGCGTGCAGTCGGTAACCCGCATCTACAACTACTACAAGGCCAATGACTACAAAACCGTGGTCATGGGCGCAAGCTTCCGCAATCTGAATCAGATCGAGCAACTGGCAGGTTGCGATCGCCTGACCATCAGCCCGGATCTGCTGGAGAAACTGGCGGCGGACAACGGCAAGCTGGAGCGCAAACTGGCGCCAGGGCATGCCGGCGAAGCACGTCTGAGCCTGAATGAAGCGCAGTTCCGTTGGTTGTCCAACGAAGATGCGATGGCGACCGAGAAACTGGCCGAAGGTATTCGTCAGTTCGCCCGTGACCAGGAAAAGCTTGAGGCGTTGCTGCAAGCCAAGCTGTGATCTAGTTTCGACGCAATGCAAAAAGGGCGAACCCTCACGGGCTCGCCCTTTTTTGTATTTGGCTGGTTATGTCGCGATGAGGACCTGTGGTGAGGGAGCTTGCTCCCGCTCGGCTGCGTAGCAGTCGTAATCCGGTTGACTGGGGTCTGACTGACACCACCAGGTGAATGGTTTTAGGGCCGCTTCGCAGCCCAGCGGGAGCAAGCTCCCTCGCCACAGGCCAGCGGATGGCTTGGGATCAATGCCGCTCCAGCGCATTTACCAGATCATGAAACGCTTCACGATTGGAGTCGTTCAGGCCCATGAGGATCTTGTGTGCTTCGAGCACTTTGATCCGCACCACTTCTTCGGACTGATCCTGGTCTGGCAGGTCGGTCAGGCACTCAGGGCATGGGATCGGGCGGTCAACGATGTTGAACACTTGCTCGAAGCCCATGGACTGCAGCAGACGGGTGATGTCTTCGTGGGTGGTGACGACGGTCGGCAGCAAGCCGACCTTCTGCCGCGACAGGATCGACAGTTTGGCCAGCAGGCCCAACGTGGTGCTGTCGATGCTACGGGTTTCGGTCAGGTCGATCACGATCGCGTTGAAGTTCAACGCCGTGAAGATCCGCTCAATAGTCGCATCCAACGCCGAACACAGGGTCAGGCGAACTTCACCGACGAACTTCAGGACGAAGGTGCCGTCCTGCTCGGCGAACTGGATTCTACCGGTACTCATTAAAGATTCCTGCTCAACACCAACAGGGCGATATCATCCGGCATCTCCCCTAGCGTGGCCAATCCAAAAACCTGCCGCAGCCCATCCAGGGTGCCGCCCGCAGCCTTGACCCGTTGGGGCAACGCCGCTTCTTTCTCTTTGAGTGTGGGTTCTGGCAAAAGGTCCAGAATGCCATCAGACATCAGCGTCAGGCTGAACGTCGGAGGCAATTCCATCACGTGGTCTTCGTAGGTGGCTTCATTGAAGAGGCCCACCGGCAGACCACGCCCTTCCAGATAACGAACACTGTCTGGCGTGTACAACACAGGCAACGGCAGATGACCGCCGATGCTATAGGTCAACAAACCTGTCTCCTCGTCGATGACACCACCGACCATTGTGACGTGTTTACCCAGCTTACAACTGATCAGGCCTCGGTTGATATGACCAAGTACCTCTGAAGGCTTGAATTCTGGCAACGTGCCATTGCGCTTGGATTCGAACAGCAGGCGCGTGGTCATGAATTTCAACAGCACGGTGACGAAGGCTGAAGAGGCGCCATGACCGGAAACATCCGCCAGGTAGAAAGCTACCCGACGCTCGTCGACCCGAAAGTAGTCAACGAAATCACCCGACAGGTACAGCGACGGGATGATCTGGTGGGCAAACTGGAACTCGTCGATGGTCCAAGGACTGACCGGCAGCATGTTCATCTGCACCTGGCGACCGGCGTTCTGGTCTTCCTGGAGCAGGTTCAGGCTGGCTTCGAGTTCGCGGTTGGCCTTTTCAAGCTTGTCGCGGTAGCGCTGGTTTTCCAGCAGCAGGCGCGCACGATCCAGGGCCCGGCGCACGGAGTGCTCGAGCACGGCCAGATCTTCGAGAGGCTTGATCAGGTAGTCCGCCGCGCCCAGGCGCAGGGCCTCGACCGCATCGTTCATCACGCCGGCACCCGACACCACGATAACCGGGGTTTGCGGCGACAGCTCGGTGACCTGGCGAATGAGTTCGAGCCCGCCCATCTGCGGCATGCGCAGATCGCAGATGACCAAGTCGGACTTGTCTTGCTCGAATACCTGAAGACCCTGCTGGCCATTGCTGGCTTGCAGGACACTGAAACCACTGTCTTCCAAATAGGCGGCGAGGCTCGCGCGCACTACTTCGTCATCATCGATTATCAGCAGCGTGGCACTGGTTTTTGGCATGTGGGCAAACGGCGCCAGAATTAGGTTGGCGTAGCAGGCAGGGGTTTAATCCCGGCTCACACTACTGGATTCGCTTTCTAGCCTCTCTGTTGCACTGTTTTCGAGCGTTTGCCCGACACACAGGTCCACCAGAGGTGCCCTTCTAAGGCGCAGACGGTACTCCCATCCGCGGGGCGTTTCAAGCTCACGCCGATGGTCGCTTGACGTCTTTACTTCTCAAATCACCGGGAGTTATAAGAACAGGTAAAACCGGAACCTAATGGAAGGATCGAACCCATGAGTCAAACCGATCGGGACTACAGCGAAAAGCGCGATTTCATTCGCATGCGGGTCGATGCCGATGTCTCGCTGATTCATGAGGGCGATGAGGTGCCAGCCGTCTGCATCGACCTTTCCAGCAGTGGCATGCAGGTGGAGGCGCCGCGCCTGTTCAAGGTCGGAGACCGTCTGAGCGTGCGGATCGACTCCGATCACGCGGCCCTCAAGGGGCTTGAGGCCGACACCGAAGTGGTGTGGGTGAAGGAACAGGACGGCAGCAGCCAGAAACTCGGGCTTACAATCTTGAAGATGAAATAATCAGGATCCGAAAATAAAGAAGGCGGCCAATGGCCGCCTTCTTCGTTTTACCGGGCTGAATCAGAAATCGTCTTCGACGTGGCCGTCTTTGACTTTGAATTCGCGGTTCTGCAGGTAAGCGTTGCGGATGAAGATGTACTTGTCGCCATTGATCAGCTTCTCGGCCGACAGCAGGCTGGCGCGGGTATCGACGATGTTCAAGCCGAATACCGAGTTACGCACTGGCACGTCGTTGATGTAACGGTACGGGCCGGTGTAGCTGTCGACGAGCTTGGACGGCGCATCACGCAAAGTGCTTGGGCCGAGCAATGGCAGCATCACGTACGGACCACTGCCGACGCCCCAGTAGCCGAGGGTCTGGCCGAAATCTTCATCGCTGCGTTGCAGGCCCATCTTGGTGCCCACATCGAAGAAGCCCAACACGCCGAAGGTGGTGTTGAAGATCAGTCGTGCGGTGTCGACGCCAGCGGCGGCCGGTTTGGCCTGCAGGATATTGTTCGCAAGGTTGGTCACATCACCGACGTTGCGGAACATGTTGTGGATGCCGTCTTCCACGAACTGCGGCGTCACGAACTCATAGCCCTGGGCAATGGGCTTCAGCGCGTAGGTATCGACGAAATCGTTGAACTGGTAAATCGGGCGGTTGACGCTTTCCCAAGGATCATCTTCCGAAGCCGCCTGGGCGGCAAACGGAACCAGCAACACGCTGGCACACACACATAGCTGAGCGAGTTGATTGCTCCAGCGCATAGAAAACTCCTTGGATTGTACAAGCGCGGGCGCGCGGCCCAAGCGTAAAGGTGGCTAGTATAAGACGGAAACTCAGGTTTAGGCAGCACTGTGCGAACCTGCCTTCGCAAGTTGCAAATCGACTGTGAGCGATTCACATCAATGTCACTCAACTGTCACCGTCCTCCCATAGCCTTGTCGCTATTTCAGGGACGTTGATATGCCGCATGCCGAAGCCTTGCCCGATGCCGCACCCAGCCTGACCGCCGTGCTGTTCGGCCTCAGTGGTTGCCTGGTGGATTTCGGTGCCCGCACGCGCCAGCCCGGCGCGCCTTCTGCCGAACATGCCGAAGTCACCCCCGGTGCCCTGGATAGCTTGCGCAGTTTGCAGCGCCTGCAGATTCCTTGCGCATGGCTCGATGAGCTTCCCGCTGCCCTCAGCCACACGCTTGCCGCGAGCCTGCCGGCGTGGATCAAGCCATCGCAACATCCCGCAACAATCAATCCATGGCCGGCCCCGAATGCCTGTTGGCAAGCCTTGATGGCGTTGAATGTCGAGCGTCTCGACGGTTGTGTGCTGGTCAGCGGCGAGCCGCGATTGCTGCAAGCCGGGCTCAATGCTGGACTGTGGACCATAGGCCTGGCGTCCTGCGGCTCACTGTGCGGATTGGCACCGAATGAATGGCAAGCATTGAGTCAAAACGAGCGTGAACACCTGCGTGGCAAGGCAACGGTGCAGCTGTTTGGCCTGGGCGTGCATTCGGTGATCGATCACCTTGGCGAGCTCGACACTTGCCTGGCAGACATCAGCCTGCGCCGGCTCAAGGGCGAAAAGCCCTGACAGAGATCATGCAGGCTGCCCGTGAGTGGATTAATCTAAAGGTCAGCCATAGACCTTTGGCGTGCTGCTGCGGTCTATGCCAGTGCCTATCGATAAAAGGAAGAACGCCATGCCTGCCCGCGAACTGCAAGACCAGCTCAATACCCTGCGCGAGCAATTGGAACAGAATCCGCCGCTCTCCGAAGCCGAGCGCGAAGACCTGCACGCGCTGATGCAACAGATCGAACTCGAGCTTGAGCTGGAAACCAAAACCAAGGACTCCAACCTCGCCGACGGCGTGAACCTGGCCGTCGAACGCTTTGAACTCGAACACCCCGCCATTGCCGGCACCTTGCGCAACATCGTGCAAACGCTGGGCAACATCGGGATCTGAACCCGCCAGATGCAAAAAAGCCCTGCTAGCGATAGCAGGGCTTTTTCATATCCGGAGTTTGCAATGCAGTCCCCTTGTGGGAGCGGGCTTGCTCGCGAAAGCGGTGTATCAGTCAACATTTATGCCGGCTGACACACCGCTTTCGCGAGCAAGCCCGCTCCCACAGGGGTTCTTTATTGACGGGCCAAACGGTGGTTCGGCAGTTGGACCGTTTCAGTGCTGCGATACGGGTTGATATCCAGCCCGCCCCGCCGCACGTACCGTGCATACACGGTCAATTTCTCCGGCTTCAACAAGCGTTGCAGGTCGAGAAAGATCCGCTCCACGCACTGCTCATGGAAGTCCGAGTGCTGGCGGAAGCTGACGATGTATTCCAGCAGACTCGCGTGATCCAGCGCCGCACCACGGTATTCCACCGCCACGCTGCCCCAGTCCGGCTGACTGGTGACCGGGCAATTGGATTTGAGCAAATGGCTGTGCACAGCCTCTTCGACAATCCGCGAATCATCGCAACGCAACAGCTCTGGACGCGGGTGCTCGTAGTTGCTGACGCTGATGTCCAGCTCATCAATGCACACGCCCGGCAAGGCAACGACGCCTTCCGCTTCAACGTCCTTCAGGCTGCGAATCCGTACGCCAACCGGTTTGCCGGCCGCCGCCGACAGGTCTTTCACCAGCGTGGCTTCAAGGCTCGCGGTGTCGGCAAACGGCGTCTGGTTCAGGGAATTGAGGTACAGCTTGAATGACTTGGATTCGATGATGTTCGGCGAATCCGCCGGGATGCTGAATTCACCGATCGCCACCACAGGCTTGCCCGATGGCAGCAGCCACGACAGCTCGAAGCAGTTCCAGAAATCCACGCCTTTATACGGCAGGGTGTCCGCCGTCAGGCCCAGCTCGGCCCACTTCGCGGTGCGCGGGATCGGGAACAGCAAGGACGGCGTGTAGGTGGCGATGTATTCGCTGGATTTGCCCAGCGGCGAATGTTCGGCTGCGGGATGCATGGCGGAAACCTGACTGAAGAATCAGCGGATTCTATCAGCCTTTGCGCCCGCCTTTGAGTGCTTACTGACTGACAGTCAGTTTGCCGACCATCCCCGCCTGATAGTGACCCGGAATATTGCAGGCAAATTCCAGCTGCGTGGCTTTGGAGAACGTCCAGGTCAGCTCGGCGGTTTTGCCCGGCGGCACCAGCACGCTATTGGGGTCGTCGTGTTTCATTCCATGGTCCATTCCGGCCATCGAACCGTGGTCCATTTCCTTCATTGCTGTAGGCGTCAGCATGCCGCTCTGCTGCATCTTCAACATTTCCTGCTGGTGCGCGGCGTGCATCGCCGCGTCACCGAGGTTGAATTCGTGCAGCAACTGGCCTTTATTCACCAACACAAAACGAATCGTCTCACCGGCCTTGATACCGATAGCCTTCGGATCGAACGACATATCGCCCATCACTACTTCCACGCTGCGGCTGGCCTTGGCCGCCGGGGCCGGCTGACCGAAGTCGTAAGTCTGCGCAGGCGATGCCCACACGGGCGAACTCAACGCCAGCAAACACGCGGCCAGCACCAGACGATTGCGCAAAAACATAGCCGTACTCCAACAAGATAAGGTTCAGCCTATGGAAAACTCTAAACTGACACGCCTGCCCGCAACCTGACAGGCAGATTACAACTTTGTCAGGTTGGCCCGCATCGGCAGGCCCCACGGTATAAAGCGTCCGCTCCATTTGCCCAGAGCTATTTATTAAACAGAGCTTTTTATTAAACAGAGCTACCCATGAAACTGCTGATCGTCGAAGACCAAGCGAAAACCGGCCACTACTTGCGCCAGGGCCTGACCGAGGCCGGGTTCAATACCGAACTGGTGGCCGACGGCAGCAGCGGCCAGCAACTGGCGCTGACCGGTGAATACGCCTTGCTGATCCTCGACGTGATGCTGCCCGGCCGCGATGGTTGGCAGATTCTGCAAGCGGTGCGCGGCGCCGGCCTCGACACGCCGGTGCTGTTTCTGACCGCCCGCGACGCGGTGGAGGACCGGGTTCACGGCCTGGAACTGGGCGCCGACGATTATCTGGTCAAACCTTTCGCGTTTTCTGAATTGCTGGCCCGGGTCCGCAGCCTGTTACGGCGTGGCAGCGCCACACCTCAGGAAACCACCCTGCAACTGGCCGACTTGCGCCTGGACCTGATCCGCCGCCGGGCTGAACGCAACGGTCAACGCATAGACCTGACCGCCAAGGAATTCTCCCTGTTGGAAATGCTCCTGCGCCGGCAAGGTGAAGTGCTGCCCAAATCGCTGATCGCTTCCCAGGTGTGGGACATGAATTTCGACAGCGACACCAATGTCATCGAGGTGGCGATCCGGCGCCTGCGCTTGAAGATCGACGACGACTTTCCCAACAAACTGATCCACACCGTGCGCGGCATGGGCTACGTGCTCGAAGAGCGTGACGCCTGATGCGCCGACTGTCCTTGAGCAATCGCCTGGCGCTGCTGTTTGCAGCCTGCACTGCGGTGGTGTCGTTGTTTGCCGGGGTGCTGTTCAGCCGCGCCAGCGAAGCGCATTTCGTTGAACTCGATCAGCAGTTGCTGGACGGCAAGTTGATCGGCTTGCGCCGGGCGCTGCATGACCTTGAATCCAGTGAAAGTGAAGTCAAACTGCAAGACGAGTTGAGCCGACAGGCCGATTTGTCGCTGCGCATTACCGGCGGCGATGGTCTGCGCTGGTACGACAGCTCGATTCGACTGCCCAAGGACCTCCCGCAAACGCCGGGTTTATCGACCCTGAGCAGCGAGGGCACTGACTATCGCGTCCTCAACGCCCCGCTGTTTCCCGACAAGCCCGACTCGCCGCGACTGACGCTGTTGCTGGACATCACCCACCACCAACACTTCTTGCAACGCATGCAACACCTGATCTGGCTGACCGTCGGCCTCTCGGCCCTGGCCACTGCCCTGCTCGGTGCCTGGGCGGCACGTAGCGGTCTGCGCCCGTTGCGGCGCATGAGCGCGGTGGCCAGCGGGGTGTCTGCACATTCGCTCAACGCACGCTTGCCGGAAGCGAACATGCCGCCAGAACTTGCGGAAATGGCCCACAACTTCAACGCCATGCTCGGACGCCTCGACGACTCTTTTCAACGACTCTCGGCCTTCTCCGCCGACATCGCGCATGAATTGCGCACGCCCTTGTCGAACCTGCTGACTCACACCCAGGTCACCCTCACCCGCCCGCGCCCGATCGAGGATTATCGCGAGGCACTGCACAGCAACCTCGAAGAACTGCAATGGATGGCGCAACTGGTCAACGACATGTTGTACCTGGCCAAGGCTGACCACGGTTTGCTGATGCCCAAGCGCGAACCGCTGGAACTGGCGGAGGAAGTGGATCTGTTGCTGGAGTTCTTTGCACCGCTGGCCGAGGACGCGCAGGTGAAACTGAGCCGTGATGGCAGCGCACAGATGGAGGGCGACCGCAGCATGTTGCGCCGGGCGCTTTCCAACCTGCTGGATAACGCGCTGCGGTTTACGCCGGCCGAGGGTGAGGTTCGGGTACGGATTGTCGATCAGGCCAAAGGGTTGAGCCTGACGGTCGAGAACAGTGGGGACGGGATTGCTGAGGCGTTGCTACCGCGTTTGTTCGACCGGTTCTATCGGGCTGATCCGGCGCGCCAAGAAGGCAGTAGCGAGCATGCGGGGTTGGGGTTGGCGATTACCCAGTCGATCATTCGTGCCCATGGCGGGTTGATTCGTTGCGAATCGGCGAATGGGTGGACGCGATTTGTGATTGAGTTGCCCAAGAAGGATTGAGGCCAGCAGGGCCGGCCTCTTCGCGGGCAAGCCTCGCTCCTACACAGGGCGATGTAAACCTGTAGGAGCGAGGCTTGCCCGCGAAGACAATTTCAGGGCTTACGAATACCGCAACGCATGCGCCGGCTCGATCTTCGCCGCACGCCATGCCGGATAAACCGTCGCCAAAAAGCTCAGGATGAAACCCGCCGAGCAGATCAACAACACATCCCCGCCCTGCAATTCCGACGGCAAGTTGCTGACGAAGTACACGTCCGAACTGAAGATGTGCTGCCCGGTGACCCGCTCCAGCCAACCCACCAGCTCACTGACGTTCAGTGCCGCAATCACGCCCAGCACACCGCCGATCAAGGTGCCGACAATCCCGATCACCGTGCCCTGCACCATGAAGATCGCCATGATCTGGCGTGGCGTGGCGCCGATGGTGCGCAGGATCGCGATGTCCGCGCCCTTGTCGTTCACCACCATGATCAAGGTGGCGATGATGTTGAACGCCGCCACCGCGACGATCATCAGCAACAACAGGCCGATCATGGTTTTTTCCATTTTCATCGCGCTGAAGAGGCTGCCCTGGGTGTGGGTCCAGTCGTCAGCCTTGTAAGCGGTGCCGAGGCCATTGGCGATGTCGTTCGACACCTTCGGCGCTGCGTACAAATCCTTCACCGCCAGGCGCACGCTCTGCACCTGGTTCGGCTGCCAATGCTGCATCTGCGCGGCGTCGGCCATGTGGATCAACGCCATCGAACCGTCCAGTTCGGCGCCAACCTTGAACACGCCGACCACGTTCAGTCGCTGCATGCGCGGGGTGATGCCACCCGGTGCGCTGCTGACTTCCGGCACGATCAGGGTGATTTTGTCGCCGACGTTCAAGCGAAAGCGCCGCGCGGTGATTTCACCGACTACCACGCCGAACTCGCCGGGTTTCAAGTCATCGAGACGGCCCTGGACGATGTGCTGCGCAACGATGGAAACCTTGCCTTCCTGCGCCGGATCGATGCCGCTGACCTGAATCGGCTGCATCGAGCCTTTATAAGAGAGCATGCCTTCCATTTCGGTGAACGGCACGGCGGCGGTCACTTCAGGATTTTTCATCGCGGCGGCGGCCACGGGCTGCCAATCGTCGATCGGGTTTACGCCGACGATGGTCGCGTGGGGCACCATACCGAGGATGCGCGAGCTCATTTCGCGCTGGAAACCGTTCATCACCGACAACACCACGATCATTGCCAACACGCCCAGGGCGAGGCCGATCATCGAGGTCATCGAGATGAAAGATACGAAGCGATTGCGGCGCTTTGCGCGGGTATAGCGCGCGCCGATAAAGATCGATAACGGTCTGAACATTCGCTGGGGCACCGTATAAAAATAAAAGACCCGACGGACTATTCAGTCACGCCGGGTTTGGGCCGATCAGATGGGCGTCAGGCAACCTTCCTGCAAATGCAGGACGCGATCCATCTGGCGAGCCAGGTTCATGTCATGAGTCACCACCAGGAACGCCGTGCGCATCGAGGTGCTGAGTTCCAGCATCAAATCCTGAATGCCTTGCGCGGTGTGGGAGTCGAGGTTGCCGGTCGGCTCGTCGAGCATCACCAGCCCAGGGTTGTTCACCAGGGCGCGGGCGATGGCCACACGTTGACGCTCGCCGCCGGACAACTCCGAAGGTTTGTGTTGCAGGCGATGCCCCAGCCCTACCCGCTCCAGCAATGTGGTGGCACGCTGACGTGCTTCCGGGATCGCGGTCTTGCCGATCAGCAGCGGCATGCAGACGTTTTCCAGCGCGGTGAATTCCGGCAGCAAGTGGTGGAACTGGTACACGAACCCGAGGGAACGGTTACGCAGCAAACCACGATTTTTCTCGCTCAGGGCCGAAAGCTCTTCGCCGTCGAGCCAGACGCTGCCCTTGGTTGGCGTATCGAGGCCGCCCAGCAGGTTGAGCAAAGTACTTTTACCCGAACCCGAGGTGCCGACAATCGCCACACGCTCACCCGGGTGCAGCTCCAGTTGCAGACCGGCCAACACTTCTACCGACTCCGGGCCTTCCTCGTAGGATTTGCCCAGGTTGCGGCAGCTCAAGATTGCTTTTTCACTCATGCCCGACTCACTCATAACGTAGCGCCTCCGCAGGCTGGGTGCGCGCGGCACGCCAGGCTGGATACAGGGTGGCGAGGAAACTCAGGACCAACGCGGCGGCGCAGACCATCAACACGTCCTGGCTCTGCACTTGCGACGGCAGGTAATCGATGAAATACACGTCGGCGTTCAGGAATTTATGCCCGATCAGCCCTTCGAGCGCCGAGATCGCGGCGCTGACGTTCAGCGCGGCGAAGATCCCGACCACGGCGCCGATCAGCGTACCGACCACACCAATGACCGTGCCCTGGACCATGAAGATCGCCATGATCGAACCCGGCGTCGCGCCAAGGGTGCGCAGAATCGCGATGTCGCCCTTCTTGTCGTTCACCACCATCACCAGCGTGGAGATGATGTTGAACGCCGCCACGGCGACGATCAGCAGCAACAGCAGACCGATCATGGCTTTTTCCATGCGGATCGCCTGATACAGGTTGCCGTGGGTACGGGTCCAGTCGCGGGCGTAGTAATGGTCTTCGCCGAGTTGCTGGGCGAGGGTCCATGCTACGCGCGGTGCCTGGAACAGGTCGTCGAACTTCAAGCGGATGCCCTGGACCTGATCCGGTTTCCAGCGATGCAGCCGGGCCAGATCCTGCAGGTTGGTCACGCCCAGGTAGCCGTCCAGCTCACCGGCGCCGACATGGAAGATGCCGACCACGGTAAAGCGTTTCATGCGCGGGAACATCCCGGCCGGGGTCACGGTGACTTCCGGCGCGACGAACGTCAGCTTGTCACCAATCGATGCGCCGAGTTTGGCCGCAGCCTTGTCGCCGATGACGATGCCGAAGCTGCCGGGGGTCAGGTCGTCGAGTTTGCCCTGCTGCATGAAGTTATCAATGATCGAGACCTGGCGCTCCAGCGTCGGGTCGATGGCATTGAGCAACACCTTGGAGACCTTGCCGTTGTTGGTCAGCAGCCCCTGCATCTGGGTGAACGGCGCAACGGCCGTCACCTGCGGGTTCTGCTTGACCTTGGCGGCCAGGCTTTGCCAGTCGCTGATGGGTTCACCGGACTCGATGGTCGCGTGGGGCACCATGCCCAGCACGCGGGTGCGCATCTCATGATCGAAGCCGTTCATGACCGACAGCACGACGATCATCACGACCACGCCAAGGGCGAGCCCGATCATTGAAGTCAGGGAAATGAACGACACAAAATGATTGCGACGCTTTGCACGGGTATAACGCGTGCCAATAAATACGAAGAGAGGTCTGAACATGTCGGGGCTTGTTCGGAGGGAAAAGGAACGTCCTTGTGGCGGGGGTCGATAACCAGCTTTACACTCAGACCACCGCCGCTACCATGGGTTCGCCATGTCGACATTAGATGAAGAAGATCGCCGCGAATACTACCGTATCGAGGACTCGATCGCACTGGAAATTCGGCCCCTGTCTGCTCCCGAAGCCGCAGGCCAGGAAGTGTTGCAGGATGCTTCGCCACTATTCAACCTGCTCAGCGAACTGCACCTGAGTGAATTCGAGTCGCAGCACCTGTTGCGCCAGATCAGTGAGCGCGACCGGGCGATTGCGGCATTCTTGAAATCCCAGAACAAACGCATCGACCTGCTGAGCCAAGTGGTCGCCTTGACCGTGCTCGGGCAGATCGGCGAACCGCAACCGGTGATCATCTCCGAAGGCGGCATCGACTTTCAGCACCCGACGCCGATTGCGGTCGGCGCGCACCTGTCGGTCAAACTGGTGCTGATGCCGCAAGCGCTGGGCCTGTTGCTGCGCGCCAAGGTCACCCACTGCGACCGCAAGGGTGACGGCTACGATGTCGGCACCGAGTTCGAATACCCGACCGATGCCCAGCGCCAGTTGCTCGCCCGCTACATCTTGCAAAAGCAGGCCCAGGAACGACGCCTGGCCCGCGAACAAAACGAATCAGGCATTTAATTAAGGAAGAACCGTGACCCTCATCTACGGCCATCGCGGCGCCAAAGGCGAAGCACCGGAAAACACCCTGACCAGTTTTCAGGAATGTCTCAAGCACGGCGTGCGCCGTTGCGAACTGGACCTGCACCTGTCCATGGACGGCGAGTTGATGGTCATCCATGACCCGACACTCAAGCGCACCACGGATCGGCGCGGCAAAGTGGTCGAGCACTCCGCCAAGGATCTGGTGACCTACGACGCGCGCAAGGGCGGCCCGGGCTGGATCAAGCCGTGCCCGATTCCGACGCTGGAAGAACTGTTCGAGAAATGCGATTTCGAGCACTGGCAACTCGAAGTCAAAAGCGCTTCACGCACCCGTGCCGCAACCACCGTGCTGGCGATTCGTGAGATGGCGGTGCGTCATGGCCTGCTGGACAAGGTGACGATCACCTCGAGTTCCCGCGAAGTATTGAAAGCTGCGCTGGATCTGGTGCCGGACGTGTCCCGGGGATTGGTGGCCGAATACGCCTGGCTCGACCCGTTGAAGGTCGCGCAAAGCTATGGCTGTGAGATTCTGGCGCTGAACTGGACCCTGTGTACGCCGGAACGCCTGCAAAAGGCGCAACGTCAGGGGCTGCATGTGTCGGTATGGACAGTCAACGAGCCCGCGCTAATGCGCAGACTCGCCGACTTCGGCGTTGACAGCCTGATTACAGACTTTCCCGGTTTGGCCACTGCCACGCTCGAGAATTGCTGAAATCGGTCTCCCCGGCCGGCTCAGGCCACCGGCCGGAGCCGCTCAAAAAAGCCGGTTGAGGCCATCGTACGCCGCTACCCGATAGGCTTCGGCCATGGTCGGGTAGTTGAACGTCGTGTTGACGAAGTATTTCAGGGTGTTCAGTTCACCCGGCTGGCTCATGATCGCCTGGCCGATGTGAACAATCTCCGACGCCTGATAGCCGAAGCAGTGAACGCCCAGCACTTCCAGGGTTTCACGGTGGAACAGGATCTTCAGCATGCCCTGGGGCTCGCCGGCGATCTGTGCACGCGCCATGCTCTTGAAGAACGCCTTGCCCACTTCGTACGGCACCTTGGCCTGAGTCAGCTCCTGCTCGTTCTTGCCGATCGAGCTGATCTCCGGAATGGTGTAGATGCCGGTCGGCACATCATTCACGAAGCGCCAGCTGTTGTTATCCACGATGCTGCCAGCGGCCGAACGGCCCTGGTCGTGGGCGGCACTGGCCAGGCTTGGCCAGCCGATCACGTCGCCGGCACCGTAAATGTTCGGTACGCAGGTGCGATAGGCTTCATCGACTTCGATCTGGCCACGGCTGTTGACCTTCACGCCGATGTTTTCCAGACCCAATGCGTCGGTGTTACCGGTACGACCGTTGCACCAGAGCAAGGCGTCGGCCTTGATCTTCTTGCCGGACTTGAGGTGCAGGATCACACCGTTGTCCACGCCTTCGACGCGGTCGTAGTCTTCGTTGTGGCGGACCGTGATGTTGTTGTTGCTGAAGTGATAGCTCAGGGCCTGGGAAATTTCCGAGTCCAGGAAGCTCAGCAACTGACCACGGTTATCCACCAGCTCAACCAGCACACCCAGGCCACTGAAGATCGAGGCGTATTCGCAACCGATCACGCCAGCGCCGTAAACGATGAGTTTGCGCGGGGTGTGGTTGAGGCTGAGGATGGTGTCGCTATCGTAGATACGCGGGTGATGGAAATCGATGTCCGCCGGGCGATAAGGACGCGAGCCGGTGGCGATGATGATGTGCTTGGCCACCAGTTTCTCGACCACGCCGTTGGCGCACACCACTTCGATGGTTTGCTCGTCGGCGAAGCTGCCGGTGCCAAAGAACACGTCGACGCGGTTACGGGCGTAGTAGCCGGTGCGCGAGGCGACTTGTTTGGAAATGACTTTTTCAGCGCTTTTCAGCACGTCCGGGAACGAGAACCAACGCGGCTCACCAATGGCCCGGAACATCGGGTTGGTGTTGAACTGCATGATCTGCCGGACCGAGTGACGCAATGCCTTGGACGGGATGGTGCCCAGGTGGGTGCAGTTGCCGCCGACCTGGCGACGGCTGTCGACCATCGCCACCTTGCGCCCTGCTTTGGCGGCGTTCATTGCCGCGCCTTCTCCCGCCGGGCCGGAACCCAGCACCACCACGTCGTAGTTGTAGACAGCCATGCGTACTCCTCAGAACAGGCCGCGGCGCCATCGGCACCTGCGGCTAAATCACGCCGATCTGCGGCGTGAAGGAACAATTTGGGGCCAGTGCAGAACCCGGACACAGTCTATAGAAGCGTCAACGCCGCGCACATTAACCCTTGGTCGCGTCGTAGGCTACTTTTGCCTGCGCTACAACGCCAGTCTTCAATGCTCGGATCGCCGTAATCATTCGGTTTTGCCGCCACTGAGCCGTTCAAAAGCCTGATTGGTCCGTGTGACGAAACCTGTATCGGCACGAATCACAAAGAATGCACCGATGTTGTGTTTTTCCGCGTAGTCCCATCCACGTACCGGGCCGAGAATCAGCAACAGCGTCGATAAGCCATCGGCCATCAGGGCTGAAGGATTTATTACCGTGACCGACGCGAGGTTGTGGGTAATCGGCGCACCGGTGCGGGCATCGAAGGTGTGGGAATAGCGCCGACCGTCCTGCTCGAAATAGTTGCGGTAGTCGCCGGAGGTGGAGACGCCGTAGCCGTCCACGTTAATGATGCGCTCGGCCACTTGTTGGTCGTCCCGAGGCTCTTCCAAGGCAACTTTCCACGGGGAGCCGTCGAGTTTTTTACCGGCAGCCTTGAGTTCGCCCGTGGCTTCGGCGAGGTAGTTGTGGATGCCCATGCTGTCGAGTGTGGCGGCGATGCTGTCGACCGAATAGCCGGCGGCGATGCTGTTGAAGTCCACCTCGACCGCGGCGTCCTTGCACAGTTGATCGCCGTCGATGCGCAGGTGCGTGTAGCCGATTCGCTGCATCGCGGTGGCCAGAGCTTCGGGACTGGGGATTTTTTCCTCGCGGGCTTGTGGGCCAAAACCCCAAAGGTTCATCAAGGGTTCGACGGTCAGGTCGTAGGAGCCTTCGCTTTGCAGTGACAGTTGTTCGCCGACACGGACCAATTCGAGGATCGGCGCGCGCATGGTCTGACAGCGATTGGCCGGCAGATCGTTAAAGCGTTCGATGTCCGAGTCGCTGCGGTAGGTGGACATTTGCCGGTCAACGTCAGCGAGGATTTTTTCGACTTCGGCTTGCACCACCTTCGGCGCGGGCAAACCCTGAGTTCGCACGTACTTGATCGAATAGGTGCTGCCCATGGTCGGGCCGCCGAAGCTTTCCATGGAATCGCCGTTGCCGCAGCCGGACAGCGCAATGAACAACAACGGGAAAAACCCCTTCCGCTTCAACAATCTCAATCCCTCTGAATACCCCCGACACAGCGCCAGTGCCGACCATTATGCAACACCCCTGTAGGAGCGAGGCTTGCCCGCGAAAGCGATCAACCTGACACACCGCCTTCGCGGGCAAGCCTCGCTCCTACAGGTTTCTAAGTCGTTCAACCTCTATATCCGTGCCGGCTAATGGCTATAACGTTTAAGCAGCAGCCTAACTAGTGGTTGCCTATCCATCTTCATACACATATCGTTACAAAACTGTTCGGTGTGTGCCTGCGTGCTTGAGGCCGACAGCCAGGAAGCGTCAAGACCAGGGATTTCCAATAAGACAGCCAAAGTGAGAGCGTTAAAATGTCCTCGAATACGGGCAAAGGCAAAGCGATCTTTCGCGTTGTCAGCGGTAATTTTCTTGAGATGTTCGACTTTATGGTCTATGGCTTTTACGCCACGGCCATTGCGAAGACCTTCTTCCCTGCCGACAGCGCATTCGCCTCCCTGATGCTGTCCCTGGCCACTTTCGGCGCCGGTTTCCTGATGCGTCCGCTGGGTGCGATTTTCCTCGGCGCCTACATCGACCGCCATGGCCGCCGCAAAGGCCTGATCATCACCCTCGCCCTGATGGCCGCCGGCACAGTGCTGATTGCCTGCGTGCCGGGTTACGCCACACTGGGCGTCGCTGCGCCGCTGATCGTGCTGTTCGGTCGCCTGTTGCAAGGTTTCTCGGCGGGCGTGGAACTGGGCGGTGTGTCGGTGTACCTGGCCGAAATTTCCACCCCGGGCCGCAAAGGCTTCTTCGTCAGTTGGCAATCCGCCAGCCAACAAGCGGCCGTGGTATTCGCTGGTTTGCTGGGTGTGGGCTTGAACCACTGGCTCAGCCCGGAACAAATGGGTGACTGGGGCTGGCGCGTACCGTTCCTGATTGGCTGCATGATCGTGCCGGTGATCTTCGTGATTCGTCGCTCGCTGGAAGAAACTCCGGAATTCCAGGCACGCAAACATCGCCCTACCCTGCAGGAAATCATCCGTTCGGTCGGTCAGAACTTCGGCATTGTCATCGCCGGCATGGCGCTGGTGGTCATGACCACCGTGTCGTTCTACCTGATCACCGCGTACACGCCGACCTTCGGTAAAGCCGAACTGCACTTGTCCGATCTGGATGCGCTGCTGGTCACCGTGTGCATCGGCCTGTCGAACTTCTTCTGGCTGCCGGTGATGGGGGCTGTGTCCGACAAGATCGGGCGTAAACCCCTACTGTTGGCGGCGACCATTCTGGCGATCCTGACCGCCTACCCTGCCCTGTCGTGGCTGGTGGCGAACCCGAGCTTCAGTCATCTGCTGATCGTCGAGTTGTGGTTGTCGTTCCTGTATGGCTCGTACAACGGCGCCATGGTGGTAGCCCTGACCGAAATCATGCCGGTAGAAGTTCGTACAACCGGTTTCTCCCTGGCCTACAGCCTGGCGACTGCAACCTTCGGTGGTTTTACACCGGCGGCGTGCACCTACCTGATCCATGTGCTGGACAATAAGGCTGCGCCAGGGATCTGGCTCAGCGGTGCGGCGGTGCTGGGGTTGATTGCGACGCTGGTGTTGTTCCGTGGCAACAAACATGAACTGCGGACTGCGCAGGCGGCTGTGGTTGGTGGCGCTCGATAGATCGCATTCGCGGGCAAACCTCGCTCCTACAGGTAGCGTGCAATATCACAATTCGCGCATAACCCGTAGGAGCGAGGCTTGCCCGCGAAGAGGCCCGCCCAGACAACACATCCACAACGAGCAAAGAACGCACAAACAAAAACGCCCCGACCAAAGTCGGGGCGTTTTCATGTGCGGCTAAAGCTTAGCGCGGGAATGCAGGCGGGTTGACCCCGGCCATGTCTTCCATCACGCGAACCACTTGGCAGCTGTAACCGAATTCGTTGTCGTACCAAACGTACAGAACAACGCGGTTGTCTTGGCTGATGGTTGCTTCAGCGTCCACAACACCGGCGTGGCGCGAGCCAACGAAGTCGGTGGACACTACTTCCTGCGAGTTGACGTAGTCGATTTGCTTATGCAGATCGGAGTGCAGCGCCATGTAGCGCAGGTACTCGTTCATCTCTTCACGGGTGGCGGCTTTCTCAAGGTTCAGGTTGAGAATGGCCATCGACACGTTAGGCGTCGGAACGCGGATCGCGTTACCGGTCAGCTTGCCGGCCAGTTCAGGCAGAGCCTTGGCAGCAGCGGTGGCAGCACCGGTCTCGGTGATTACCATGTTCAGCGCGGCGCTACGGCCACGGCGATCGCCCTTGTGGAAGTTGTCGATCAGGTTCTGGTCGTTGGTGTACGAGTGAACCGTTTCAACGTGACCGTTGATGATGCCGAACTTGTCGTTGACTGCCTTCAGCACCGGCACGATGGCGTTGGTGGTGCAGGACGCCGCGGAAACGATCTTGTCGTCAGCGGTGATTTCGCCGTGGTTGATGCCGTGAACGATGTTCTTCAGCTTGCCTTTGCCAGGCGCGGTCAGCACAACGCGGTCGATACCCGGGCAAGCCAGGTGTTGGCCCAGGCCCTCGGCGTCACGCCATACACCGGTGTTGTCCACCAGCAGTGCGTCTTTGATGCCGTACTGGGTGTAATCCACTTCAGTCGGGTTCTTCGCGTAGATAACCTGGATCAGGTTGCCGTTAGCGGTGATGGTGTTGTTTTCTTCATCGATGGTGATGGTGCCGTTGAAGGAACCATGCACCGAATCGCGACGCAGCAAGCTGGCGCGCTTGACCAGATCGTTCTCGGCGCCCTTGCGGACCACGATGGCGCGCAGACGCAGGCCGTCGCCGCCACCGGTTTTCTCGATCAGGATGCGCGCCAGCAGACGGCCAATGCGACCGAAGCCGTACAGGACAACGTCGGTGCCTTTGCGCGCCGTAGCGTTTTGCTGGCCAACAACGTCAGCCATTTCTTCACGGACGAACTGCTCGGCGGTGCGGCCATTGCCTTCGTTACGGAATTTGAACGCCAACTTGCCCAAGTCTACCGAAGCCGCGCCGAGCTTAAGCTCGCTCATGGCTTTAAGCAGAGGGAATGTTTCGTGGACGGAGAGTTCGCTGTCGTCGGTGGAGCGATGGCGAGCAAAGCGGTGAGCTTTGAGAATCGCGATGACAGACTGGTTGATCAGGCTGCGGCCATAGATCGAGCTCACCACGTTGTTATTGCGGTAGAGCTGACCGATAAGCGGAATCATCGCTTCTGCGAGTGCTTCACGGTCGATCCATTCACCAAGACACTGGTCGGGCTTCTGAGTCACGGGAACCTTCCACATATGTAGGGGCAGAAAAAAGGGGCTACATTATGCCGCCGAGTGCCTCTCGTAGCAATGCGCGCCTGTCGTGCGAGTCGTAACAAATTCCGCTCCAAAAAAATTACGCCCCGCTGGAGCCCAGTAAACACGGGGCTTTCAGCGCAGTCAAATTTTTGGAGGTAGCGCTGCCTTGTCCGTAACCATCCGTAACACTGGTTGTTTTTGCCACTACATAATCGGCAATTTTCACTGAAAAACGGCCGGATTTTGTCTTTACCACTACATTTTGCCCAACCCGCGTAATAGACATATCTGCAACTGACAGCCGGCACCCGAGGCCGCTACAATTACCGACTTTGTCGCAACGCTTGGAGCTCAACCTTCCGTGCCCGTTCTGCGTCTACCGCTTCTCCCTGCCGCGGCAGGTAAACAGCACTGGGGCAACCTGCCCGGTGCCGCCCTGAGCCTGGCCATTGCCGAGGCCGCCAGCGCTGCCAAGCGCTTTACCCTGCTGCTGACCGCCGACAGCCAAAGTGCTGAACGGCTGGAACAGGAGCTGAGTTTCTTCGCCCCGGATTTGCCCGTGCTGCATTTTCCCGACTGGGAAACCCTGCCTTACGATCTGTTCTCGCCGCACCAGGACATCATCTCCCAGCGCATTGCCAGCTTATATAGGCTGCCGGAGCTGACCCACGGCGTGCTCGTGGTGCCGATCACCACGGCATTGCATCGCCTGGCGCCGACCAAGTTCCTGCTCGGCAGCAGCCTGGTGCTGGACGTCGGCCAGAAGCTCGACGTCGAGCAAATGCGTACCCGGCTAGAGGCCAGTGGCTATCGCTACGTCGATACGGTGTACGAGCACGGTGAATTTACCGTGCGTGGTTCGCTGATCGACCTGTTCCCGATGGGCAGCAAACTGCCGTTCCGGATCGACCTGTTCGACGACGAAATCGAGACCCTGCGCACCTTCGATCCGGACAACCAGCGCTCCATCGACAAGGTCGACACCGTTCGCCTGTTGCCGGCGCGGGAATTCCCCCTGCAAAAGGATGCGGTCACGCGCTTCAAGGCGCGCTTCCGCGAACGTTTCGACGTGGACTTCCGCCGCTGCCCGATCTTTCAGGATTTGAGCAGCGGGATTACGCCGGCCGGTATCGAGTACTACCTGCCGCTGTTCTTCGATGAAACCTCGACCCTGTTCGATTACCTGCCGCAAGACACCCAGGTGTTTTCCCTGCCGGGCATCGAACAGGCCGCCGAGAACTTCTGGAACGACGTGCGCAATCGCTATGAAGAGCGCCGCGTCGATCCTTCTCGTCCTTTATTACCGCCGACCGAGCTATTCCTGCCGGTGGAAGACTGTTTCGCACGCCTGAAAAACTGGCCGCGCGTCGTGGCCAGTCAACAAGACGTGGAAACCGGTGTCGGCCGCGAACGCTTCCCGGCGCAGCTGTTGCCGAACCTGGCCATCGAAGCGAAGGCCACCCAGCCACTCGCCGCGCTGGCTGGTTTCCTCGACGAATTCCCCGGTCGCGTGCTGTTTACCGCCGAGTCGGCGGGCCGTCGTGAAGTGCTGCTGGAATTGCTCGAACGCCTGAAGCTGCGGCCGAAAACCGTCGACAGCTGGCCAGACTTTGTCGCGGGCAAGGATCGTCTGGCGATCACCATTGCGCCGCTGGACGAAGGCTTGATGCTGGACGATCCGGCCCTGGCGCTGATCGCCGAAAGCCCGTTGTTCGGGCAACGGGTGATGCAACGTCGTCGTCGGGAAAAACGCGCCGACGGCAATAACGATGCAGTGATCAAGAACCTCACCGAGCTGCGCGAAGGTGCGCCGGTGGTGCACATCGATCACGGCGTCGGCCGTTACCTTGGACTCGCGACCCTGGAAATCGATGACCAGGCTGCCGAGTTCCTGACTCTGCAATACGCTGAAGGCGCCAAGCTGTATGTGCCGGTGGCCAACCTGCACCTGATCGCTCGTTACACCGGCAGCGACGATGCACTTGCCCCGCTGCATCGTCTCGGCTCCGAGACCTGGCAGAAAGCCAAACGCAAAGCCGCCGAGCAGGTGCGCGACGTCGCCGCCGAGTTACTCGACATCTATGCCCGCCGCGCCGCTCGCGAAGGTTATGCCTTTGCCGATCCGAAAGCCGATTACGCAACGTTCAGCGCCGGCTTCCCGTTCGAAGAAACCCCGGACCAGCAGACCACCATCGACGCCGTACGCGCCGACATGCTCGCACCCAAACCGATGGACCGGCTGGTCTGCGGCGACGTGGGTTTCGGCAAGACCGAAGTGGCGATGCGTGCCGCATTCATCGCGGTGCACGGCGGTCGCCAAGTGGCGATCCTGGTGCCGACCACCCTGCTCGCCCAGCAACACTACAACAGCTTCCGCGACCGCTTCGCCGACTGGCCGGTGAGCGTGGAAGTGATGAGCCGCTTCAAGTCGACCAAGGAAGTGAACGCCGCCATCGCCGAGCTGGCCGAAGGCAAGATCGACATCGTGATCGGCACGCACAAGCTGCTGTCCGACGATGTGAAAATCAAAAACCTCGGGCTGGTGATCATCGACGAGGAGCACCGTTTTGGTGTGCGTCAGAAGGAACAGCTCAAGGCGTTGCGCAGTGAAGTCGACATCCTGACGCTGACCGCCACGCCGATTCCGCGCACGCTGAACATGGCGGTGTCGGGCATGCGCGACCTGTCGATCATCGCCACACCGCCGGCCCGTCGCCTGTCGGTGCGGACCTTCGTCATGGAGCAGAACAAAAGCACGGTCAAGGAAGCCCTGCTGCGTGAGTTGCTGCGTGGCGGTCAGGTCTACTACCTGCACAACGATGTGAAGACCATCGAGAAATGCGCCGCCGACCTCGCCGAACTGGTGCCGGAAGCGCGGATCGGCATCGGCCACGGGCAGATGCGCGAGCGCGAACTCGAACAGGTGATGAGCGACTTCTATCACAAGCGCTTCAACGTGCTGATCGCCTCGACCATCATCGAGACCGGCATCGACGTGCCGAGCGCCAACACCATCATCATCGAGCGTGCGGACAAGTTCGGCCTGGCGCAGTTGCACCAATTGCGCGGCCGGGTTGGTCGCAGCCACCACCAGGCTTACGCGTACCTGCTGACGCCGCCGCGCCAGCAAATCACTGGCGACGCGGAAAAGCGTCTGGAAGCAATCGCCAACACCCAGGACCTCGGCGCGGGCTTCGTGCTCGCCACCAACGACCTGGAAATCCGTGGCGCCGGCGAGCTGCTGGGCGACGGTCAGAGCGGGCAAATCCAGGCTGTCGGCTTCACGCTGTACATGGAAATGCTCGAGCGCGCGGTGAAGTCGATCCGCAAGGGCGAACAACCGAACCTCGACCAGCCGCTCGGCGGCGGCCCGGAAGTCAACTTGCGCGTTCCGGCGTTGATTCCCGAGGACTACTTGCCGGACGTTCACGCCCGTTTGATCTTGTACAAACGCATCGCCTCGGCCACCGACGAGGAAGGTCTCAAGGACCTGCAAGTGGAGATGATCGACCGTTTCGGCCTGTTGCCGGAGCCGACCAAGAATCTGGTACGCATCACCCTGCTGAAGTTGCAGGCCGAACAACTGGGCATCAAGAAAGTCGATGGAGGCCCGCAAGGTGGCCGAATCGAGTTCGCCGCCCAGACGCCGGTCGACCCGTTGACCCTGATCAAACTGATCCAGAGCCAACCCAAACGCTACAAATTCGAAGGCGCCACGATGTTCAAGTTCATGGTGCCAATGGAGCGCCCAGAAGAGCGCTTTAATACTGTAGAGGCGCTGTTTGAGCGCCTTCTCCCGAAAACTGCTTGAAGGACGCCGTATGCGCCTGTTTCGCTCGCTGACCTTGTTGATGACGCTGATTGCTCCCTCGGCGTTTGCCGATGATCTGTATCAGGTCGAAATGATTCTGGTCCGGCAGAACGCCGTGCCTGCCATCGTCAGCCGCGCCGCGCCGGAAGACTGGGCTGCCGGCGCACAACGCCTCAGCCCCGACAGCCAGCGCACGCCAAGCCTCAATGGCGAAGTGGAGAAACTCACCGCCAGCAATGATTACACCGTGTTGCTGCACAAGGCCTGGCAACAGACCCTGGGTGAAACCGAAAGCAAAGTTGCAATCAGTGACGGTACAGAACAGTTCGGTCAGTTCCCGATCGAGGGCACGCTGAACCTCAAACTGGGGCGCTTCACCGATGTTGACGCGGACTTTTGGGTCAACCAGATCGACGGTAACGGTATGGTCACCGCCAGCGAACGCCTGAAGCAGGAAAGCCACACCAAGAACGGTCAACTGAACTTCCTCGACAACGGCCACCTCGGCCTGTTGATCAAGATCACGTCGCTGACCGCCCCTGCGCCTCGGCCAGTCCCCGATGAAATTCCGGACTGATTGACCTCCTTATGTCTGCGACCCTGAGCAAACCCCTGGGACCTTCCTGGGTCAGCCGATTCAAGGAACAGAGCCTGGAGCGCGGCCGTCGCTACGCTTTGGAAAACCGCGTCAGGATCGTCGAAGCCGGCGACGCAACGATCATCGCTGCCTGCGAAGGCTCGGGCGGTAACGTTTACCGTCAGACCATTCGCCTGCGCGAGTCAGCCAAAGGCACGCTGCTGATGATCGACGCCAGTTGCACGTGCCCGGTCCACAGCAACTGCAAACACTGTGCGGCGGTACTGCTCAAAGTCCAGGAAACCCTGGCCTATCCCGCGGCTGCGCAAGATGCCGAACTGCTGGAAAAACTCCAGACCGTACTGGAAAACCGCAGCCCGAAGGCGCCGCCACAAGTGCTGGTGGATAACGTGCAACCGGTGCCGCGCCTGTGGCTGGCGAGCATTGAGTTCAGCGCTTTTGAACCGCGTAACGGCAAGATGCAGCGCTATATCCAGCATCGCGCGGCACTGTCCTTCAGTTATCTGGATGAATACGTGTCCGGGCAGAAAAATGCCGACGTGTTGATTCGCCAGGAAACACAAACATTACGGATAAAACGTCACCCGGAAGTCGAACAGGCCTACAGGGAACAGCTACGAATCCTCGGCTTCAAGATCGCCACCCGACAAAGCAAGGCCTTGCCGGAAAGCGCCGGCGAGCTGTTCGAGATGGTCAACGACAGCGCCTGGCTGACGTTCACCCTCAATGAACTGCCAAAGCTGCGCACCCAGGGCTGGGAGTTGCAGATCGACGAGGAATTCGGTTTCGACCTGACCGCCGTAGACGATTGGTACGCCACCGTCGAACAGGCGCCGGAGCGTGACTGGTTTGACCTGGAGCTGGGGATCATCGTCAACGGTGAGCGGCTGAGCTTGCTGCCGATCCTGTTGAACCTGATGCGCTCGCACACCGAGATTCTCAACCCGGAACGCCTGGCCCGACGTCGCGACGACGAGTTGATCCTGGTGAACATCCCGAACCGCCCGAACTCCGAGTACGGTCCGCTGCAGGTTGCCCTGCCTTTCGGACGCTTGAAACCGGTGCTGGCGACCCTGGGCGAGTTCTATCTGCAAGAGCCCGGCGAAACCACGCTGCGCCTGAGCAAGGCCGACGCCACGCGACTGAATCCGCTGGAAGGCATGCCGTTGCTGTGGGAAGGCGGCGAGCAGATCCGCACCTTTGCCCAGCGCCTGCGGGACATCAAGGACTTCACTACGGTCGCGCCGGAGGGCTTGAACGCGACGTTACGGCCGTATCAGCTTGAAGGCTTGAGCTGGATGCAATCGTTGCGGCAATTGGAAGTCGGCGGGATTCTCGCGGATGACATGGGCCTGGGTAAAACCCTACAGACCCTGGCGCATATTCTCAGCGAGAAAATCGCCGGACGCCTCGATCGCCCGTGCATGGTGGTGATGCCCACCAGCCTGGTCCCCAACTGGCTCGACGAAGCGGCGCACTTCACGCCGAAACTCAAAGTGCTGGCGCTGTACGGCGCCAGCCGTAAAAAGCACTTCGAGAACCTGACCGATTACGACCTGATCCTGACCACCTATGCGTTGCTGCCCAAGGATGTTGAAACCCTGGCCGCCGTGCCGCTGCACGTGTTGGTCCTGGATGAAGCGCAGTACATCAAGAACCCCAACAGCAAGGCTGCCCAGGCTGCCCGTGAACTGAATGCACGGCAACGCCTGTGCCTGAGCGGCACACCGCTGGAAAACCACTTGGGCGAGCTGTGGTCGCTGTTCCACTTCCTGCTGCCCGGCTGGCTCGGCGATGTAAAAAGCTTCAATCGCGATTACCGGGTGCCGATTGAAAAGCGCGGCAGCGAAGTCAGGCTTCAGCACCTGAACGGTCGGATCAAACCGTTTCTGCTGCGCAGGACCAAAGAGCAAGTCGCGACCGAATTGCCGCCGAAAACCGAGATCATCCACTGGGTGGACCTCAACGAAGCCCAGCGCGACGTGTACGAAACCATGCGCCTGGCCATGGACAAGAAAGTCCGCGACGAGATCACCCGCAAAGGCGTGGCGCGCAGTCAGATCATCATTCTTGAGGCTTTGTTGAAGTTACGTCAGGTCTGCTGCGATCTGCGCCTGGTCAATGACGCCGTCCTGCCCACTCGTGGCAGCACTTCTGGCAAGCTCGACAGTTTGATGGAAATGCTGGAGGAGCTGTTCGAAGAAGGTCGGCGGATTTTGCTGTTCTCGCAGTTCACGTCGATGCTGGCGTTGATCGAGGACGAACTGAAGAAACGCGGTGTTGAGTACGCAATCCTGACCGGACAAACCCGCGACCGCCGCGCACCGGTGAAGGATTTCCAGAGCGGCAAGCGTCAGATCTTTCTAATCAGCTTGAAGGCTGGCGGCGTGGGCTTGAACCTGACCGAAGCCGATACGGTGATTCACTACGACCCGTGGTGGAACCCGGCGACAGAAAACCAGGCGACCGACCGCGCGTATCGCATCGGCCAGGAAAAACCGGTGTTCGTCTACAAGCTAATTGCCCGGGGCACGGTGGAAGAGAAGATTCAGCACCTGCAAAAGGAAAAATCCGACCTGGCGGCGGGTGTGCTGGACGGGCGTTCGGCTGGGGACTGGAAGTTGCAGAATGATGATATCGAGGCGTTGTTTGCGCCGTTGCCGGATAAGTTGGAGAAGCGTTGAGATCAGCGGTGTCTGGCCGATAGCCTTCGCGGGCAAGCCTCGCTCCTACGGGATTTGAGGGTGTTCGCAATATTGCGGCTGACCCAAAACCTGTAGGAGCGAGGCTTGCCCGCGAAGAGGCCCTCACTGACGACAACATCTATCAAGATTTGAGATGGGGCAACGGCGCAAACAGCGCCTCAATATCACTCTGTTCAAGCTTCAACCCACCCGTTGCCCCGCCTTCAAGCACCGCCCCGGCCAACGCGGCCTTCTCCTGCTGCAGCGCCTGGATTTTTTCTTCCACTGTGCCTCGGGCAATCAGCTTGTAAACGAACACCGGCTTGTTTTGCCCAATCCGGTAGGCCCGGTCGGTCGCCTGGTTTTCCACCGCCGGGTTCCACCATGGATCGAAATGGATCACGGTGTCTGCAGCGGTCAGGTTCAGACCTGTGCCGCCAGCCTTCAGGCTGATCAGAAACAGCGGGACTTTACCGCTCTGGAAATCCTTCACCGGCGTACGTCGATCCGTGGTTTCACCAGTCAGCAACGAATAGCCAACACCACGCTGCTGCAACTCTTCTTCAATCAAGGCCAGCATCGAAGTGAACTGCGAAAACAGCAGAATCTTGCGGCCTTCACTGAGCAACTCTTCCAGCATCTCCATCAAGCTGACCAGTTTCCCGCTGCCCGAGCGCAGGGCTTTGGCCGTGAGCGTCATCTTGATCAGGCGCAGATCGCAACAGACCTGACGCAGCTTGAGCAGCGCGTCGAGGATGATGATTTGACTGCGGCCCACGCCGCTGCGAGCGATTTCGTCACGCACCTTCTTGTCCATCGCCACGCGCACGGTTTCATACACATCCCGTTGCCCATCGCTAAGATCAACCCAATGCACGATTTCGGTTTTCGGCGGCAATTCGGTGGCGACCTGGTCTTTCTTGCGGCGTAGCAGAAACGGTTTGATCCGGGCTGTCAGATGCTGCATTCGCTCGCTGTTGCCGTGCTTCTCGATGGGAGTGCGGTAGTCGCGATTGAACGTTTTGCTGTCGCCCAGCCAACCGGGCAGCAAAAAGTGAAACTGCGACCACAACTCGCCGAGGTGGTTTTCCAGCGGCGTACCGGACAGACACAATCGCTGACGGGCCTGTAGATCACGGGCAGCTTGAGCGGCTTTACTGATCGGGTTCTTGATGTTCTGCGCTTCATCGAGAATCAGCACACTCCAGACCTGCGCCTGCAAAACCTCCAAGTCCCGAGGTAGCAGCGCGTAAGTGGTCAACACCAGGTCGTATTCGGCCAGGCTGGTGAAGTCTTTCTGCCGTGCCGAGCCATGCAGTGCCAGGACCTTCAATTGCGGGGTAAAGCGCAGTGACTCGTCGAGCCAGTTGGGGATCAGGCTGGTGGGCATTACCGCCAGCGCCGGACAATCGAGGCGCCCGGCCTGCTTTTCCGTCAGCAGATGTGCCAGGGTTTGCAGGGTTTTACCCAGCCCCATGTCGTCGCCGAGGATGCCGCCGACCCCCAGCTCGCGCAGGGTTTGCATCCAGTTCAGGCCTTCAAGCTGATACGGGCGCAGCGTTGCGTTCAAGCCCTCTGGCGCAGGGACATGCGCATGAGTCGACTCCCGTAGACGCTTGGCAAAACTGCGCAGCCGTTCACCGCCCTGCCAAACCAGCGGCACGCCTTCCAGCGCACTCAACCGCGCGGCATCCGGGGCAGTCAAACGCAACGAGTCGCCCTCATGTGAGCCCAGGTACAACTCGCCGAGCGTGGCCATCAGCGGTTTGATGCGGCCATAGGGCAGCGCAACTTTCACATGCGCCTTGGCACCGCCAAGCTCGATCAACAGTTGTTCGTCATCGTTGCGCTTGGCCAGACTGGCAGGATCGAGCAACTGTGGCTGGCTGCGCAGCAAATGCAGCAAGATCGGCAGCAGGCTGTGACGCTCGCCGTTAACCACGATGCCCAGTTGCAGATCAAACCACTGGTGCGCCGACTCTTCCTCAACATCGGCATACCACTGCTCTACCGGCTGCACATTGAAGTGAAAGGCATGGCTGATATCGACGTGCCAATTTGCCTTACGCAGCAGCGGGATTCCTTCCTGCACAAAGGCAAGCCAGGCTGAATCATCCGGCAACGCGAACATTTCGCCCGGGCGGTCCACGCTGCTTTTGATCGTAGCCTTCTTGAAACCGTGTTTTTGCAGGGCCTGGCGCAGGGCTTTTTCGGCGGCGGGTTTGCGCTGGATACGCTGGGTTTCGGTGCCGGAAAGGATCAACACTTCGGGGTTTCGGTCCGTGGCCGGGTGCCCGTCGTAGGTGAACACCAGCGCGGCACGGTGCTCCGCCTCATACTTCCAGTTCTTATAGCGTTTACCGCTGTTGAGCGTCAGGTGCGCCTTGGGAAAAATGTCATCGACCACCCGTTCCGTCAGTTGGTGCGGCGGGGCCACTTGCGTCGCAGAACTCATCCGATGGCTGAACTGCATCGCCTGGCGCGCCGGAATATCCGGCGCCAAGGTCAAGTGACACGCCAGTTTTTCATCCTGCTCGGTGAACAAGGTTCCGACTTGCAGTCGCTCGCGGTCAAGGTAGTACAAGGGTTCAATGGCCAGTACCGTTTCCGGTTCGACTTCGCCGCTGCTCCATTGAGGGCGGAAACTGCCGTTGGATTGTTCGGCCCAGGCAAACCGACCTGCCCTCTTCGCTCCCGAAGACAGAGGCGGCTGCTCGAAATCGAGGAACAGCCGCGCGGTACGCAGCAACATCTCCAGGAGTTCGGCGCCACTGCTGCCTTCCAAGGGGTAGCCGCCGTAATAAGCGTGATGGGAGTGAATGGCCACCAGCAGCCTGGCGATCCGAAGGTCCAGTTCGGCCAGATAGCCGGGTTGGCGCAGCAGCATTTCCGATAACGAGTACACCGGCTTGAGGTCTTGCAAGACGCCGCCCTTGAGTTGGCGGGCCTTGAAAATTTCCAGCGTCCACTTCCCCGCAACGGGAGTGGCCTTGAGCCGATAGACCAGGCGCGTGTTTGTCCCCAGCGCTGGCTCATCGAGCGTTTTGCCCGTAGCGGGAATAGCGTCGAGCCAGCGCTCCAGCTCGCGACTCAGATGGACCTGGGCGGTGCTTTCGGATGGTTTATCGCGATGATCCAGCAGGTGATAAATAACTGCGGCGCAGTGTTTGCAGTTGTATGAAACAGGACAGGTACAAATGCATCCGAACCGGAAGCCCCCATCCCGATCTTTGACGAGCTCGATGTTCTGCTCGTATTCCTGTCTTTCGGAGCCGACGCACGTTGCAACAATCATCAAGCCGTCGTTCTGTTGGATCGTTACACGATCCTCATCCGCGTACCTGCGGGCCTTTTCCAGAGCGCGATGACTGAACACCTCTGCCCAAGGTAGCGCATGAAGTTGCTCGGTTATTGTTGTCATGAAATCTACGCCGCTTGATTCAATGAATCGGCCAGACACTTTATCTGGCCGCAGAAACTCAACCCGCCAACACTCGCGCCAACGTCGACTTCACCTTGCCCATCCCGTCATGCAACGCCTGTTCGATCTCGGCCATGGTGATCACCGATGTGGACTTGCCCGCCGCCGGGTTCACCACCAGCGCGAGGCAGGCGTAATCCAGTTCCAGCTCACGGGCCAGTGCCGCTTCCGGCATCCCGGTCATGCCGACGATGTCGCAGCCGTCGCGTTCCAGCCGCGCAATTTCAGCGACGGTTTCCAGGCGTGGCCCTTGGGTGCAGGCGTACACGCCATGACTGCTGTAGCCGACGCCTTCTGCCGCCAATGCGGCGATCAACTGCTGACGCAACGGCTCGCTGTAGGGGTAGCTGAAATCGATGTGGGTGACCTGCTCCAGGTCACCGGCAAAATAGGTGTGTTCGCGACCGCTGGTGTAGTCGATCAGTTGATGCGGCACGCAGAAATGTCCGGTGCCCATCGCGGCATGAATCCCGCCTACAGCGTTGACCGCAAGAATCGCTTCGGCCCCGGCCTGCTTCAGCGCCCAGATGTTGGCGCGGTAGTTCACCTGATGCGGTGGTAAACGGTGCGGGTGACCGTGACGCGCAAGGAACAGGACTTCCTTGCCGGCGTATACGCCGATCTGCACTTCGGCCGAAGGTGGGCCGTAAGGCGTGTCCACCGCCAGTGATTGACGAATATTCAGGCCTTCCAGTTGAGTCAGGCCGGTACCACCGATGATCGCGTAAACCGTCATAACGAAAAGTCCTTATTCAATCAGTTGAGCTTCTTTGAGTGCGCCGACAGCCGTGAGCCAGCGCGGATCCTGGCGGTATTCGGTGCCAGCGAACGACTGCCCGCGCATCCGCGCAATACGCGGCGATGGCGTGACCTTCATGCGCTGGGCGGCAGTCAGGGCCAGTTCCGCAGCGGCGCGGTCGTTGCACACCAGGCCCATGTCACAACCGGCGGTCAGCGCGGCTTCGATGCGGCTGGCAGCATCGCCGACTACATGGGCGCCGGCCATGGAAAGATCGTCACTAAAGATGACGCCGTCGAACTGCAACTCGCCGCGCAGGATGTCCTGCAACCAGCGCCGGGAGAAACCGGCCGGCTGGGCATCGACCTGTGGATAAATAACGTGGGCCGGCATGACCGCGGCCAATTGCTTGCTCAATCGAGCGAAAGGTACAAGGTCATTGGCGCGGATTTCGTCGAGGCTGCGCTCGTCATTGGGAATCGCGATGTGTGAATCCGCCTCTGCCCAACCGTGGCCCGGAAAATGTTTCCCGGTAGCGGCCATGCCAGCGCTGTTCATGCCGCGAATGAAGGCACCGGCGAGCAAGGCTGCGCGCTCCGGATCGCCTTCGAACGAGCGGGTACCGACCACGGCGCTGCGCTGGTAATCCAGGTCCAGCACCGGGGCGAAGCTCAGGTCGAGGCCGACAGCGAGGACTTCGGTGGCCATGATCCAGCCGCACTGCTCGGCCAGGTATTCGGCATTCGGGTTGTCGGCGATGGCGCGCATGGCCGGCAGGCGTACGAAGCCCTGGCGCAGACGCTGAACCCGCCCGCCCTCCTGGTCTACCGCCAGCAGCAGATCAGGACGAATGGCGCGAATCGCGGCGCTCAGCTCACGCACTTGGCGCGGGTGCTCGATGTTGCGGGCAAAAATGATCAGGCCGCCCACTTCGGGCTGACGCAACAATTGGCGATCTTCGGCCGTCAGCCAGGTACCGGCGACGTCCACCATCAACGAGCCTTGCAGGCCAGCAGTCATAGGGATTCCTTGAAAACGATAAACCCGGCTCGCACCTGTTCGCCGCCGTGGGCTGTGCCCGGCAGGTCGGCGAATTCAGTGGGAAGCGGGTTCAGAACGAGAGTCGGCATGGGCGGCTAGCTTAGCGGATGTCAGCTGCCGCGCCCACCCGTGTGCGGTTAAACCTTGGCGGCAACCGGAGTCGATTTACTGCGCGGACGCAATTGCGCAGTGGCCATGGCGGTATCAGTGACGCCGGTTTCGGCACGCATGCCGGCGGCCAGGAACGGCACCATCAAGCGCATCACTTGCTCGATGGAAGTGCTGACGCCGAAATCGGTCTCGGCAATCGCCCGCAAGGCCTTGATCCCCGACATGCTGAACGCGGCGGCGCCGAGCATGAAGTGCACGCGCCAGAACAGCTCGATCGGTGGAATGCGCGGCGCGGCTTCGTTGACCAGCGTCATGTAGCGACGGAATACCTTGCCGTACATGTCTTCCAGATAACGACGCAAGTGCCCTTGGCTCTGACTGAAAGCCAGGCCCAGCAATCGCATGAATATAGAGAGATCGTTGCCGCTTCGTGGCTGAACCACCAGGGCTTGCTCGACGAGGATTTCCAGCAGCTCTTCAAGCGTCGGCTTGTTTTCCGGCTTGGCCTGACGCCGCTCCAGCTCTTTATCGAGGCTGATGCAGAACGGCCCGAGAAAACGCGAGAACACCGCCTGGATCAGCGCCTTCTTGGAGCCGAAATGATAGTTCACCGCCGCCAGATTGACCCCGGCCTTACTGGTGATCAAACGCAACGAGGTTTCGGCGAAACCTTTTTCCGCGAACAACTGCTCGGCAGCATCGAGAATGCGTTCAACGGTTTCCGACTGGGCCATGGCTACTCCGCCTGACAAACACTTGTTTGAAACATACGTTTCAGCTTGTGCATTGTCAAGCCTGCCGGTTCGTTTTGGGAATGGTCGGTCAGCTATTTAACCATACAACTCTGCGTCGTTAATCAGCGAGCTGATTGACCGTCCAGCGGCGAGCGAAAAAAGGGGCATTGCCAAGACGCTTTCACTGTATATAATCCCAGTCACTGTATAAAAAGACAGAGCGATCAATATGCTAAAGCTGACGCCACGCCAAGCAGAGATTCTGGCCTTCATCAAACGTTGCCTCGAAGACAACGGCTATCCGCCGACCCGTGCGGAAATCGCCCAGGAACTGGGGTTCAAATCGCCGAACGCGGCGGAAGAACACCTCAAGGCGCTGGCCCGCAAGGGTGCTATCGAGATGACGCCGGGCGCCTCCCGAGGCATCCGCATTCCCGGTTTCGAAGCCAAGGCCGACGAATCCACCCTGCCGATCATCGGCCGCGTGGCTGCCGGCGCGCCCATCCTGGCCCAGCAACACATCGAAGAATCCTGCAACATCAACCCGACGTTCTTCCATCCACGCGCCGACTATCTGCTGCGGGTGCATGGCATGAGCATGAAGGACGTGGGCATTTTCGACGGTGACCTGCTGGCCGTCCACACCACCCGCGAGGCCCGCAATGGTCAGATCGTGGTGGCGCGGATCGGCGATGAAGTGACCGTCAAGCGCTTCAAGCGCGATGGCAGCAAGGTCTGGCTGATTGCCGAAAACCCTGAGTTCGCCCCCATCGAAGTCAACCTGAAAGATCAGGAACTGGTGATCGAAGGCTTGAGTGTCGGCGTGATTCGCCGCTAAAGGAGGCTTTATGCAGTTCCCACATACACCACAGCAAGCCCAACTGCCGTTGTTCGAGGCGTTCATGGCGCAACCGCTGGCGCCGATCCTGAAAGACGTGGTCGAGTCGCCCTGGAGCGCAGAGCCTGAGTTCTTCAGTGAGCTGTCACTGCGTGGTGCAGCAGGGAGCTGCCTGAGCCTTCTGGCGCCGATCCTGCGGGAATTGAGCCAGGACCAGGACGCACGCTGGCTGACTCTGATCGCGCCACCTGCCAGCCTAACCCAGGCCTGGTTGCGGGACGCTGGGCTGAACCGCGAACGCATCCTGCTGCTGCAACCGCGCGGCACCCAGAGCGCTCAACAGCTGACCTGCGAAGCCTTGCGACTGGGCCGCAGCCACACAGTCGTCAGCTGGCTAAACCCGCTGAACGCTGCATCGCGGCAACAACTGATCAGCGCCGCCCGCACCGGGGACGCTCAGAGCCTGAATATTCGACTGGGCTAACTGACTTTCAATGCGCGCTTCAAACAGCGCCGGGCTTCTCCAGGGATAGAGAAGCCGATCTGTAGCGGTATCAGCAGAAACCGACGGACGGAATCAATGAAGGATGCGCGGCTCTTCATCTTTATTGAATTCGCCTTCAACCATGCGCCCTGCCATCTGCACACCGACGCTCAACATCGCCTTGGCGACTTCCACGTGGTTGCCTTGCAGGAACGCTTTGGCGTCCTCGGAGAAATCCAAAGTAACCAGAGAACCCTCGTCCTCGGCTCTGCGCAGCTCGATTCGGCCGTCTGGTAACTCAACAATTTCTAGAAAGGACGTTGGCATAAAGGTCTGTTCTCCACGAAAGGCGGGGATTATATAGGCATCGGCCAGGCTTCGCTCGGGATCTTGACCAGAAGTCATTTCGAAGAAATATCTGCTGGCACTCACCCCTGAACGGACAACCCAACGGGTCGTCCGCGACATCGGTCAATCCTTTAGCACTCGTTCAACCCTTCACGGAAGCGGATCGCCAAACCTTTAAGGTTCTGACGCCAGCTCTCCAGCTCCTCTCGACTCAGCTCTTGAGGCGCCTCTTCTTCGTCCAGGTTAACCGCCATGATCAATGGCTGCGTCACGTCACCCTTCGGTTTGTGCGGAACCCGTGGCGGCTGAAACAGTGCAGCATGGGCCGCGAGCAGCTTGGCCAACCAGGTTTCCGAATTACCTGCCAGCTCGACCATCTCGGCCATTTCAGGAATGGCGATAGCGTCCAGCACCTCACGGGTCAGCAACATCTCTGCACGCGGCGCATTGGCCTGAGGCAAACGATAGAAACCGGCGATTTCATGGCACAGGCCCAGCAACGCACCGTAAAGGTGAAACAGCGCCGATTCGCGCCCAGCCTGAATCAACGCCAGGGAGTTCATCGCCCGCCCCTCTTCGGCCCTGGCGAGTGCTTCGAGCGACAGGCCGGCGAAATAAATCTTCTGATTGGTACGGGTATAGAGTTCGTGGGCCATGACGGCAGCCTCCACAGCGAAATAATTGCGTCACACAGACCCGACAGTGTCGTGGATCACCCAAGCCGACCGCAAGCCCAAAACAAAAGGCCGCATGAAAATCCGAGGATTGTCATGCGGCCTTTTGTGTACAGCTTCTTTTAAGCTTTAGCGGCTGGACGCTTGTCTTCAACCGTCCACTTACCGCCGTCGTAGTACGCCTTCCAGCCTGTCGGCTTACCATCGACTTCAGTCTGCACGTACTGCTCTTTGGTTTTGCGACTGTAGCGGATCACGGAAGGCAGGCCATCCGGATCCTTCTTCGGTGCTTCGCACAGGAAGTGGTACTTCGGATCGATCTCATCCTTGTGCGGCACGATCTCGATCACCAGCGGAGCACGGGTCTCGCGGTTTTTCGGGAACTGGCTCGCCGCCAGGAACAGGCCGGAAGCCCCGTCGCGCAGGATGTAGGTGTCGTTGACCTTTTCGCATTTCAGCTCAGGCATCTTCACCGGATCCATCTTCGGCGGCGCCGCGTCACCGCTTTTCAGTAGTTTGCGGGTGTTCTTGCAGGTTGCATTGGTGCAGCCGAAGAACTTGCCGAAACGGCCGGTCTTGAGCTGCATTTCACTGCCGCACTTGTCGCATTCCAGGCTCGGACCTTCATAGCCTTTGATGCGATAACTGCCTTCTTCGATTTCGTAGCCGTCGCAATCCGGGTTGTTACCGCAGATGTGCAGCTTGCGCTTCTCATCCAGCAGGTAAGCGTCCATCGCCGTGCTGCAGATCGGGCAGCGGTGCTTGCCGCGCAGCACCAGGGATTCCGATTCACCCTCGTCGTCCGCGGCGATTTCGTCGCCCGGCACCAGGTTGACAGTGGCCTTGCAGCGCTCTTTCGGCGGCAGGCTGTAGCCCGAGCAGCCGAGGAACACGCCCGTCGATGCGGTACGAATCTGCATCGGACGACCGCACACCACGCATGGAATGTCAGTCATCACTGGCTGGTTGGCACGCATGCCGCCTTCAGCGCTTTCGGCTACTTCGAGTTTCTTCTTGAAGTCGCCGTAGAACTCGTCGAGCACGTTTTTCCAGTCACGTTCGCCCTGAGCCACGTCATCGAGGTTCTCTTCCATGCCGGCGGTGAAGCCATAGTCCATGAGATTGGAGAAGCTCTCGGCCAGACGCTCAGTGACGATGTCACCCATCTTTTCCGAATAGAAACGACGGTTGTGCAGCGCAACGTACCCACGGTCCTGGATGGTCGAAATGATCGCTGCGTAGGTCGAAGGACGACCGATGCCGCGTTTTTCCATTTCTTTTACCAGGCTCGCTTCCGAGTAACGGGCCGGCGGCTTGGTGAAGTGCTGGGTCGGATCAAGCTTGATCAGCTTCATCGCATCGCCCTGGGCCATGTCTGGCAGCACATCGTCATCGCCCGGCTTGGCGATTTGCGGCATGACGCGGGTATAACCGTCGAACTTCAGGATGCGGCCCTTGGCACGCAGCTCGAAATCACCGGCACCCACGGTTACCGTGGTCGACAGGTACTGCGCTGGCAGCATCTGGCAAGCGAGGAACTGGCGCCAGATCAGCTCGTAGAGCCGCTCGGCATCACGCTCCATGCCCGACAGCTTGCTTGGCTCGGTATTGGCGTCGGAGGGACGAATCGCTTCGTGAGCCTCTTGTGCGCCTTCCTTGCTGCTGTAGACGTTAGGGTTTTCCGGCAGGTACTTCTTGCCGAACTCGCCTTCAATATAAGTACGCGCCATCGTCACCGCATCAACCGAGAGGTTGGTGGAGTCGGTACGCATATACGTGATGTAGCCCGCTTCGTACAAACGCTGGGCCATCATCATGGTTTTCTTCACCCCGAAGCCCAGGCGGTTACTCGCGGCCTGCTGCAGGGTGGAGGTGATGAACGGTGCCGACGGCTTGCTGCTGGTCGGTTTGTCTTCGCGCTTGGCGATGCTGTAGCTGGAAGCCTTGAGCTTCTCCAGCGCGGCCATGGCCTGGGCTTCGTTGAGCGGCTTGAAGGCTTCGCCTTTCTCGCGGGCCACGTCGAAGCGCACGGTAGCGCCCTTGGCGGTGCCGAGATCAGCGTGGACTTCCCAGTACTCTTCCGGGTTGAACGCGCGGATTTCACGCTCACGCTCAACAACCAGTTTGACCGCAACCGACTGCACGCGACCGGCGGACAGGCCGCGAGCGACCTTGGCCCACAGCAGCGGCGAAACCATGTAACCCACCACGCGGTCGAGGAAACGACGCGCCTGCTGGGCGTTTACACGGTCGATGTCCAGCTCGCCCGGCTTGGAGAAGGCTTCCTGAATCGCCTTCTTGGTGATTTCGTTGAACACCACGCGCTTGTAGCGGCTGTCATCACCACCGATGGCTTCGCGCAGGTGCCAGGCAATGGCTTCCCCCTCGCGATCCAAGTCGGTTGCGAGATAGATGGTGTCAGCATCTTTGGCGAGCCGGCGCAGCTCTTCGATGACCTTTTCCTTGCCCGGGAGGATCTCGTACTTGGCTTTCCAGCCATGATCGGGATCGACACCCATACGCGAGACAAGCTGCTTGCGCGCTTTCTCTTTCGGCGTGAGCACCGGACCTTCACCCGCGGCGGCCTTGCCGCGCTTGGCGGCTGGCTCTTTGCTGGCGCTAGCCGAACCGCTGGTGGGCAGGTCTCGGATATGGCCGATACTCGACTTCACCACGTATTGGTTACCCAGATACTTGTTGATGGTCTTGGCCTTAGCCGGGGATTCCACAATGACCAGCGATTTGCCCATGGATCAGAAAATTCCTGAATTCTAGAAGTGAAAGGCGGTTGGCGCCTGACGCGGCACCGCTATATATAGTGGCTACAAGGTGAGGTCAAGCGCAGGGTCTTGCGCGAACTCAGCTTATGGCTTCGAAAAAAGGCTCGGTTCGGCTTGCACCAAAGCAAAGCGTGGGACCTGTTCGCCGTCAACCTCGACCGACTCCAGGAACATGCTCAAGGGACGTACCCAAAAGCCGTAATCGCCATACAGGGCTTGGTAGAAGACCACTTCTTCTTCGGTCTCGGAATGCCGCGCAATACTGAATACGCGGTACTGCGGACCTTTGTAATGTTGGTAGAGCCCAGGTTGTATCGGCATGGTTTGGCCCTCACTCAAATCTTTTCAAAATAAAAACAAAAATAAATTCAGAAAAACAAAAACCGGGGCACTTGGCCCCGGCTTCCATCAACGAGACGCTTAAACGCGTTCGAAGACGGTGGAGATGCCTTGGCCGAGACCAATGCACATGGTGGCTACCCCGAAGGTGCCGCCATTTTGCTTCATCACGTTCAGCAAAGTGCCGGAGATACGCGCACCGGAGCAACCGAACGGGTGACCCAAGGCGATCGCGCCGCCGTGCAGGTTAACCTTCTCGTTCATCTTGTCGAGCACTTTCAAATCTTTCAGCACTGGCAGGGCCTGTGCGGCGAAAGCTTCGTTGAGCTCGAAGAAGTCGATATCGTTGATCCCAAGGCCCGCACGTTTCAGTGCTTTCTGTGTAGCCGGTACTGGACCATAGCCCATGATTGCCGGATCCACACCTGCCACTGCCATCGAACGAATCACCGCCAGAGGCTGGATGCCCAGGTCCTGGGCACGCTGCGCCGACATCACGATCATGCACGAAGCACCATCGGTGATTTGCGACGAAGTACCGGCTGTCACGGTGCCGCCCTTTGGATTGAAAGCAGGCTTGAGAGCCGCCAGGCTTTCCAGGGTGGTTTCCGGACGAATGGTTTCGTCGTAGTCGAACAGTTTCAGGAAACCGTTCTCGTCGTAGCCCTGCATCGGGATGATTTCGTCTTTGAACTTGCCTTCCACAGTCGCCTTGTGAGCGAGCTGGTGGGAGCGCACGCCGAAAGCGTCCTGTTGTTCGCGAGTGATGCCGTGCATTTTGCCCAGCATTTCAGCGGTCAGGCCCATCATGCCCGAGGCTTTCGCCGCGTACAGGGACATGTGCGGGTTCGGATCGACACCGTGCATCATGCTCACGTGGCCCATATGCTCGACGCCGCCAACCACGAACACGTCACCGTTGCCGGTCATGATCGCTTGTGCCGCGGTGTGCAAAGCGCTCATCGACGAACCACACAGACGGCTGACGGTCTGGCCGGCAGCAGTGTGCGGGATCTGCGTCATCAACGATGCCATGCGAGCGATGTTCCAGCCCTGTTCCAGGGTCTGGTTAACGCAGCCCCAGATCACGTCTTCGACTTCGTTCGGATCAACCTTGACGTTGCGTTCCAGCAGTTTGCTGATCAGGTGCGCCGACATATCTTCGGCGCGGGTGTTGCGGTGCATGCCGCCCTTGGAGCGGCCCATCGGAGTACGACCGAAGTCGACAATCACGACGTCTCTTGGATTCAAGCTCATAAAATTTCACTCTCGCTCAAGTGTTGGGACGCTTAACCGAAGAACCGTTGGCCAGTCTTGGCCATTTCACGCAGCTTCGCGGTCGGGTGGTACAGCGCGCCCAAATCAGCGTACTGGTCAGCCAGGGCAACGAACTCGGCAACACCGATCGAATCGATGTAGCGCAGCGCACCGCCACGGAATGGAGGGAAACCAATACCGTAGACCAGACCCATGTCGGCTTCGGCGGCGGTTTCGACAATGCCGTCTTCCAGGCAACGCACGGTTTCCAGGCACAGCGGGATCATCATCCAGTTGATGATGTCTTCGTCAGTGACTTCGCGCTGCTCGTAAACGATCGGCTTGAGCACTTCCAGCACCGACGGGTCGGCGACTTTCTTCTGCTTGCCCTTCTTGTCGGTCTCGTAAGCGTAGAACCCCTTGCCGTTCTTCTGGCCCAGGCGCTTGGCTTCGTAGAGCACGTCGATAGCCGAACGGCGATCGTCTTTCATGCGGTCCGGGAAGCCTTCAGCCATCACGTCACGACCGTGGTGACCGGTGTCGATGCCGACCACGTCCATCAGGTATGCCGGGCCCATTGGCCAGCCGAATTTTTCCATGATCTTGTCGATACGGACGAAGTCCACACCGGCGCTGACCAGCTTGGCGAAACCGCCGAAGTACGGGAACAGCACGCGGTTGACCAGGAAGCCCGGGCAGTCGTTGACGACGATCGGGTTCTTGCCCATTTTCTTGGCGTAGGCAACGGTGGTGGCAACCGCCAGTTCGCTGGACTTCTCGCCACGGATCACTTCAACCAGCGGCATCATGTGCACCGGGTTGAAGAAGTGCATGCCGACGAAGTTTTCCGGACGCTTGAGGGCTTTGGCCAGCAAGGTGATGGAAATGGTCGAAGTGTTGGACGCGAGGATGGTGTCCTCTTTGACGTGACCTTCGACTTCGGCCAGTACGGCTTGCTTGACCTTAGGGTTCTCGACGACCGCTTCGACCACCAGATCCACGTGACCGAAGTCACCGTAGGACAGGGTTGGACGAATGCCGTTGAGCACTTCAGCCATTTTCGCCGGGGTCATGCGACCTTTATCAACGCGACCGACCAGCAGCTTGGCGGCTTCAGCCAGGCCTTGCTCGATGCCGTGCTCGTTGATGTCCTTCATCAGGATCGGCGTACCTTTGGAAGCCGACTGATAAGCGATACCGCCACCCATGATACCGGCGCCCAATACGGCAGCCTGCTTCACGTCGCGAGCGATTTCGTCGTAGGCCTTGGCCTTTTTCTTCAGTTCCTGATCGTTCAGGAACAGACCGATCAAGCTCTGCGCGGCAGAGGTCTTGGCCAGTTTGACGAAACCGGCGGCTTCGACTTCCAGTGCCTTGTCACGACCGAAGTTCGCGGCTTTCTGGATGGTCTTGATCGCTTCAACCGGCGCCGGGTAGTTCGGGCCAGCCTGACCGGCCACGAAACCTTTGGCGGTTTCGAAAGCCATCATTTGTTCGATGGCGTTCAGTTTCAGCTTTTCCAGCTTCGGCTGACGCTTGGCCTTGTAGTCAAACTCACCGGAGATGGCGCGCTTGATCAGTTCCAGGGCGGCTTCCTGCAGTTTCTCAGGTGCAACCACTGCGTCCACTGCGCCGACTTTCAGCGCGTCTTCAGGACGGTTTTCCTTGCCGGCGGCAATCCACTCGATGGCGTTGTCGGCACCGATGATGCGCGGCAGGCGCACGGTGCCGCCGAAGCCCGGGTAGATGCCCAGTTTGACTTCCGGCAGACCGATCTTGGCCTTGGTGGACATGACGCGGTAGTCCGCCGCCAGGCACATTTCCAGACCGCCGCCCAGGGCGATACCGTTGATCGCGGCGACCGTCGGGACATTGAGGTCTTCGAAATCGCTGAAAATCTTGTTGGCTTCGAGGTTGCCAGCGACAAGCTCTGCATCAGGCAGCTTGAAGTTCTCGACAAATTCGGTGATGTCGGCGCCGACGATGAACACGTCCTTGCCACTGCTGACGATCACACCCTTGATCGAAGCATCTGCCTTGATGGTGTCTACGGCCTGACGCAGTTCGTTCAGGGTTAGACGGTTGAACTTGTTGACGGACTCACCCTTGAGATCGAACTTCAGTTCGACGATGCCACTTTCAAGAGCCTTAACCGTGATGGCTTTACCTTCGTAAATCATCAACTGATCTCCACGATATGGAAGCTGAACAGTACACGTCGGACGCAGGCGAATGGCTCGGCAGGACGCTTTTCGTCGATGCTAACGCCAATCCACCCGGCACACCCGCCAACGCGATAGTCGGGATTCTGTAGGAGCGTTCTGGAATACAAACGCTCAATTCATACGCCCGTTTGATTTGGGTACGCCACCTTCACGGAATTTCCGGCAATTGTCAATCGCCCAAAATGCTGGTTGAAACGCGACTTTGCAGTCATTTCCGTAAGACGAAGGCTCACAACACGCGGATGCATGTGAGGCCATTCATAGAATCAATAGTTAGAAAAGTCGCCCTAATTCACGGCAACCTGCGTTTAAGCAGCTACGCTGGCGGGACATTGAGGAAAAAATTTGAACACTTTTGGCGAATACCCGGCGTAAGATCAGCGCCACAAAGATTTCCGGCCTGCCTGGCCAACCCCAGCCCGATGATGATGTCGGGCTTTTTATTGCTTACACAAACGCACAAATCCATGTAGCAGCTGCCGAGCCTGCGAGGCTGCGTTCGACTGCGTAGCAGTCGCCATTGTGATCGCCAAGTACTTCAGGGTTATCGTGCTGGCCGGGATTACGACGACTTCGTCGCCGAACGCAGCCTCGCAGGCTCGACAGCTGCTACGGGTTGCGCTCATATCTGACATTACGGGTTTAGGCGAGAGCTTTCAGTGTGGCGTCGATCTGTTGCAAAACTTCGGACTCACCCTTCTCGCCCCAATACAAAAAGATCATCTGCTTGTCCGCTTCGATCTTGTAGACGTTGGCCGGCAATTTTTCGAAATGATTGAGCAGCGTCCGATCCTCACAGACCTCCTGCCACTGATTGACCCACACGCCCGGCGCTTTTTGCCAATAACTCCAGCACTTCGGCTGATTGCCACGACGCGGTCGATGGTACTGCGCACACGGACTCGGCGGCTCCTGGCTCAGCCAGTGCGGCCACTCCTGCGGCGCCAGTTGCATGGCCAGACCGATGCGTCGCGCTTCCATTCGCAGAGCCATGCGGCCGCTCTGGTGGCGCGACGGCCGCAACCATGCCAATGGACTCAGTACCACCAGCAGGATTGACACCACTATCCAGACCGTCATATCTGTACTCCCGATTCTTGATGAGCGCTTTGAGTCACTTTGGAACCATCGCGCTTGAAACCAGCCATACTTACCAATATCGCAATCCTCAGGAGGAGCACCTCATGCCCTACCACCATATTCTGGTCGCTGTAGATCTAACCGAAGAGTGCGATCCTGTTATCCACCGCGCTCGCGAGCTGTCGGTGAGCAACGGCGCGAAGCTGTCCCTGGTGCACATTGTCGAGCCGATGGCCATGGCCTTTGGCGGCGACGTGCCGATGGACCTGTCCCAGTTGCAGCAGCAACAGTTCGATCAAGCCAAGGAGCGCCTGGACCGACTGATCCTGAAGTACCCGGAGCTCACCAAGGAATACAGCCACCTGACTTACGGCCAGCCGCGTCAGGAGATTCACCATCTAGCCAAGGAACAGACCTGCGACCTGATCGTGGTAGGCAGTCATGGCCGGCACGGTCTGGCGCTGTTGCTCGGTTCGACCGCCAACGATGTGTTGCACGGTGCGCCTTGCGATGTGCTTGCGGTGCGCCTGGTCAAAAGCTGACAACCCGGAACAATGTGGGAGCGGGCTTGCTCGCGAAGGCGGCTTAACATTCAACAAATGTGCTGACTGATACAGCGCTTTCGCGAGCAAGCCCGCTCCCACATTGGATCTATGGCAGCCCAGTAGATCGCATTCCATACGAAAAGCCCGGCGTTCATCTCTGAACGCCGGGCTTTTTTATTGCAGGATCATTCAGGCATCCAGCTCGGCCCAACGCTCGACCATCACGTCGAGTTCAGCCTGCAATTGCTCAAGCTGAGCAATCACCGCAGCCGTCTCGGCAGCCGGACGCTGATAGAACGCCGGATCCGCCATTTGCGCTTCAACTGCCGCAATCTGCGTTTCCATGGCTTCGATCTGGCCCGGCAGCATTTCCAGCTCGCGCTGATGCTTGTAGCTGAGCTTTTTCTTCGCCACTGGTGCTTCGACTACAGCAGCGACTGGCGCCGCTTCGGCCGTCACTACAGCGGAGGTCAGGTCGGCTTTGCCGGACTTGCTCTCGGTCACGCCCAACAGGCGCGGCGAACCGCCCTGACGCAGCCAGTCCTGATAACCACCGACGTACTCGCGAACCTTGCCTTCACCTTCGAAGACCAGGGTGCTGGTGACCACGTTGTCGAGGAATGCCCGGTCGTGACTGACCATCAGCACGGTGCCGTTGAAGGTCAGCAAGACCTCTTCCAGCAACTCGAGGGTTTCGACGTCGAGGTCGTTGGTTGGCTCATCGAGCACCAGCAGGTTCGCCGGTTTGCTGAACAGCTTGGCCAGCAACAGACGGGCACGCTCACCACCGGACAGCGCCTTCACCGGCGTGCGAGCACGCTGCGGGCTGAACAGGAAGTCGCCGAGGTAGCTCAGCACGTGACGGCTCTGACCATCGATGTCGATGAAGTCGCGACCTTCGGCCACGTTGTCGATCACGGTTTTTTCCAGGTCCAGCTGATGGCGCAATTGGTCGAAGTACGCCACGTCGATGCGCGTCCCCTCTTCCACGGTGCCACTGGTTGGCTGCAAGCCGTTGAGCATCAGTTTCAGCAAGGTAGTCTTGCCGGTACCGTTGGCGCCGAGCAGGCCGATACGGTCGCCGCGCTGCAGGACCATCGAGAAGTCCTTGATCAGGAACGGGCCGCCCGGGTGAGCGAAACTCACGTTCTCGAGGACCATCACCTGCTTGCCGGACTTGTCAGCGGTGTCCAGCTGAATGTTGGCCTTGCCGGTGCGCTCACGACGCTCGCTGCGCTCGTTGCGCAAAGCTTTGAGGGCACGCACGCGGCCTTCGTTACGGGTGCGGCGCGCCTTGATGCCCTGGCGGATCCAGACTTCTTCCTGGGCCAGTTTTTTGTCGAACAGCGCGTTAGCCGTGTCTTCAGCCGCCAGCGAGGCTTCTTTGTGCACGAGGAAACTGGCGTAGTCGCCGTTCCAGTCGATCAGGCCGCCGCGATCCAGTTCGAGGATGCGGGTTGCAAGGTTCTGCAGGAAGGAACGGTCGTGCGTGATAAACAGCACGGCGCCCTGGAAATCCTTCAGCGCTTCTTCGAGCCAGGCAATCGCACCGATGTCCAGGTGGTTGGTCGGTTCGTCGAGCAGCAGCAGGTCCGGTTCGGAAACCAGGGCCTGAGCCAACAGGACGCGGCGACGCCAGCCGCCGGACAATTCGGCAAGGGTCTTGTCGGCGGGCAACTGCAGACGGCTCAACGTGCTGTCTACCAATTGCTGCAAACGCCAGCCGTCGCGGGCTTCGAGGTCGTGCTGGACGTGCATCAGCTTGTCCAGGTCGGCGTCGGTGACGATGTTCTGGCTCAGGTGGTGATACTGCGCAAGCAGCTCGCCCACACCGTCCAGACCCTCAGCCACAACGTCGAACACGGTCCGCTCGTCGGCTACCGGCAATTCTTGCGGCAATTCGCCAATCTTGAGCCCGGGTGCGCGCCAAACGGAGCCGTCATCGGGCTTCTGGTCGCCCTTGACGAGCTTCATCATGCTGGACTTGCCAGTGCCATTGCGGCCGATGATGCACACCCGCTCACCACGGGCGATCTGCCAGGACACCTTGTCCAACAACGGCGTAGAGCCGAAAGCAAGGGACACATCGCTGAATTTGAGCAGGGTCATGAGCTTCTCCAAAAACCGGGCGCGCATTCTACCTGACTTGAGGCTTCAGAAGGCCGGCAATTTCACCTCTGTAGCACTCTGCATGACAATTGTTGCGATCTTGCACCGGCAGGCCGGCAAAGCTTTCGCCCGTTGCTGGCAAAAGGCTAAGCTACAGATTATTCAGTGCTGATCCTGTCAGCGCTTGTCATGATTTTTCTGCCCGGATGTCTCATGCGCAGTCGCCTTTTCAGTCTTTTATCGTGTTTGCTTCTTTCTGCCACTGCCGCTCAATCAGTCCAGGCGGTGGACTTGTCCACCCAACGCCAGTATTACGATGAAGCCAAGCGCGCCTTGGCCAAGGGTGATTCCGAGCCCTATTTCCGCTATAGCCAGGCACTCAGCGATTATCCGCTGGAGCCGTATCTGGCCTATGACGAACTGACCGCGCGCCTTAAAACCGCCAGCAATGCCGAGATCGAGAAATTTCTCGCCGAACACGGTGACCTGCCCCAGGCCAACTGGATGAAATTGCGCTGGTTGCGCTGGCTCGCCGATCGCGGTGACTGGGCGACCTTCGTCAAGTACTACGACCCCAAGCTGAATTTCACCGAGCTGGACTGCCTGAACGCGCAGTATCAGATCGGCCATAACCTCAAGCCCCAAGGCTACGCCAACGCCGAAAAGCTCTGGCTGACCGGCAAATCGCAACCTGCCGCCTGTGATGGCCTGTTCGGGATCTGGGCCGCCGAAGGTCAACTGACCGAACAGAAACGCTGGGAACGCACCAAACTCGCGGCCCAGGCACGCAACTACCCACTCGCCAACAGTCTGGTCAGCGGCCTGACCACCCTCGCCCCGCGCGGTCGTTTGTTGGTGGATGTGGCGCAGAAGCCCGAGCTGCTCAATCAGCCGTCACGGTTTGCTCCGGCCGATGAGCCAATGTCCGACATCGTCAGCCTCGGCCTGCGTCGCCTGGCCAAACAGGACCCGGACAAGGCCATGGACCTGCTCGACGGTTACGCCACCAGCATGCACTTCTCCCGTGATGAGAAAGTCGCCATTGCCCGGGAAATCGGCCTGACCCTCGCCCGACGTTTCGACCCGCGCGCGCTGGACGTCATGACCAAGTACGACCCGGAACTGCGCGACAACACCGTGTCCGAATGGCGCCTGCGCCTGCTGCTGCGCCTGGCACGTTGGGATGATGCCTATCAGTTGACCCGGCGCTTGCCGCAGGACCTGGCAACCACCAACCGCTGGCGCTACTGGCAGGCCCGCAGTCTGGAACTGGCGCAGCCGCAGAATCCGGAAGCGCAGACGCTGTACAAGGGCCTCGCCCGCGAACGGGATTTCTACGGTTTCCTCGCAGCTGATCGCTCGCAACTGCCCTATTCGCTGCTCAACAAACCGTTGGTGCTCAGCCAGGCGTTGATCAATAAGGTGCGCAACACACCGGGTGTGCGTCGCGCCCTGGAATTCCACGCCCGTGGCCAGATCGTCGACGGTCGTCGCGAGTGGTATCACGTCAGCCGTCATTTCAACCGCGACGAAATGGTTGCCCAGGCGAAACTGGCCTACGACCTGAAATGGTATTTCCCGGCGATCCGCACCATCAGTCAGGCGCAGTACTGGGACGACCTGGACATCCGCTTCCCGATGGCCCACCGCGACACTCTGGTGCGTGAAGCCAAGGTCCGTGGCTTGCATTCGAGCTGGGTGTTCGCCATCACTCGCCAGGAAAGTGCTTTCATGGACGACGCCCGCTCCGGCGTCGGCGCCAGCGGCCTGATGCAACTGATGCCCGGCACCGCCAAGGAAACCGCGCGCAAGTTCAGCATTCCCCTGGCCTCGCCGCAGCAAGTGCTCGACCCGGACAAGAACATCCAGCTCGGCGCCGCCTACCTGAGCCAGGTTCACAGCCAGTTCAACGGCAACCGCGTCCTCGCCTCCGCCGCCTACAACGCAGGCCCCGGTCGCGTGCGCCAGTGGCTGCGCGGTGCCGATCACCTGAGCTTCGACGTGTGGGTGGAAAGCATCCCGTTCGACGAAACCCGCCAGTACGTGCAGAACGTATTGTCGTACTCGGTGATCTACGGCCAGAAACTCAACTCGCCGCAGCCGCTGGTGGATTGGCATGAACGGTATTTTGATGATCAATGACCGGTAATGCCGGTCGCGCAGGAGCTGCCGCAGGCTGCGATCTTTTGATCTGCTCCTGAAAAAATGCCCGCATCGAGTGATGCGGGCATTTTTGTTTGTGGTTCAAAGGAAGATCAAAAGATCGCAGCCTCGTTTCACTCGACAGCTCCTACGCGGGTCTCGACGGTATTGATGCCTTGCCGTGCGCAGTCAAACGGTATCGTTGAGCAGGGCTTTTAGGTGAGTCGGGATCGGTCATTTCGATCAAACCAGCGACCAATGCCGGCTTAAGGTAATTGGCTCGGAAGGTCGCCTTATGCGCCAGACCGACCTCTACCATCAACTCATTAACCTTGAGTGGACCACCGCCATTTAGCGCCAAAAGCAGCCTTGCTACTTGGTCGGTTACTTGGTCGGTTACTTGGTCGGTCTGGGGTTCACTCCGAGCCGCTTCCGCCAGCGCAAGACTCAACGCCTTAAGCATGAACTCAACAAAAGGCGTCGATTCCGCCAACTGGTCAGCAGCAGACAACGCCGCGTAATACGCATCCTGCTGCTCACGAATCACCGCTTCGACCGGCAGATAAGCCAGCACAGGACGCCACTGACTGAGTATCAAGGTCTGCCAGAGACGCCCCATCCGCCCATTGCCATCGGCGAAAGGATGGATGAATTCGAACTCGTAGTGGAACACACAACTGATGATCAACGGATGCCAGTCAGACGCTCCCAGCCACGCCAGCAAGTCATCCATCAGATGCGCAACGCGACTCGGTGGCGGAGCCATATGCACCAATTGCTCGCCACGGTAAATGCCCACACCCGCCTGACGAAACCGCCCGCAATCATCAATCAATCCGTGCATAAGCAGTTCATGAGCGCGGAGCAAATCGGCTCGACTGCCAGGCTTCCAGTGCGGCATCGCTTCATAGGCTGTAAAAGCGTTGCGTACTTCCTGAATTTCCCGTGGCAAACCCAGTACACGCTGCCCGGCCAAGACAGCCGTTACCTGCTTGATGCTGAGGGTGTTGTTTTCGATCGCCAACGAAGCCTGAATCGTACGAATACGATTACTGCGGCGTAGCTGAGGCGTCTGTTGACTATCACTTACTGCCGACAGCTGACCGATCTGTTCACTGATCTCAGCGATCAACGCCAGTATTTTCGTGGTCAGGGTCAACGGTGGTTGGTAGCGACTCATAGCCTCATCCGGGCAACTTGATCAAGGCGACATGATGCCCGAACAAAGGGGTTCAGGCAGCCATCATTCAGAGTCAAAAGATCGCAGCCTCGTTTCACTCGACAGCTCCTACACAGCCCCTACACAGCCCCTACACAGCTCCTACGCGTGCAGGTCGAGTTCGGCTTTGCCATCACTAAACTGCAACGCCGCCAACCGCGCATACAGCGCATTGCTTGCCACCAACTCCTGATGCGTCCCCACTGCCACCAGTTTCCCTTGGTCCATCACCGCGATGCGGTCGGCGTTTTTCACGGTGGCCAGGCGGTGGGCGATGACCAGGGTGGTGCGGTTTTTCATCAGGCTGGGCAGGGCTTGTTGGATCAGGTGTTCGCTTTGGGCGTCGAGGGCGCTGGTGGCTTCGTCGAGCAGCAGGATCGGTGCGTCCACCAGCAGCGCCCGGGCGATGGCCAGACGTTGGCGTTGGCCACCGGACAAGCCGAGGCCGCCGTCGCCGAGGTGGGTCTGGTAGCCGTGGGGCATTTGCTCGATGAAGTCGTGGGCGTAGGCAATCTTTGCCGCTTCCTGGACTTGGGCCAGGGTCGCGCCCGGATTGCCATAGCGGATGTTTTCTTCGATGCTGCCGAAGAACAGCGCCGGGTTTTGCGAGACCAGCGCGAAGCAGCGGCGCAGGTCGAGCGGATCAAGCTGCGTCAGCGGCACGCCGTCAAGCAGGATGCGGCCTTCGGCGGGGTCGTAAAACCGCAGGAGCAAGTCATACACGGTGGATTTACCCGCGCCGGACGGCCCGACCAGCGCCAGGGTTTCGCCCGCGTTGATGGTCAGATTCAAGCCATCGACGGCGAAGCTTTCGGGACGTGAAGGGTAGGAAAAGCGCACATCCTGCAGCTGCAGGTTGCCCTTCACCCTTTCAGGCAAGGTCACCAGTCCGCTGGTCGGCGGCCGGATGATGTTTTCCGAACGCAGCAACTCGGCGATCCGCTCCGCCGCCCCCGCCGCTCGCTGCAATTCGCCGATGACTTCGCTCAACGTGCCGAAGGCGCTGCCCACGATCAGGCTGTAGAAGACAAATGCCGCCAGTTCCCCACCTGAAATCCGTCCGGCAATCACGTCCATGCCACCGACCCAAAGCATGACACCCACCGCACCCAGCACCAGCACGATCACCAGCGTGATCAGCCACGAACGCTGGACGATGCGTTTGCGCGCGGTATCGAAAGCCTGTTCCACGGTCACGGCAAAGCGTTTTTCGTCCTGGACCTGATGGTTGTAGGCCTGCACGGTTTTGATCTGGCCGAGAGTTTCGGACACGTAGCTGCCGACATCGGCAATCCGGTCCTGGCTCTCGCGCGACAGGCTGCGCACCCGGCGACCGAAGATCAGGATCGGCGCGATCACCAGCGGCAAGGCGATCACCACGATGCTGGTGAGTTTGGGGTTGGTGATAAACAGCAGCACGATCCCGCCAATGACCATCAGCAGATTGCGCAAAAACAGCGACAGCGACGAGCCGATCACCGATTGCAGCAGTGTGGTGTCAGCAGTCAGCCGCGACTGGATTTCGGAGCTGCGGTTGTCTTCGTAGAAGCCCGGATGCAGGTACACCAGATGATTGAACACCTGGCGCCGAATATCCGCGACGACCCGCTCACCGATCCACGACACCAGATAGAAGCGCGCAAAAGTACCGACTGCCAGGGCGAGCACCAGCACCATGAACAGACCGATGGTCTGGTTGAGCAAATGCGGCGATTGGGTCATGAAACCCTGATCCACCAACAGACGAATGCCCTGCCCCATGGACAATGTAATGCCAGCGGTAACGATCAACGCCAGCAAGGCGCCCAGTGCCTGTAAGCGATATGGCACGAGAAAACGACTAGCCAGACGAATGGCGCGACGGTGACGGGAAGAGAGCATCGGGTTCATCCAGGTTCGCGGTAGAAGCGATTGATGGGGCCAGCCTACACACTCAATGGGGTGGAACTCTGTAAATCACAATGAGTCAGGTTAATTATGTCCGCCAAGACTAGCGGCTAGACGCTATTGGTCTAAAGTCCGGGTGGCAACAATGCGGGATTTCTGGTGGACTGGAGTTGCCGCTCGGGAGAGACCGCAGGGAGTTGTCACAGCCCGGTCACCTGGCGGTTTTAGAGTAAGCACACAACCTGATGAGGAGACAGGCCATGTCCTTGCAAAACAGCAGCGAAGACAAGATTCAAGTGATCCGCACACAGCCAGACCAGTCTCTGGGTTGCTCGATTATCGATGAGGACGGGCACGAAGTACCGATCACTGAAGGCATGATCCAGGACGCCTGCCGCGAACTGGAGAAGCGATTGGTCAAGCCTGCCGAACAAGAGTGATATAGCCACCGTCTTCTTGACCCGGCCCAGGTTGGCCGGGTTTTTTATGGGTGATTATCCAGACATTGCGGTGCGGCTATTCGCGAGCAAGCCCGCTCCCACAGGGGATTTTTGGTGAACACAAATGTGGTGTTCAACCGAGATCCAGTGTGGGAGCGGGCTTGCTCGCGAAGGGGCCGACTCGATTCCTAGACGGCCACTGCACCGAGGGCCGCCACGATCTTCTGCAACACCGCCGACTCCCCCTCAATCCGCACCTGCAACCCATCAATTTCCCTGCGCGGCGGATAGTTCTTGCGCAGCGCATCAAACGCCGCACGCTGCTCGCTCACATTGCCCACAAGACTGCGGCGGAAATCCGCATCGTCGCGGCGCGGGTCATACACGCCTCGGCACAACATCGCCAGCGCCCAGGCCGGATCGCTGTCAGCGTGCAAGGTCACTTGCTTCAACCACGGCGCGGGCAGCAAATCGCTCAGGCTGACTTCGGCCGGCTGGCCGAGGAAGTCGCAATACGCCTGATAGATCTGCGCCGTGCCGCGCTGTTTGCCGTCGAGGCTGTAGCCGGCGATATGCGGTGTCGCCAGCACGCAAAGGTCAGCCAGTGCCACGTCGACCTCGGGCTCGCCTTCCCAGACGTCCAGCACCGCTTGCAGGTCTTCACGCTGCAGCAACACCTGACGCAGGGCCGCGTTGTCCACCACCGGGCCACGGCTGGCGTTGATCAGCCAGGCGCCGGGCTTGAGTCGGTTCAAACGGGGCTTGTCGAACAGGTGCCAGGTCGCCTGAGCGCCGTGCTTCTTCAACGGCGTGTGCAGGCTGATGACGTCGCATTGCTCGATGATCTGCTCCAGGCTGACAAAATCGCCGCCCTCCGCCGCTTGCCGGGGCGGGTCGCACACCAGCACGTTCCAGCCCAGACCTTGCAGAACCTTGACCAACCGCCCGCCCACTTCGCCGGCACCGACTACGCCATAGGTGCGTTGAGTCAGGTCGGCGCCTTCGATTTCAGCCAGGGTCAGCAGGCTGCCAAGCACATAGTCGACCACGCCCCGGGCATTGCAGCCGGGTGCGCTGGACCAGGTGATGCCGGCCTGTTGAAAGTAATCCAGGTCTAGGTGATCGGTGCCGATAGTGCAGGTACCGACAAACCGCACCTTGCTGCCTTCGAGCAACGAACGATTGACGTTGGTCACCGAGCGCACCAGCAATACATCGGCCTGCTCGACCATGGCGCGGTCGATGGAACGTCCCGGCACCCGGCGGATTTCGCCGAAACCCTGGAAAAAGGCATCGAGCAGCGGGATATTTTCGTCGGCAACAATCAGCATGGCGAGGCTCCTTTGGCGGATCGGCAGTGTAGTTGCAGATGACCCGTCACGCCTAGCACGCATCCCCTGTAGGAGCCATGTAGGAGCTGTCGAGTGAAACGAGGCTGCGATCTTTTGACTTTGCTTTTTAAAAAACAAGATCAAAAGATCGCAGCCTCGTTTCACTCGTCAGCTCCTACGGGGGATGTGCAGTAGGTGGGAAGAATTACAAATCCACAACACAGCGCTTTTCCTGACCAGTGCGTCAACGGGGTAGAATGCGCCGCCTTGCGCCTCAAGTACCCTGGACGTTTCGCTCGTGAATTCCGTGACTGATCACCCCGCTGCAACTCCCCTCACCCGCCCGGCCCGGATTCGCCTGGAGCTGAAGACCTTGCTCGCACTGGCGTTGCCGATCATGATCGCGCAACTGGCGACCACCGCCATGGGCTTCGTCGATGCGGTGATGGCCGGCCGTGTCGGTCCCCGTGACCTGGCCGCCGTAGCGCTGGGCAACTCGATCTGGGTCCCGGTGTTTTTGTTGATGACCGGTACGTTGCTCGCCACAACACCGAAAGTCGCCCAGCGTTTCGGCGCTGGCACCCACAACGAGATCGGCCCGATCGTGCGCCAGGCGTTGTGGCTGGCCCTGGTGGTGGGCTTGATGGCGACCGGCATGCTGATTGCCGCCGAGCCGATCCTGCACATCATGAAGGTCGACCCCGAACTGATCGGCCCGTGCATGCAATACCTGCACGGCATCGCCGCCGGTTTGCCAGCGGTTGCGCTTTACCACGTGCTGCGCTGCTACAGCGACGGCATGGGCCGCACGCGTCCGGCGATGATCCTGGGTTTGTGCGCCCTGGCGCTGAACATCCCGCTGAACTACGTGTTCATTTATGGCCACCTGGGCGTGCCCGCCATGGGCGGCGCCGGCTGCGGCTGGGCGACAGGGATTGTGATGTGGTTCATGGCCCTCGGCATGATCGTCTATACACGCTGGGCGCCGGCCTACCAGAAAAGCGAGCTGTTCAGCCGCTTCGACTGGCCACAATGGTCGGTGATCAAACGCCTGCTGAGCATCGGCCTGCCGATCGGCATCGCAGTGTTCGCCGAATCGAGCATCTTCGCGGTGATTGCCCTGTTGATCGGCAGCCTCGGTGCAACCGTCGTGGCCGGGCACCAGATCGCGCTGAACGTCAGCTCCCTGGTGTTCATGATCCCCTACTCGCTGGGCATGGCCGTCACCGTGCGCGTCGGCCAGGCACTGGGCCGCAATGAACCCCGTGAAGCACGCTTTGCCGCAGGTGTCGGCATGGGCACCGCGCTGGCTTATGCGTGTCTGTCGGCGAGCATGATGTTGTTGCTGCGAGAACACATCGCCACGATCTACACCGCCGACCCGACGGTGATTCATGTGGCGGCGATGCTGATTGTGTATTCGGCGCTGTTTCAGTTTTCCGATGCGATCCAGGTCACGGCGGCCGGTGCATTGCGCGGTTATCAGGACACGCGGGTGACGATGATCCTGACCTTGTTCGCGTATTGGGGGATTGGCTTGCCGGTGGGTTACGCCTTGGGCCTGACCGACTGGTTCGGCGCGCCGAGCGGCCCGAGCGGGCTGTGGCAGGGTTTGATCGTGGGCTTGAGTTGCGCGGCGCTGATGCTGTCGATCCGCCTGACGCGCAGTGCACGCAAGCGGATTCGTATCAGCCAGTCGATGGGTTAAGCGAGTTTCTTGCGGATCCAGTAGAGGTAGGTGCCTGCCTCTTCGTGCTGCGCCACCAGCTCGTGGTCGAGAAACACGCAGAACTTGGGAATGTCGCGCCGGGTCGACGGGTCGGTGGCGATCACCTTGAGCAAGCCGCCGGGCGCCAGGTCACGGATGTGCTGGTGCAACATCATCACCGGCTCCGGGCAGTTGAGGCCGGTGGCGTCGAGGGTGCCGTCTACCGGCGTATCAAGCATTTCACTCATGATTCACTCCTGAAACTGGCCGGCATTGTCGCGCATTGCCGGGTGTTCGGTCATCTGTGGCATGACGCCATCCCCCCTGTGGGAGCGGGCTTGCTCGCGAAAGCGGTGTGTCAGTCGACATCAATGTTGAATGTCAGCCCGCCTTCGCGAGCAAGCCCGCTCCCACAGGGGATCGCTGGTCTCAGCGGGATTTGGGTTTCTTCACATCAATCCGGCGCAAATGGCAGGTCACTTCTTCGCGGTCGTGGTACAGCTGTTTGCAGCCGATTTCGACCTTGATCCCGCGTTCCTTGAAGCCCTCGGCGATACGTTCGAGCAAGCGCTTCACTTCCGCGTAACGCTGTTTCATCGGCAGCTTGAGGTTGACCACCGCTTCGCGGCAATGGCCTTCGCCAATCCACTCTTCCAGCATTGCGGCGTTGCGCGCCGGTTTCTCGACGATGTCGCAGACCATCCAGTCCACCGGTTGGCGTGGCTTGAAGGTGAAACCGTCGGCCATCAAGTGCTGCACCAGGCCGGTGTCCATCAGACTTTCGGCCATCGGACCGTTGTCGATGGCGGTCACCAGCATGCCACGGTTGACCAGTTGCCAGGTCCAGCCGCCTGGCGCAGCGCCGAGGTCAACGCCGGTCATGTCGCTGTGCAGGCGCTCATCCCACTGGTCCCGCGGGATAAAGTGGTGCCAGGCCTCTTCCAGCTTCAGGGTTGAACGACTTGGTGCGTCGCGCGGAAACTTCAGGCGTGGAATACCCATCGGCCACATCGCCGAGTTATTCGACTCAGCCAGGCCGACGAACACTTCACGACCGCTTTTGAAGGTCAGCAGCAGGCGCGGCTTGCTGGCGTCTTCCACCAGTTTGCCGGCGGCCATCAGTGCCTTGCGCAGATGACCTTCGAATTTCTTGCAGAAGTTCGACAGTTCCTTGCCATCGTTGGTGTCGACCATTTCCAGCCACAGGCTGCCGCACACCGGGAAATCGACGATGTGCGCGAGGATCACGCTGATACGGTCGGTTTCCGGCAAATCGATGAAAATCCCGCGCGCCCATTGGCGCGGGAAGATCAGCTCGGCAAAACGCTGGCCGCGCATCAGGCGCTCGGCGCCGTCTTCTTCGGTGCAGATGAATTCGGCGCAGGCGCTGGCGGTCTTGGCCTTGGCATAACCGGCCACGTTCAAGCGTGCGGCGTGTTCGGCAATCTCGGAACAGACTTCGCCTTCGAAGCCCGGCCGGCAATGCATAAATAGGGTGTTCATTCTTACTCCTGGGCAGATGGCGAGGAATTCAGCCACTGCGCGATGCCCAGGCTTGCGGTGAAGCAAAGCCTGTAACGAAAACCGGCGCATGATAGCCGAGTTCGGAACCTTGGACTTGTCGATAGAGTCCAGTTATTAGCCAGCTACTTAAAACAGGGCTAGGTTTAATGCTCTGTTTGTCCCGTCAGTCCGTAGCCGTGCGGACCCAAAGGAGTCATTTCAAATGCCGTCCCTCGATAGCCTGAAAACCCTTAAAACCTTACAAATAGACGACAAGACCTACCATTATTTCAGTCTGCCCGACGCTGCCAAGAGCCTCGGTGATCTCGACAAGCTGCCGATGTCGTTGAAAGTCCTGCTGGAAAACCTGCTGCGCTGGGAGGACGAAAAAACCGTCACCGGCGCCGACCTCAAGGCCATCGCGGCCTGGCTCAAGGAGCGTCGCTCCGACCGCGAAATCCAATACCGCCCTGCCCGTGTATTAATGCAGGACTTTACCGGCGTGCCCGCCGTGGTCGATCTGGCCGCCATGCGCGCCGCGATGGCCAAGGCTGGCGGCGACCCGCAGCGCATCAATCCGCTGTCGCCGGTGGATCTGGTGATCGACCACTCGGTGATGGTCGACAAATTCGCCAGCTCCAGCGCTTTCGAACAAAACGTCGACATCGAAATGCAGCGCAACGGTGAACGTTACGCGTTCCTGCGCTGGGGCCAGAGTGCCTTCGACAACTTCAGCGTGGTGCCGCCGGGCACCGGGATCTGCCACCAGGTGAACCTGGAATATCTGGGTCGCACGGTCTGGACCAAGGATGAGGACGGCCGCACTTACGCGTTCCCCGACACCCTGGTCGGCACCGACTCCCACACCACCATGATCAACGGCCTCGGCGTACTCGGCTGGGGCGTGGGCGGGATCGAAGCCGAAGCGGCGATGCTCGGCCAACCGGTGTCGATGCTGATTCCGGAAGTGATCGGTTTCAAACTCACCGGCAAGCTCAAGGAAGGCATCACCGCCACCGACCTGGTGCTGACCGTCACGCAGATGCTGCGCAAAAAAGGCGTGGTCGGCAAATTCGTCGAGTTCTACGGCGACGGCCTCGCTGACCTGCCGCTGGCCGACCGCGCGACCATCGCCAACATGGCCCCGGAATACGGCGCGACTTGCGGTTTCTTCCCGGTGGACGACGTGACCCTGGAATACCTGCGCCTGTCCGGGCGTCCGCCGGAAGTGGTGAAACTGGTCGAGGCCTACTCCAAGGCCCAGGGCCTGTGGCGCCTGCCAGGCAAGGAACCGATCTTTACCGACAGCCTGGAACTCGACATGGGCTCTGTCGAAGCCAGTCTCGCCGGGCCAAAACGCCCGCAAGATCGTGTTTCGCTGCCGAATGTCGCCCAGGCTTTCAGTGACTTCCTCGGCCTGCAAATCAAACCCACCAGCAAGGAAGAAGGACGCCTGGAAAGTGAAGGTGGCGGCGGTGTTGCGGTGGGTAACGCGGACATGGTCGGCGAGGCGGACTACGAGTCTGACGGCCATACCTACCGGCTGAAAAACGGTGCAGTGGTGATCGCTGCGATCACGTCCTGCACCAACACCTCCAACCCGAGCGTGATGATGGCGGCCGGGTTGGTGGCGAAGAAGGCAGTCGAGAAAGGCCTGAAGCGCAAACCGTGGGTCAAGAGTTCATTGGCGCCGGGGTCGAAAGTGGTCACCGATTACTACAAGGCTGCGGGTTTGACGCAGTACCTCGATGAACTGGGTTTTGCCCTGGTCGGTTATGGCTGCACCACTTGCATCGGCAACTCCGGACCGTTGCCGGAGCCGATCGAGAAAGCCATCCAGAAAGCCGATCTGGCGGTAGCGTCGGTGTTGTCCGGCAACCGCAACTTCGAGGGCCGGGTGCATCCGCTGGTGAAAACCAACTGGCTGGCCTCCCCGCCGCTGGTCGTCGCTTATGCGCTGGCGGGTACGGTGCGGATCGACATCAGCAGCGAATCCCTGGGTGATGACAAGGACGGCAACCCGGTTTTCCTGCGGGACATCTGGCCGAGCACCAAAGAGATCGCCGACGCGGTGAATCAGGTCAACACCGCGATGTTCCACAAGGAATACGCCGAAGTGTTTGCCGGCGACGAGCAGTGGCAGGCGATTGAAGTGCCGCAGGCCGCGACTTATGTCTGGCAGGAAGATTCGACGTACATCCAGCATCCGCCGTTCTTCGATGACATCGGCGGGCCGTTGCCGGTGATTCAGGACGTGAAAAAAGCCAACGTGCTGGCGCTGCTCGGCGACTCGGTGACCACCGACCACATCTCCCCCGCTGGCAACATCAAGGCCGACAGCCCGGCCGGTCGTTACTTGCGCGAGAAAGGCGTGGAGCCGCGCGACTTCAACTCCTACGGTTCGCGGCGCGGCAACCATGAAGTGATGATGCGCGGCACCTTCGCCAACATCCGCATTCGCAATGAAATGCTCGGTGGTGAAGAGGGTGGCAACACGATCTACATTCCGACCGGCGAGCGACTGCCGATCTACGACGCCGCCATGCGCTATCAAGCGTCGGGCACGCCACTGGTGGTGATTGCCGGGCAAGAATACGGTACCGGGTCGAGCCGCGATTGGGCGGCGAAGGGCACCAATCTGCTGGGGGTGAAAGCGGTTATCGCTGAAAGCTTCGAACGGATTCACCGCTCCAACCTGGTGGGCATGGGCGTATTGCCGCTGCAGTTCAAGTTAGATCAGAACCGCAAGAGCCTGAACCTGACCGGCAAGGAAACTGTGGATATTCTTGGTTTGACCGGCGTCGAGGTCACACCGCGAATGAACCTGACGCTGGTGATCACCCGTGAAAACGGGACCACTGAGAAGGTCGAGGTGTTGTGCCGGATTGATACGCTGAACGAAGTCGAATACTTCAAGGCCGGGGGGATTTTGCATTACGTGTTGCGACAGCTGATTGCCTCATAAACACCGCTGCTGACAGAGACACCGCCTTCGGGCGGTGTTTTTGTTTGTGCTGAGAAGTGAACAAAAATACCCTGCACACCAGCGATCAATTGTGGGAGCGGGCTTGCTCGCGAAGGCGGAGCATCAGGCGACATTGATGCTGGATTTGATGGCCCCTTCGCGAGCAGGCTCGCTCCCACAGGGGTTATGCGTCGAACAAAAATTCCCTGAACAACACCAATCCATTGTGGGAGCGAGCTTGCTCGCGATGGCGTACTGACAGGCGGCATCGATGTTGGATGTAATGGCCTCATCGCGAGCAAGCTCGCTCCCACAGGGGTTATGTGTCGAACAAAAATTCCCTGAACAACACCAATCCATTGTGGGAGCGAGCTTGCTCGCGATGGCGTACTGACAGACGACATTGATGTTGGATGTAATGGCCTCATCGCGAGCAAGCTCGCTCCCACAGGGGTTATGTGTCGAACAAAAATTCCCTGAACAACACCGATCTACTGTGGGAGTGAGCCTGCTCGCGAAAGCGTACTGACAGTCAGCGTCAATGTTTATGCTATGCCCCCTTCGCGAGCAGGCTCGCTCCCACAAGGGGTCATGTGTCGAACACCAATCTCCTGAACAACACCAATCCATTGTGGGAGCGAGCTTGCTCGCGATGGCGTACTGACAGACGACATTGATGTTGGATGTAATGGCCTCATCGCGAGCAAGCTCGCTCCCACAGGGGCCGAGGCGCCCACAAATTTTCGGACACAAGGATTTCACATGCCCGCTCTGCCATGGCTCTACCTGGCACTCCTCTGCATCGGTTATGCCCTGGCCTTGATCTATGGCCATCTCGGCTGGCTGGCGGCTATCTCTGTCGCCCTGCTGCTATTCGCCGGATTCGCCGTGCGCCAGCAAAAGGTTCCAGTCGCCCGTTACCTCGGCCATGGTTTGTTTATCGTTCTGGCGTTGGCGCTGGCGATGCACTGGCTGCCGGGTTTCTACAATGGTCGCGGTATCGACCCACAGCGTTTCACCGACGATGCCGTGCCGTTTTCCATGTATTTGAACCAGGACAAACCGCTGATTGGTTTCTGGTTGTTGCTGGTGTGCCCATGGATTGTTGGTCGGCGCTCGCTACGGTTGTCCATCTATGCCACGGCGTTGGCGCTGACCTTGAGCGTCGTCCTGGCGTTGGGTGGCGCGCTGTTGCTCGGCGTGATCAGTTGGGCGCCGAAGTGGCCAGACCAAGCCTGGCTCTGGGTCTTGAACAACCTGCTGCTGGTGACACTGGTAGAGGAAGCGCTGTTTCGCGGCTATATCCAGGGCGGTCTGAGCCGGCGTTTCAAACATCTACCCTACGGTGAAAACCTCGCCCTGTTGCTGGCCTCGCTATTGTTCGGCCTGGCGCATTTGGGCGCGGGCTGGCAATGGGTGTTACTGGCGAGCCTGGCGGGTGTCGGCTATGGTCTGGCCTACCGATTTGGCGGGTTGGGTGCGGCCATCGCTACCCATTTCGGCTTGAACCTGCTGCATTTCGGCCTCTTCACCTACCCGATGCTTGCCGGCTGACGCAACGGTCGTTTTGCGACGCGCCGCTGATTATTGAAATTTAATTTCAATAAATCCCTGACCACGCCGACAACCTCTCAAAGCCTCACGGATTGAAATAGCCATGCGTAACAACCAACCCATTACACAACGCGAACGGACCTTCCCGGCTCAGCAACGGTTGATTTCCACGACCGACGCCAAAGGCGTGATCACTTACTGCAACGACGCCTTCGTCGAAATCAGTGGGTTTTCCCGTGAAGAGCTGATCCGTGCGCCGCACAACCTGGTTCGTCACCCTGACGTGCCGGCGGCGGTGTTCGCGCATATGTGGGGTACTTTGAAACAAGGCTTGCCATGGATGGGCATTGTCAAGAATCGCTGCAAGACCGGTGATCACTACTGGGTTAACGCCTATGTCACACCGGTTTTCGAAGGCAATCAGGTGGTCGGCTACGAGTCGGTGCGGATCAAACCCACCGCCGAACAGATCGGCCGGGCCGAAGCGCTCTACCAGCGCATCAACCAGGGCAAGTCGGCGATTCCTTCGTCAGACAAATGGCTGCCGGTCCTTCAGGACTGGGTACCGTTCATTCTGGTCAGCCAATTGAGCTTCATGATTGGTGCGTCGCTGAACTCCCACTGGGGTTTTGCCCTGGCTGCCGGTCTTTCGGTGCCACTGGGCCTGCTGGGTCTGAGCTGGCAACAGCGCGGCCTCAAGCGCCTGCTGGTCCTGGCCGGGCAAACCACTTCCGACCCGCTGATCGCGCAGATGTACACCGACAGCCGTGGCGCCCAGGCGCGTCTGGAAATGTCGATCCTCAGCCAGGAAGCACGCCTGAAAACCTGCCTGACTCGTCTGCAGGACACCGCCGAGCACCTGACCGAGCAAGCGAAGCAGTCCGACACCCTGGCGCACAACAGCTCCAGCGGCCTGGAACGTCAGCGCGTCGAAACCGAACAAGTCGCCACCGCCGTCAACCAGATGGCCGCTACTACCCAGGAAGTCGCCAGCCACGTGCAACGCACCGCTGACGCCACCCAGGAAGCCAATCGCCTGACCAGTCGCGGTCGCGACATCGCCGGGGAAACCCGCGAAGCCATCCAGCGCCTGTCGGTGGTGGTCGGTGAAACCGGTCTGACCGTGACGCAACTGGCCAAGGACAGCGACGAAATCGGTGGCGTGGTCGACGTGATCAAAGGCATCGCCGACCAGACCAACCTGCTGGCACTCAACGCCGCTATTGAAGCAGCGCGCGCCGGTGAAATGGGTCGTGGTTTCGCGGTCGTCGCGGACGAAGTGCGCCAACTGGCGCAACGCACCAGCGAATCCACCGGGCAGATCCATGCGCTGATCGCCAAGCTGCAACAGACCGCCAACACCGCCGTACAAACCATGGACGCCGGGCATCGCCAGGCCGAAGAAGGTGTGGCGCGGGTTCTGGAAGCGGATAAGGCCCTGATCGGCATCAGCGAAGCGGTGGCTCATATCACCGACATGACCACGCAGATTGCCGCTGCGACTGAAGAGCAAAGCTCGGTGGCCGAAGAAATCAGCCGCAACATCAGCAACATCTCGCAACTGGCGGACCAGACCTCGGAGCAGGCTCAACACTCGGCGTTGCTGAGTGAAGAACTGACCAAGACGGCGAGTACCCAGTACTCGTTGGTGGAGCGGTTTAACCGCTGATTGGTGCTGGAAAGACAAAAACCCGGATAGCGAAAGCTTCCGGGTTTTTTATTGCCAGCTTGAAAGAGAGGGTGCCTGTGCGGGCCTCTTCGCGGGCAAGCCTCGCTCCTACGGGTTGGGCGCCGTTCATGCGGACACCAATAACCTGTAGGAGCGAGGCTTGCCCGCGAAGAGGCCATTCGCTACACCGCAAAAATCACTGAAGAAAAGACGCCACTTTCCCCGCCGCAGCCGCCAAATGCTGCTCATGACTAAACCCGGACGCCTTCAACGGCTTCAAATCATGATCCCCCGCCACCAGCCAGAACACCTCGATGCTCGGCGACAACGAATAAGCCTCGACAGCCTCTCGATTACCCAACGCATCCCGCTCGCCCTGCACAATCAAGGTCCGGGTCTTCAGCCCGGCCAAATTTTCGACTCGCGGCTTCTCCGGTTTCCCCACCGCATAGAACGGATAACCCAGGCATACCAGCGCATCCGCACCCAATTCATCTGCCAGCAGACTCGCCATCCGCCCGCCCATGGACTTGCCGCCAATCGCCAAACGCCCAGTGACATGGCGTCGCACCTCGGCATACACCTCACGCCAGCATTCCAGCAGTTTCGGTGCCGGATTCGGCGGACGTTTGCCGCCATCGAGGCGCCGCTGCGCCATGTACGGAAACTCGAAGCGCAGCACGTTGACGCCAAGTGCAGCAAGGCGCGCAGCCATGTCGTTCATCCAGCCGCTGTCCATCGGCGCACCGGCACCGTGGGCGAGGATCAGCGTGGTCGATGACGGCGCCGAAGCCGCATCCCACAACCAGCCATGTTCGGCCACGCACCGCCCCCATTGATCCCCGTCAATACTGGCCTTGTGCTCTTTGTCCATGCTTGCCTCGCTTTTAGTCTGCCTATAACTCCAGGCGAAGGGAGCGCTTGTCTTGCGGCTTACTCGCAAAGACACGCCTCTACTTCGGCTGAACCGTGGATGGGGAACCATGAACACTTCTATCAGTACCGCCTACAACTACAAGGTGGTCCGCCAATTCGCCATTATGACGGTGGTGTGGGGCATCGTCGGCATGGGCCTCGGGGTTTTTCTCGCGGCCCAATTGGTCTGGCCCGAACTCAACTTCAATTTGCCGTGGACCAGTTTCGGCCGCCTGCGCCCGTTGCACACCAACGCGGTGATCTTCGCCTTCGGCGGCTGCGCCCTGTTCGCCAGTTCGTTCTACTCGGTGCAACGCACCTGCCAGACCCAACTGTTTGCACCAAAAATCGCCCAGTTCTGTTTCTGGGGCTGGCAACTGGTGATTGTCCTCGCGGCCATCAGCCTGCCGCTGGGGTACACCAGTTCCAAGGAATACGCCGAGCTGGAATGGCCGATCGACATTCTGATCACCATCGTCTGGGTCGCCTACGCCATCGTGTTCTTCGGCACACTGGCCAAGCGCAAGACCAAGCACATCTACGTCGGCAACTGGTTCTTCGGTGCGTTCATCATCACCGTGGCGATCCTGCACATCGTAAACAACCTGGAAATCCCGGTGAGCTGGACCAAGTCCTACTCGCTGTACGGCGGCGCGACTGACGCCATGGTGCAGTGGTGGTACGGCCACAACGCGGTGGGTTTCTTCCTGACCGCCGGTTTCCTCGGGATGATGTACTACTTCGTGCCGAAACAGGCCGAGCGCCCGGTGTACTCGTATCGTCTGTCGATCGTGCACTTCTGGGCCCTGATCACCCTGTACATCTGGGCCGGCCCGCACCACTTGCACTACACCGCGCTGCCGGACTGGGCGCAGTCGCTGGGCATGGTGATGTCGCTGATCCTGCTCGCGCCGAGCTGGGGCGGGATGATCAACGGCATGATGACGCTCTCTGGGGCCTGGCATAAGTTGCGCAGCGATCCGATCCTGCGCTTCCTAGTGGTTTCCCTGGCGTTCTACGGCATGTCGACCTTCGAAGGGCCGATGATGGCGATCAAAACCGTCAACGCCCTCTCCCACTACACCGACTGGACCATCGGCCACGTTCACGCCGGCGCGCTCGGCTGGGTGGCGATGATTTCCATCGGCGCGCTGTACCACATGATCCCGAAAATCTTCGGCCGCCAGCAGATGCACAGCATCGGCTTGATCAACGCGCACTTCTGGCTCGCGACCATCGGCACCGTGCTCTACATCGCCTCGATGTGGGTCAACGGCATCGCCCAGGGCCTCATGTGGCGCGCAGTCAACGAAGACGGCACGCTGACCTACTCCTTCGTCGAAACCCTGGTGGCCAGCCACCCAGGCTTCGTCGTGCGGTTGGTGGGCGGCGCGATCTTCTTCAGCGGCATGTTGCTGATGGCCTACAACACCTGGCGCACCGTGCGGGCCTCGCAGCCTGCCGAAGCCGCCGCTGCCGCGCAGATGGCCTGAGGAGTCCGCCATGAAACACGAAACAATCGAGAAAAACGTCGGCCTGCTGCTGTTGCTGATGGTCCTGGCCGTGAGCATCGGCGGTCTGACCCAGATCGTCCCGCTGTTCTTCCAGGACGTGACCAATAAACCGGTGGAAGGCATGAAGCCCTACACCGCGCTGCAACTGGAAGGTCGCGACATTTACATCCGTGAAGGCTGTGTCGGTTGCCACTCGCAGATGATCCGGCCATTTCGCGCAGAGACCGAACGCTACGGGCACTACTCGGTGGCCGGTGAAAGCGTCTGGGATCACCCGTTCCTGTGGGGCTCCAAGCGCACCGGGCCGGACCTGGCGCGGGTCGGCGGCCGCTACTCCGAAGACTGGCACCGCGCGCACTTGTACAACCCGCGCAACGTGGTGCCGGAATCGAAAATGCCGGCCTACCCATGGCTGGTCGCCAATCAACTCGACAGCAGCCACACCGAAACCAAGATCAAGGCCATGCGCACCCTCGGCGTGCCGTACAGCGACGACGACATCAGCGGTGCCGTCGCCTCGCTCAAGGGCAAGACCGAGATGGACGCGCTGGTCGCCTACCTGCAAGTGCTCGGCACTGCCATCAAGAGCAAGAGGTGAGCCAAATGGTCTTTGAAATGAGCAGTGGAATGATTCGCGGCCTCGGCACGGTCGTGGTGTTCGTGGCCTTCGTCGGCCTCGCGTTGTGGGTGTTCAACGGCAAGCGCAGCCCGGAATTCGCCGAAGCACGTTTGCTGCCGTTCGCCGACGAACCGCTTCCCGACGACGCCACCCAAGAAACTGAAACAAGGAGTACCCGGCCATGACCACCTTCTGGAGTACGTGGATCTGCGTACTGACCATCGGCAGCCTGATCGGCCTGACCTGGCTGCTGGTCGGCACCCGCAAGGGCGAGACCAAGGGCAGCGTCGACCAGACCATGGGCCACAGCTTCGACGGCATCGAGGAGTACGACAACCCGCTGCCGCAATGGTGGTTCATGCTGTTCGCCGGCACGCTGGTGTTTGCCGTGGGTTATCTGGTGCTGTATCCGGGCCTGGGTAACTGGAAAGGCATCCTGCCGGGTTACGAGGACGGCTGGACCGGTGTCCATGAATGGGAAAAGGAGATGAACAAGGCCGACGCCAGGTTCGGCCCGATCTTCGCCAAATTCGCCGCCATGCCGGTGGAAGAAGTCGCCAAGGACCCGCAAGCGCTGAAAATGGGCGGTCGCCTGTTTGCCTCCAATTGCGCGGTGTGCCACGGCTCGGATGCCAAGGGCGCCTTCGGATTCCCGAACCTGGTCGACAGTGATTGGCGCTGGGGCGGCGATGCCGACATGATCAAAACCACAATCATGGGTGGACGCATGGCGGCGATGCCGGCCTGGGGTGAAATCCTCGGCGAGGCGGGCGTGAAGAACGTCGCCGCGTATGTGCGTCACGAACTGGCCGGCCTGCCGCTGCCCGCCGACAGCAATGCAGACGTGCAAGCCGGACAGCAATTGTTCAGCACGACTTGCGTAGCCTGTCATGGGGCAAATGGCCACGGCACTGAAGCCATGGGCGCGCCGAACCTGACGCACCCGGCCGGATTTATCTACGGTTCAAGCCTGGCGCAACTGCAACAAACCATACGTCATGGCCGCCAGGGCCATATGCCGGCGCAGAACGAATTGCTCGGCAACGATAAGGTGCAATTGCTGGCGGCTTACGTTTTCAGCTTGTCGCAGGGTGTCAGCACCGAGCGTTTGCAGGCTGAAGGCAAAAGCGAATAATTCTTGACCGCTCTACTGCCGCATTCTCCCGGATGCGGCAGTTCCCTGCTTCTTTGCGACCCATTGTCGCACCCTCCTTCAGTCTCCCTTTCGGTTCCCCGGAATCGGGTCTACGCTTGCTCGATGCGGACTGGCAAAGTACCGGTTCCAGGTCGACCTTAGCCGATGTGTTCGACGAATCTGCTCAATGACAGGCCGCAAAGGCTGGTAGATACCGGCTGTCGTGCAAATTGCCTTCTGTCACCTGAACCTTGCGTTTGAACACACCCCGTTACAACTGACTTGAACCCCTCGCCTTTTTCTTCCGCTGCGACATTTTGTCCGGGGGCAATTTTGTCCTTACGCGGCGCATGGAAAGGCCGCAGAATCAGCTTCTGAAAGCATTGACCCAGGTCATGGTGCGTTGCAATGCCCCCCTGCTTTCTACATACTTGCGGCCGATTTTTATCCTAATAAAACACCCAAACCGTGGAACCTTAGAATGAGCACAGCAATCAGTCCGACTGCTTATAACTATAAGGTAGTCCGCCAGTTCGCCATCATGACGGTGGTCTGGGGGATCCTTGGCATGGGGCTTGGTGTCTTCATCGCCTCACAGCTTGTATGGCCGGAATTGAACTTCGGTCTGCCGTGGACGACTTTTGGACGCTTACGCCCGTTGCACACCAACCTGGTGATTTTCGCCTTCGGTGGTTGTGCACTGTTTGCCACTTCTTATTACGTCGTGCAGCGAACCTGCCAAACGCGACTGATTTCCGACAGCCTCGCTGCCTTCCACTTCTGGGGTTGGCAAGCGGTGATCATCGGCGCGATCGTGACCTTGCCGCTGGGTTACACCACCACCAAGGAATACGCCGAACTGGAATGGCCGCTGGCTATTCTGCTGGCCATTGTCTGGGTCGTTTACGGTCTGGTGTTCTTCGGCACCATCGTCAAGCGCAAGACCAAGCACATCTATGTGGGTAACTGGTTCTACGGCGCGTTCATCGTCGTGACCGCGATGCTGCACATCGTCAACCACATGTCGCTGCCGGTCAGCCTGTTCAAGTCCTACTCGGCTTACTCGGGTGCGACGGACGCGATGATCCAGTGGTGGTACGGCCACAACGCGGTGGGCTTCTTCCTGACCACCGGTTTCCTCGGGATGATGTACTACTTCGTTCCGAAGCAGGCCGAGCGTCCGATTTACTCCTATCGCCTGTCCATCGTGCACTTCTGGGCACTGATCACCCTCTACATCTGGGCCGGCCCGCACCACTTGCACTACACCGCACTGCCGGACTGGGCTCAGTCCCTGGGTATGGCGATGTCGATCATCCTGCTGGCGCCAAGCTGGGGCGGCATGATCAACGGCATGATGACCCTGTCGGGCGCCTGGCATAAGCTGCGCACCGACCCGATCCTGCGCTTCCTCGTGGTATCGCTGGCGTTCTACGGCATGTCGACCTTCGAAGGTCCGATGATGGCGATCAAGACCGTCAACTCGCTCTCGCACTACACCGACTGGACCATCGGCCACGTACACGCCGGCGCGCTCGGCTGGGTAGCGATGATCTCGATCGGCGCGATCTACCACATGATCCCGAAACTGTTCGGTCGCGTGCAGATGCACAGCATCGGCCTGATCAACACGCACTTCTGGCTCGCGACCATCGGTACCGTCCTGTACATCGCTTCGATGTGGGTCAACGGCATCACCCAGGGTCTGATGTGGCGTGCAATCAACGACGACGGCACCCTCACCTACTCGTTCGTCGAAGCGCTGCAAGCCAGCCACCCTGGCTACATCGTTCGCGCCCTGGGCGGTGCGTTCTTTGCCAGCGGCATGCTGTTCATGGCCTACAACGTATGGCGTACCGTACGTGCCTCGAACCCGGCTGAAGCCGAAGCCGCCGCTCAGATTGCTGTAGTTGGAGCTCACTGATGAAGCATGAAGCAGTCGAGAAGAACATTGGCCTGCTGGCCTTCTTCATGGTCATCGCCGTCAGCATCGGCGGCCTGACCCAGATCGTCCCGCTGTTTTTCCAGGACGTTACCAACAAGCCGGTCGAAGGCATGAAGCCTCGCCCGGCGCTTGAAGTCGAAGGACGCGACGTCTTTATCGCCAACGGTTGTGTCGGCTGCCACTCGCAGATGATCCGCCCGTTCCGTGCTGAAACCGAACGTTACGGCCACTACTCGGTCGCCGGTGAAAGCGTCTGGGACCACCCGTTCCTGTGGGGTTCCAAGCGTACCGGTCCGGACCTGGCCCGCGTCGGCGGTCGTTACTCCGATGACTGGCAGCGTGCGCACTTGTATAACCCGCGCAACGTGGTGCCTGAGTCGAAAATGCCGGCTTACCCGTTCCTCGTGGAAAACAAGCTCGACGGCAAAGACACCGCCAAGAAACTCGAAGTCTTGCGCACGCTCGGCGTCCCTTACACCGACGAAGACATCGCCGGCGCCAAGGATGCCGTGAAGGGCAAAACCGAAATGGACGCGCTGGTGGCCTATCTGCAAGGCCTGGGCACCATCATCAAAAGCAAACGGTGATTTAGATGGATATCGGGATGATTCGTGGCCTGGGCACCGTTGTCGTGATGGTTGCCTTTATCGGTCTGGCGTTGTGGGTGTTCAGCCCCAAGCGCAAGTCGGAGTTTGAAGACGCGACCTTGCTGCCTTTCGCGGATGATCCCGAAGCCATCAAGCACGTCGAGCAAGCTTCTAGGAGTAACAAAGAATGACTACGTTCTGGAGTCTGTACGTCACAGTCCTCAGTCTGGGTACGATCTTCGCCCTGACCTGGCTGCTGCTGTCCACCCGCAAGGGCCAGCGCAGCGAAGCCACCGAAGAGACTGTTGGCCACTCCTTCGACGGGATCGAGGAGTACGACAACCCACTGCCGAAATGGTGGTTCATGCTGTTCGTGGGCACCATCATCTTCGCCCTGGGCTACCTGGTGCTGTATCCAGGCCTGGGTAACTGGAAAGGCCTGCTGCCAGGCTACAACTACCTCGATAACGACAAGCAGACTGCGTTCGCCAACGGCCAGACCGGCTGGACCGGCGTTCACGAGTGGGAAAAGGAAATGGCCAAGTCGGACGCCAAGTTCGGCCCGATCTTCGCCAAGTTCGCGTCCATGCCAATCGAAGAAGTCGCCAAGGACCCGCAAGCCCTGAAGATGGGTGGCCGTCTGTTCGCCTCCAACTGCTCGGTCTGCCATGGTTCCGACGCCAAGGGTGCTTATGGCTTCCCTAACCTGACCGACGCCGACTGGCGCTGGGGTGGCGAGCCGGAAACCATCAAGACCACCATCATGGGTGGCCGTCATGCGGTCATGCCGGCGTGGGCTGAAGTGATCGGCGAGCAAGGCGTGGCAGACGTTGCCTCGTTCGTGCTGACCAACCTCGATGGACGCAAACTGCCGGAAGGCACCAAGGCCGACCCGGCTGCCGGGCAGAAACTGTTCGCCGCCAACTGCGCCGTATGCCACGGCCCGGAAGGCAAAGGTACGCCAGCGATGGGCGCGCCCAACCTGACCCACCCAGCGGCATTCATCTACGGTTCGAGCTTCGCTCAACTGCAGCAGACCATCCGTTACGGCCGTCAGGGCCAGATGCCTGCGCAAGAACAGCTGCAAGGCAACGACAAGGTTCACCTGCTGGCCGCTTACGTCTACAGCTTGTCTCACGGCGAGAAAGCTCCGGCGGCGGATGCCCAATAAGGCAAACGCTTGAAGCAACAAAAAACGGCCCCGCCAGTTCACTGGCGGGGCCTTTTTCATGGGCGCTGGGCAAAGATCGATTTCACTGGCACCGTGCGCAACAGCTCGCGTTTGCGCCACTGGTTGTCTTCCACGAAATTGATATGCAACAGTTTGCGATCCTCGGAGAAACTGGCGATCAGGTACGTCTGCTGGGATGCGCTGCCGCTGAGGAAGGTCGGCACGTTGCCCAGGTACAACAGCGCACCGCCGTCTTCATGGTAATGACCGGCAAAGATCGCCGTGACCTCGTACTTCGTGACCATGTCCTTGAAACGCTTGAGCTGGTCCCAGTTGCCTTTCCATTGGTCAGGGCTGTGCATGTTGACGATGATGGCGTAGCCCTGGGTTCGAGCCATCAGCAGGTCATTCTCCAGCCAATCCAGCGCATGGGTGATGTTGAACGTGGTCGGGTTCAACGGATGGGAAATTTTCACCTCATAGGTCGGCTCAAAGTTGAGTTGAACCAGATGCACTTCACCAATGTTCTTCGAATAGGCCAGACTGCCTGAATACAATCTGTTCAAGGGCCCGCCAGTCACTTTCAAATCAAACTCATCGACTGTTCCTTCATGATGTTCTTTATAGTCAACAATACTTCCTGCAGCACAACTATTGGTAAAACAGTCATCGACATTATTGGCGTAATCGTGATTACCCAGCCCGTACAGGAAGTCTTTATCGAAGTATTTCTTCAACGTCGAATTGATATAGGAGCGCTGCCATCCGTGACCAAACGCGGTCATGTCGCCGTTGATCATCAAGGGCACCTCCGACTGTCCCCCCGACTGCTTCCGGAAATCGGCAATACTCGCGAACTGGCTTTCCACCAGCCATTTCGCGCGCTTTTCAAACTCGACGTCCAACTCGTCGTCCCGACGATCGGTCTTGTCCGTCCACGGATATTGGGGGTCGGATGCAAACACCATATGGCGAGGTGTATTTTCAATCGAATGCGCGAGAGAAGCGATCGACAATAAACCCAGGCCAGCAAGCAGGCTCGTCACTGTATTGATATTCATAGAATTCCATTTCCTTTATTCTTTAATAAGCGCACAACCCGTTTGCGCTGCACCACTGCAAACTATTCGAGAACCCAATAAATTACAAACATCAGATCGCAACTAATTAATATGAATATATGTCCGCAACTTCCAAAGTAAAGTTATCAAGAAGAGCGATTCATTCACAGGTAATCACCAAAGAAGAAATGACCTGTCCTATTCTGGAATCAGCTATCTCAGCCACTTCAAGCAATCCTTTAATTCCGGCGCTGGCGCCTGGAAACTGCACGGGCGGCCTGGGTGGTGGTCGCCTCCCTTGAACGTGACCGCGCCTTCGCACAGTGCAGCGCCAACGCGCTTCTCTCGAAGCACATCGTGGATCGTCTATAGTCAATTGATCTGGATCATGCTTTGTTACATCTGCTACACCATCCAGGCTTTTCCCCCAACGCGACCAAAGGTCGCACCCTTGAGCTAGAGCGACAGGCGTATCATTGCGCCACTGCAACACCTCTTTTTGACCGCGGTCGGCACGTACTGACCGAGGCATTTTTCCACTGCCGTGGGATGCAATGATGAGCAATCAGATTCCGGTACACGACGTTACCCCGCCTGCCAAGAACGCGAACAACAGCGTTGACCTCTACGCCTCTCGAGAAAAGATCTACACCCGCGCCTTCACCGGTCTGTTCCGCAACTTGCGGATGATGGGCGGGGCCGGTTTGTTCCTGCTGTATTTCGGTACGGTGTGGTTGAACTGGGGCGGCCACCAGGCCGTCTGGTGGAACCTGCCGGAACGTAAATTTTTCATTTTTGGCGCGACCTTCTGGCCCCAGGATTTCATCCTGCTCTCGGGCCTGCTGATCATCAGCGCCTTCGGTCTGTTCTTCATTACGGTGTACGCCGGGCGTGTCTGGTGCGGCTATACCTGCCCGCAAAGCGTCTGGACCTGGATTTTCATGTGGTGCGAGAAGGTCACCGAAGGCGACCGCAACCAACGCATCAAGCTCGACAAGGCGCCGATGAGCGCCAACAAATTCCTGCGCAAATTCAGCAAACACTCGATGTGGCTGTTGATCGGTTTTGTCACCGGCATGACCTTCGTCGGGTACTTCTCGCCGATCCGCGAACTGACCATCGACTTCTTCACCGGCGAGGCGGATGGCTGGTCGTACTTCTGGGTCGGTTTCTTCACCCTCGCCACCTACGGCAATGCCGGCTGGTTGCGCGAGCAAGTGTGCATCTACATGTGCCCGTACGCGCGCTTCCAGAGCGTGATGTTCGACAAGGACACCCTGATCGTCTCCTACGACCCGCGTCGCGGCGAATCCCGTGGCCCGCGCAAAAAAGGCGTGGACTACAAGGCTCAGGGCCTGGGCGATTGCATCGACTGCACCATGTGCGTCCAGGTCTGCCCGACCGGTATCGACATCCGCGACGGCCTGCAGATCGAGTGCATCGGTTGCGCCGCGTGCATCGATGCCTGCGACAGCATCATGGACAAGATGGAGTACCCGCGCGGCCTGATCAGCTACACCACCGAGCACAACCTGTCCGGGCAGAAAACCCATAAACTGCGCCCGCGCCTGATCGGCTATGCGGTAGTGCTGCTGACCATGATCGGCTTGCTGGTGACTGCATTCGTCATGCGTTCGCTGGTGGGCTTCGACGTCAGCAAGGACCGCGTGCTGTACCGCGAGAACGCCGAAGGCCGGATCGAAAACGTCTACAGCCTGAAGATCATGAACAAGGACCAGCGCGACCACACTTACCTGCTGGAAGCCAGCGGCCTGCCGGACCTCAAGCTGCAAGGCAAGCGCGAGATCAAAGTCGCCGCCGGGGAAATTTTCAGCCAGCCGGTGGAATTGTCCAGCGCGCCGGAGCAATTGCCATCGAGCACCAATGAGGTGAAATTCACCCTCAAGGATGCCGATGACGACAGCGTCCACGTTGAAGCCAAGAGCCGATTCATCGGCCCACAAATTCGTTGAGAGAAGTGATCATGCCCGCAGCAACTGCCGCAAGCCCTTGGTACAAGCATCTTTGGCCGTGGATCATCATCGGGATTCTGGCCTGCTCGGTGACCCTGACCCTGTCGATGGTGACCATCGCCGTGAACAACCCGGACAACCTGGTCAACGACAATTACTACGAGGCGGGCAAAGGCATCAATCGTTCGCTGGACCGCGAACTGCTGGCCCAGACCCTGCAACTGCGCGCCAAGGTGCATCTGGATGAGCTGACCGGTGAAGTCGACCTGCGCCTGAGCGGCAACAGCCAGCCCAAGACCGTCGAACTGAACCTGATCTCGCCGACCCAGCCGGAGAAGGATCGCAAGATCACCCTGACCCGCAGTGAAACCGAACAGGGCCGCTACATCGGCCAGATGAGCGACCAGGTCGAAGGTCGTCGCTTTGTCGAATTGCTGGGCGTGCAGGACGACAAGACCTGGCGCATGTTCGAAGAAGAACAGGTCAGCCACGATAAAGACCTGCTGCTGGGCGATGAACCGCTGCAAGGCGCGGAAGACCTGAAGAGACCGTAAATCCTGCAAAACCTGTAAAACCTGCAAAACCTGTAGGAGCTGTCGAGTGAAACGAGGCTGCGATCTCTTGATCTTGCTTTTGAAAACAACATCAAAAGATCGCAGCCTCGTTTCACTCGACAGCTCCTACGGGGATGAGGCCATCCCGGAAGACATAGATCCACATCATGACCACCCCAACCCCCTGCTACCACTGCGCCCTGCCCGTCCCGGCCGGCAGCCGCTTCACCGCCGTTGTCCTCGGTGAAACCCGCGAGCTCTGCTGCCCGGGTTGCCAGGCCGTGGCTGAGGCCATCGTGGCCGGAGGTCTGGAAAGTTATTACCAGCATCGCAGCGAAGCCTCGGCCAACCCCGAATCCCTTCCCGTGCAACTGGTGGACGAACTGGCGCTGTACGACCGCGCCGACGTCCAACAACCCTTCGTTCGTCACGAAGGCGAACTCGCTGAAACCACACTGTTGATGGAAGGCATCAGCTGCGCTGCCTGCGGCTGGTTGATCGAGAAACACCTGCGCAGCTTGCCGGCGGTGGCCGAGGCGCGGCTGAACCTGTCCAACCATCGCCTGCATGTGCGCTGGGCCGACGCCCAATTGCCGCTTAGCCAGGTGCTCGGCGAACTGCGCCACATCGGTTACGTCGCCCACCCTTATCAGGCCGACCGCGCCAGCGAACAACTGGCCAGCGAAAACCGTCTGGCCCTGCGCCAACTCGGTGTCGCCGGGCTGCTGTGGTTCCAGGCGATGATGGCGACCATGGCCACCTGGCCGGAATTCAATATCGACCTCAGCCCGGAACTGCACACCATCCTGCGCTGGGTCGCGCTGTTCCTGACCACACCCATCGTGTTCTACAGCTGCGCGCCGTTCTTCAAAGGCGCGATGCGCGACCTGCGCACCCGTCACCTGACCATGGACGTCTCGGTGTCGCTGGCAATCGGCAGCGCGTATCTCGCCGGGATCTGGACCTCGATCACCGGAGTCGGCGAGCTGTACTTTGACGCTGTCGGCATGTTCGCGCTATTCCTGCTGGCCGGACGATACCTGGAACGTCGCGCCCGGGAACGCACCGCCGCAGCCACCGCGCAACTCGTCAATCTGCTGCCCGCTTCTTGCCTGCGTCTGAGTGCCGACGGCCAGAGCGAGCGAATCCTGCTCAGCGAATTGCGCGTCGGCGATCACGTGCTGGTGCATCCCGGTGCAGTCCTGCCGGCCGATGGCAAGATCCTCGACGGCCAGTCGAGCATCGACGAATCCCTGCTCACCGGCGAATACCTGCCGCAACCGCGCACCCTCGGCGATGCGGTTACCGCCGGGACCCTGAACGTTGAAGGCGCGTTGACCGTTGAAGTATTAGCGCTGGGTCATGACACGCGACTTTCCGCCATCGTTCGCCTGCTCGACCGCGCCCAAGCCGAAAAACCGCGCCTGGCGGAAATCGCCGACCGCGCCGCCCAATGGTTCCTGCTGCTGTCGCTGATCGCCGCCGCCGCCATCGGCCTGTTGTGGTGGGAACTGGATTCGTCGCGAGCGTTCTGGATCGTGCTGGCGATGCTGGTGGCGACTTGCCCGTGCGCCTTGTCGCTGGCCACGCCGACCGCGCTGACCGCCGCCACCGGCACGCTGCACAAACTTGGCTTATTGCTGACCCGTGGTCATGTGCTGGAAGGCCTGAATCAGATCGACACGGTGATTTTCGACAAGACCGGCACGCTGACTGAAGGTCGGCTGGCGCTGCGTTCGATTCGCCCGCTCGGCTCACTCGGCAGCGATGAGTGCCTGAGCCTCGCGGCAGCCTTGGAAAACCGTTCCGAACACCCGATCGCCCGGGCATTTGGTCGCGCCCCTTTGGCCGCCGAAGAAGTCCTCAGCACGCCAGGGCTCGGCCTTGAAGGCTTGGTCGGTGAGCAACGTCTACGCATCGGCCAGCCGGGCTTTGTCTGCGAACTTAGTGGCGCCAGCGTGCCGCTGATGCCGAATGAAGCCGGGCAATGGCTGCTGCTCGGTGACAGCTTCGGGCCGCTAGCGTGGTTTGTCCTCGACGACCGTTTGCGCGCCGACGCCCCGGCCCTGCTCGCGGCGTGCAAAGCGCGCGGCTGGCGCACATTGTTGCTGTCCGGCGACAGTTCGCCAATGGTCGCCAGCGTCGCCGCTGAATTGGGTATCGACGAGGCCCGTGGCGGCTTGCGTCCCGATGACAAGTTGCAAGTGCTGCAACAGCTGCACAAGGAAGGTCGCAAGGTGTTGATGCTCGGTGACGGGGTCAACGATGTGCCGGTACTGGCGGCGGCTGATATCAGCGTGGCCATGGGCTCGGCCACCGACCTGGCGAAAACCAGCGCCGATGCGGTGCTGCTGTCCAACCGCCTCGACGCCTTGGTGCAAGCCTTCAGCCTGGCGCGGCGCACCCGTCGGGTAATCATCGAGAACCTGCTGTGGGCCGGGCTGTACAATGGCCTCATGTTGCCGTTCGCCGCCCTCGGCTGGATCACTCCGGTGTGGGCCGCGGTCGGCATGTCGATCAGTTCGTTGACCGTGGTGCTCAACGCCTTGCGCCTGACTCGGATGCCGAGCACGCCCAAGGCCAGCGCCACGCCAGAAACCCGCCCGCTGCCGGCCTGAGCCGCGCGGGCATGGAGCGTTCTCATGCCAGCTCTTTACGTGATGATCCCGGCAGCGCTGCTGATCGTGGCCATCGCCGTCTACATCTTCTTCTGGGCGGTCGACAGCGGTCAGTACGACGACCTCGACGGCCCGGCCCACAGCATTCTGTTCGACGACCAAGACCCGAACCATACCGCGGCGGTCGATGAGGCCAGCGGCCATCCGGCCAAACCGGACGACAAGGCGCCACCCCATGCTTGAACTGGCGCCACTGCTGGTGTCTGCGGTGATCCTGGGCCTGCTCGGTGGCGGACATTGCCTGGGCATGTGCGGCGGCTTGATGGGCGCGCTGACCCTGGCGATTCCCAAGGAGCAACGCAGCCGGCGCTTCCGCTTGCTGCTGGCCTACAACCTCGGGCGAATTCTCAGCTACGCCACCGCCGGCCTGCTGATCGGCCTGGCCGGCTGGGCGGTGGCCAACAGCCCGGCGGCGATGTTTATGCGCGTCATCGCCGGGTTGCTGCTGATCAGCATGGGCCTGTACCTGGCCGGCTGGTGGAGCGGTCTGACCCGCATCGAAAGCCTCGGTCGCGGCCTGTGGCGGCATATCCAGCCGATTGCCAACAAACTGTTGCCGGTGTCGAGCCTGCCTCGCGCGTTGTTGCTGGGCGCGCTCTGGGGCTGGTTGCCGTGCGGGCTGGTTTACAGCACGTTGTTGTGGGCGGCGAGCCAGGGTAATGCGCTCGATAGTGGGCTGTTGATGTTGGCATTCGGGTTGGGGACGTGGCCGGTGTTGCTCGCGACAGGACTGGCGGCCGAGCGCGTTACGGCGCTGTTGCGCAAGCGCAGTGTGCGGATGAGTGGCGGGTTGCTGGTGATACTGTTCGGGATCTGGACATTGCCGGGGCCGCATCAGCATTGGTTGATGGGGCATTAGATCGCAGCCCTGTAGCAGCTGACGAGCCTGCGAGGCTGCGTTCGGCGGCGAAGCCGTCGTGAAATCAGGCAGTGCGGTGTATCTGGATGATCTGGTACTCAGGGTTTACGACGGCTTCGCCGCCGAACGCAGCCTCGCGGGCTCGGCAGCTGCTACAGGGCGATGGTTGGCAATGACACCGTTGATGCAAATCAAGATGCCCCAACGCCGCACCCCATAGACTCGCAGCCACTGCAAGCCTATCCGGGGGAATGCCCGCATGCTCGACGCCATTCGTTGGGACACCGATCTGATTCGCCGTTACGACCTGTCGGGGCCGCGCTATACCTCGTACCCGACCGCCGTTCAATTCACCAGCCAGGTCGGCACGTTCGACCTGTTTCATGCCTTGCGTGACAGCCGCAAAGCGCTACGGCCGCTGTCGTTGTATGTGCACGTGCCGTTCTGCGCGAACATTTGCTACTACTGCGCCTGCAACAAAGTCATCACCAAGGACCGCGGTCGCGCACTTCCCTACTTGCAGCGCCTGGAGCAGGAGATCCAGTTGATCGCCTGCCACCTGGACCCCGCGCAAAAAGTCGAGCAACTGCATTTCGGCGGCGGCACCCCGACTTTTCTCAGTCACGACGAACTGCGCCAGTTGATGGCTCAGTTGCGCAAGCATTTCAATCTGCTGGACGACGATTCCGGCGACTACGGCATCGAAATCGACCCGCGTGAGGCCGACTGGTCAACCATGGGTCTGCTGCGGGAATTGGGTTTCAACCGGGTCAGTATCGGCCTGCAAGACCTCGACCCGGCTGTGCAACGCGCGGTCAATCGCCTGCAAAGCCTGGAAGAAACCCGCGCCGTGATCGACGCCGCGCGAACCTTGCAGTTTCGTTCGATCAACATCGACCTGATCTACGGCTTGCCGCGCCAGACGCCCGAAAACTTCGCCCGCACGGTGGATGAAGTCATCGCCCTGCAACCGGACCGGCTCTCGGTATTCAACTACGCGCACCTGCCGGAACGCTTCATGCCGCAGCGGCGGATCAACACTGCCGAACTGCCAACCCCGGCGCAGAAACTGGAGATGCTCCAGGGCACCATCGAACAACTGACCAAGGCTGGTTATCGCTACATCGGCATGGACCACTTCGCCCTGCCCGACGATGAACTGGCGATTGCCCAGGAAGAATCGACCCTGCAACGCAACTTCCAGGGCTACACCACTCACGGGCATTGCGATTTGATTGGGCTTGGGGTGTCGGCGATCAGCCAGATCGGCGACCTGTACTGCCAGAACACCAGTGATTTGAACCTGTACCAAAACACCCTGGCTTCGGCGCAACTGGCGACCAACCGTGGCCTGCTGTGCAACGCCGACGACCGCTTGCGACGAGCCGTGATTCAGCAGTTGATCTGCCATTTCAGCCTGGAATTCGCCGGGATCGAACAGGCCTTCAATATCGATTTCCGTGGCTACTTCGCCGAACTCTGGCCGCAATTGCAGGCGATGGCCAAGGACGGCCTGATCGAACTGGACAGCGAGCGGATCACCGTTCTTCCCGCCGGACGTTTGCTGGTGCGTTCGGTGTGCATGGTGTTCGATGCCTACCTGGAACAGCAGAATCGTCAGCGCTTTTCCCGGGTGATTTAAGACTTCATGGCCAGCGACGCCGCCTTGAGGACTTGCTCCGGCGTCAGGCCTGCTTGCTTCATCGCTTTACTGAGCGCGTTGTTGGCGACGATCAAACCTCCGTTGAGGTTGTTGATAAACGCTTGCAAGGCACCGAGCTTGGCTTTTCTTTCTTCGGGGCTCAGCCGTTTATCTTTCATCACCGCCTGCATTTCGGCGAGTTTTTCGGCGATCTGCTGCTGCAATTTACGAATCATCTTCAGGATCTGCTGAATGTTGTCCGGCAAACCGCTTTGTTCGATGTCGCTGTTTTCACCCTTGGCCTCGGCGGCTTTTTCAATGCCGGCACCGGACAGCGAGACCTTGATGCCTTCGACTTTAGTCGGGGTGTCGACACTCTGCGCCGTGACATCCGAGTCATTGACCGCAGGAAGTCTGGAGGTGTCGAGCAACGACGATAAGCCGCTGCTACCGGGGTTCAACGTGCCAATGGCGGACATGAATGCGGTTCCTTGCAGGCGATCAGTTGACAGGTTATCGGCCACCCGAGCCGTGGCTTTACACGCCTGCGGCAAAATTGCCGTGCGCTGGCCTGAATGTCCTCCCGTGAGTTACCCTTACGGCTTATGTGTGTTTTCCCACAAGGATTAAAGAAATGTCCGAGCCAGTTAAACTGCGCGCTCACAGCCAGGCCCATTGCAAGGATTGCAGCCTGGCCCCCCTCTGCCTGCCACTTTCTCTGAATCTGGAAGACATGGATGCGCTGGACGAAATCGTCAAACGTGGTCGCCCGCTGAAAAAAGGCGAGTTCCTGTTCCGCCAGGGCGACACGTTCGATTCCGTTTATGCAGTACGCTCCGGCGCCCTGAAGACCTTCAGCCTAAGCGATGGCGGCGAAGAACAGCTCACCGGCTTCCACTTGCCGAGCGAGCTGGTCGGCCTGTCGGGCATGGACACTGAAAAGCACCCGGTCTCGGCGCAAGCGCTGGAAACCACATCGGTCTGCGAAATTCCTTTCGAACGTCTCGACGAACTGTCCATTCAACTGCCGCAACTGCGTCGTCAGTTGATGCGGGTGATGAGTCGCGAGATTCGTGACGATCAGCAAATGATGTTGCTGCTGTCGAAGAAAACCGCCGACGAGCGTATCGCGACGTTTCTGGTCAACCTGTCCGCGCGCTTCCGCGCCCGCGGCTTCTCGGCCAACCAGTTCCGCCTGAGCATGTCGCGCAACGAAATCGGCAACTATCTCGGCCTGGCGGTGGAAACCGTGTCCCGGGTGTTCACCCGCTTCCAGCAAAACGAACTGATCGCCGCCGAGGGTAAGGAAATTCATATCCTCGACCCGATCCAGCTCTGCGCCCTGGCTGGCGGTTCTCTCGACTGACTAGTGCAATTGCGGCTGAGCGAAACGGTTCAGCCGCCGTTATACTGCGACGTTTGCAGCCTGCCAGGACAACTCGACGATGGTCTTCGACTCCTTCGACATCAAATCCCTGATCCGCCCCGTGATCGACTTCCCCAAGCCGGGCGTGATCTTTCGCGACATCACTCCGCTGTTCCAATCGCCGACGGCCCTGCGCCTGGTGATGGACACCTTCGCCCACCGCTACGTTGAGGCCGACTTCACCCACATCGGCGCGATGGACGCTCGTGGCTTCCTGATCGGCTCGGTGTTGGCGTATCAGTTGAACAAGCCGCTGGTGCTGTTCCGCAAGCAAGGCAAACTGCCAGCGGACGTGCTGGCCGAAGGCTACGCGACCGAGTACGGCGAAGCCTTCCTCGAAGTGCATGCCGACAGCCTGTGCGAGGGCGATTCGGTGGTGATGTTCGATGACCTGATTGCCACTGGCGGAACGCTGATCGCGGCGGCGAACCTGATTCGACGCATGGGTGCGCGGGTGCATGAAGCGGCGGCGATCATTGACTTGCCGGAGCTGCTTGGGTCGCAACGGCTGGAAGATATGGGGATTCCTACCTTCTGCCTGACGCAGTTTGCGTTGTCGGAAAAGTAAGCGGCGTTTGTGAGGACGCCTTCGCGGGCAAGCCTCGCTCCTACAAGGACAGCGCAAATCCTGTAGGAGCGAGGCTCGCCCGCGAAGACGTCAGCCGCCACACCACAAAATCACAGCCCCATCTGCTTGCTGATAATCTCGTTCATCACTTCCCGCGTCCCACCGCCAATCGACAGAATCCGGTTATCCCGATACAAGCGCTCCACCAAACTCTCGCGCATATAGCCCAAACCGCCCAGAATCTGCACCGCATCCGTGGTGATGCGATCCGCCGTGTCAGTCGCAAAATTCTTGGCCATGGAAATCTCCTTGATCACACTCTGTCCCGCCGCCATTTTCGCGGCCTGGCGGTAGGTAAATTCCCGTGATACTTCCAGTGCCGTGGCCATTTCAGCGAGGCGATGCTTGAGCACCTGGAATTTGCCGATCGGTTTACCGAAGGCCTCACGCTGACGCGCCCATTTCAGGCTTTCCTCCAGCGCAAGCTGCGCGGTCATATTGGCCATCAGCGCCAGGGCCAGGCGTTCGCTCTGGAAGTTGCCCATGATGCAGGCGAAGCCCATGTTCTCGGCGCCGATCAGATTGCCTACAGGCACCAGGCAATTGTCGAAGAACAACTCGGCGGTGTCCGACGCCCACCAACCCATTTTCTTCAATTGCCGGCCGACGGTGAAGCCAGGGGTGCCCTTCTCGATCAACAACAGGCTGATGCCGCCAAAACCCGGCTCGCCAGTGCGCACCGCAACAGTGTAGAAATCCGCACGCACGCCACTGGTGATAAAGGTTTTGCTGCCACTGACCCGATAGAAGTCGCCGTCACGCACGGCACGGGTTTGCAGGTTGGCCACGTCGGAACCCCCGCTGGGTTCGGTGATGGCCAGGGCGCTGATTTTCTCGCCGGACAACACTAGCGGCACCACTCGGTCGCGGACTTCGGGCCGCGCCCACTTGAGGATCGGCGGCAAGCCAATGTCCAGGGAACCGAGGCCCGCGACCAGGCCACCGGAGCCGCAACGCATCAGTTCTTCGCTGGCCGCGACCTTGGCGAACAGATCACCTTCGTGGCTGCCGCCCAGGGATTCGGGGTAACCGATCCCCAGGATGCCGGCGGCACCAGCCTTGAGGTAGAGCTCGCGGGGGAAGCTTTCAGACTCTTCCCACTGATCGATGTCCGGCAGAATCTCGCGCTCGACGAAACGCCTGACGCTGTCGCGGACCAATTGGTGGCTGGGGTCGAAGTATTCCTGAAAGGCAGGCATCGGCGAACTCCACTGAAGGGTTCAGCGACGTTAACCGAGCGCTTGCTTGGTTTTCAACAGGATTGTGTGAATCAGGTGGACCGTAGTGCGGCCATTCGCGAGCAAGCCCGCTCCCACAGGGGATCTGCGGTGCACACAAATCCAATGTGGGAGCGGGCTTGCTCGCGAAGGCGTCGGTTCAAACGCTACAAAGCGATCGGCTTACGCCCCGCAAACGAATGCGCCAACGTCCCGCCATCCACCAACTCCAGCTCGCCACCCAACGGCACGCCATGGGCGATACGCGAGGCGACCAAGCCTTTGTTGCTCAGCAACTGGGCGATGTAATGCGCGGTGGCTTCACCTTCCACGGTCGGGTTGGTCGCCAGGATAACTTCGGTAAACGTGCCGGCTTCTTCAATCCGCGCGAGCAATTGCGGAATGCCGATAGCCTCTGGCCCAAGGCCGTCGAGTGGCGACAAATGGCCCTTGAGCACGAAGTAGCGACCACGGAAACCGGTCTGCTCCACGGCGTACACGTCCATCGGCCCTTCCACCACGCACAGCAAGGTGTCGTCACGCCGGGTGTCGGAACATTGCGGGCAGAGGTCGTCTTCGGTCAGTGTGCGGCACAAACGGCAGTGACCGACCCCTTCCATCGCCTGGCTCAGGGCCAGGGCCAGGCGCGAGCCGCCGCTGCGATCGCGCTCGAGCAGTTGCAACGCCATGCGCTGGGCGGTTTTCTGACCCACGCCCGGCAACGTTCGCAGGGCATCGATCAGTTGGCGAATCAGAGGGCTGAAGCTCATGGGGAAAAGTCCGACAAAACAACGAGACGCGGTTTATACCCGCGCCTCTGGCCAGCGTCAAATACTCAGTCCTGGGCGACCCGCACCACCAGTTTGCCGAAGTTGCGTCCTTCCAGCAGACCGATGAACGCCTCGGGCGCCTGCTCCAGGCCATCGACGATGTCTTCTCGGAACTTGACCTTGCCGTCGCGCACCCACGGCGCCATGGCACTGACGAATTCCGGCTGACGATCACCGTAGTCATCGAACACGATAAAGCCCTGGATGCGTACGCGTTTGGTCAGCAAGGTGCGCTGCAATTGCGGCAGGCGATCCGGCCCGCTCGGCGCTTCATGCGCGTTATAACCGGCTATCAGGCCACACAGCGGAATCCGCGCCTTCGGGTTGAGCAGCGGGATGATCGCGTCAAAGACCTTGCCGCCGACGTTCTCGTAATAGATGTCGACGCCTTTGGGGCAGGCCAGCGCCAGATCATTGGCAAAGTCCGGGCTCCTATGGTCGATGCAGGCGTCGAAGCCCAGCTCCTCAACCACGTAGCGGCACTTCTCGGCGCCACCCGCCACGCCAACCACCCGCAGGCCTTTGATCTTGGCTACCTGGCCGACCACCGAACCCACAGCACCGGACGCAGCGGCAACCACCAGGGTTTCACCGGACTTGGGTTGACCGATGTCCATCAGGCCCATATAGGCCGTCATACCCGGCATGCCGAGCACGCCCAACGCCATCGACGGGCTCGGCAGCCCGGACGGGATCGGGATGATGTTGCGACCATCGCTGATGCTGTGGCTCTGCCAGCCCGTTGAGCCGACCACCAGATCACCTTCGTGAAACTTGGGATTCAGTGAGCGCTCGACGCGACTGACGGCGCCACCGGTCATCACTTCGTCGATTTCTACCGGCGCGGCGTAGGACGGCGCGTCACTCATGCGACCGCGCATGTAGGGATCGAGCGACAGGTAAAGGGTCTTGAGTAACACCTGGCCGTCGGCCAGATCCGGCAGCGCGACGCGCTCCAGGCGGAAATTCTCCGGGGTCGGCGCGCCCACCGGGCGGGACACCAGGACGATACGTTGGTTGAGGGTCAATGCTTGTGGCATGTGAGCGTCTCCTTTGATCGGTGAATTCAGCGGTATAGGGAGCAGACCTTCGTGGGCCAGGCGCGTTCGATGTTTCTGTCGCATCCTGTGGCGAGGGGGCTTGCCCCCGTCGGAGTGCGAAGCGCTCCCAAAACCTGCCACCGCGGTGTATCAGGAAAATCCTGGCCGTAAGTTTAGCGCCTGCTTCGCAGCCGAACGGGGGCAAGCCCCCTCGCCACAAAAGCCGACCAACTCCATCGTCCAGAAACAAAAATGCCAGGCGCAATGCCTGGCATTTTTTTGTAGCCCATCCAACGCGCCTTGGCGAATCAGAATGGCATTTTCATACCCGGCGGCAGTTGCATGCCAGCGGTTACGCTGCCCATTTTGTCCTGACTGTTGGCTTCGATCTTGCGCACGGCATCGTTGACGGCGGCGGCGAATACGGCCTCCAGCATCTCTTTGTCGTCTTCGCTCAGGCCTTCCACCAGGCTTGGGTCGATGGTCACGCGCTTGACGTCGTGACGACCGGTCATTACCACGGTGACCATATCGCCGCCGGCCTTACCGGTGACTTCGGCGTTGGCCAGTTCTTCCTGCATCTTGGCCATTTTTTCCTGCATCTGCTGCGCCTGCTTCATCAGGCCGGCCATGCCACCTTTCATCATGGTAATCACCTCAAAGTACTTGGATAAAAACAGTGTCCGGCGACGGTCGCCGAACGCCTTCAGTTATTAGCCCTGACTGACCAGGGCTTCGACAGGTTCAATAGTATCGTTACGGATCACTGCGCCGAACTGCTCCATCATCTGCTGGATGAACGGATCACCGTGGATCGACTCCTCGGCCTCGCGCTGGCGGTTCACACGACGGCGGGACGCAGCCTGAGCCGGGGTTTCCTGCTCGGGCTTGATCAGCTCCATGCTCAAGTTCAGCGTACGACCGTGGAACTGGTTCAACGCATCGTTGAGACGACGTTGCTGGGTCGCGTTGAACAAGGCGCTGTGGGCCGGGTCCAGGTGCAACAGCCAATTGTCGCCATCGACCGCGATCAGCGTGCAGTTGGCGGCGATGCTGCCGGTCATGCCGGAAATCGGCAGTTTCGGGAACAGCTCCAGCCATTGCAGCGCCAGACCGGTGGCCGGCATGGCGGCTGGCTCTGGCTCGGGTTCCGGCGTCGGCTCGGCGGTGTGCTCGCTGGCCAGTTCGTCGAGGTAGCTGTAGGCCGAGTCGATGTCCGGCTCGATGTAATCCTCGTCCAGCGGCGGCTCGTCATCCAGATCGATGCCCGGCGTGGCGGCGTCGACTTCGGCCACGGACGGCTCGGGAATCGGCGCAGCGGCCCATTCCGGCGCGTCCGGCACCACGCTGTCAGGCGTGGGCATCGGCATCGGTGGCAATTCAGGTTGCTCGCTGGCAGTTTCCAGTACGGGCTCGACCACGGGCTGCTGGACGACCTCGGGTTCAACCGGGTCATTCCACGGCAGGTCGACGACGGCTTCGACCGCCACCGCTTCCACCACAGGCTCTGGCGCGACCACTGGCGCAACCGGCTCAGGTTCAGGCTCGGGCTCAGGGGCCGGCGCAACAACCGGTGCAGGCACAATCGGGGCAACTGCCGCAGGGGCTACCGGCGCGACTTTAGGCGCGGTAGCCACTGAATTTGCGGAATCAACTGTGGCCTGGCTGATCCCCACTGGCTTTAGCGGTTGCCTCGGGGCGTCCGCCGTGTCCGCCGGCCGGAACGCCAGCATGCGCAGCAGGACCATTTCGAAACCACCGCGCGGGTCGGGTGCCAGCGGCAAATCGCGGCGCCCGATCAGGCCCATCTGGTAATAAAACTGCACGTCCTCAGCCGGCAATGCCTGGGCCAGCGCCAGCACCCGATCACGGTCGCCGTGACCGTTGTCGACGCCTTCAGGCAAGGCCTGGGCGATGGCGACACGGTGCAATACGTTGAGAATTTCCGAAAGCACGCCGTTCCAGTCCGGACCTTGTTCGGCCAGATGACGGACGGCTTCGAGCAACGCCTTGGCGTCGCCTTCGATCAGCGAATGCAGGACATCAAACACCTGGCCATGATCCAGCGTGCCGAGCATTGCCCGCACGTCAGCGGCCATGACCTTGCCTTCACCGAAGGCGATGGCCTGATCGGTGAGGCTCATGGCGTCACGCATCGAACCATCGGCGGCGCGACCGAGCAACCACAGTGCGTCGTCTTCGAACGGCACCTGCTCGACACCCAGTACGTGGGTCAAATGCTCGACCACACGTTCCGGCGTCATGTTCTTCAGGGAGAACTGCAGGCACCGGGAAAGAATCGTTGCCGGAAGTTTCTGCGGATCGGTGGTCGCCAGGATGAACTTGACGTAGGGCGGCGGCTCTTCGAGGGTTTTCAACAGCGCATTGAAGGAATGGCTGGAGAGCATGTGCACTTCGTCGATCAGGTAGACCTTGAAGCGCCCACGGCTCGGGGCGTACTGCACGTTGTCGAGCAGCTCGCGGGTATCTTCGACCTTGGTCCGGCTCGCGGCGTCGATTTCGATCAGGTCGACAAAGCGCCCTTCATCGATCTCGCGGCACACCGAACACTCGCCACACGGCGTTGAAGTGATACCTGTTTCACAGTTCAGGCATTTGGCGATGATTCGTGCGATGGTGGTCTTGCCAACGCCACGGGTCCCGGTAAACAGGTAGGCATGGTGCAGCCGCTGGCTGTCCAAGGCATTGATCAGAGCCTTGAGCACATGGGTCTGGCCGACCATTTCGCGGAACGAGCGCGGACGCCATTTACGTGCAAGAACCTGATAACTCATCGAAAACCGTCGCAACTAAGGAACAGAAGCGGCTAATGCTAGCGGAGCAGGCCCGAAATTGCATCCGGTGTGCTCGTCTAATCTGACTAAGCTGCAGTTTGGGGGCTATTTTCGGCTCGGGGTTCATCAGTACCGGAGCGTTTATGCGGTTGGCCGTGGGGGCATTGTTGTGGATAAGTCTGAACGTCGCAGCCGCCGACGCGCCTGTGCGCTTCGTCATGGCCGACAGTTGGGCCATGCCGATGGTGCAACTGGATCGCGGCCGGCCGACCCAAGGCATCCTTTACGACATCATGCTCAGCCTCGCCACCCAGGTCGGGGTGCCAGCCGAATTTCATGTGCTGCCCCGCGCGCGGGTGCAGGGCGCCATGGAACACGGCGAAGTCGATGTGCGCTGCTATGCGGCGCAGTCGTGGCTGCCGAACCAGTCCGGGGATTACATCTGGAGCATTCCACTGTTTCTGCAACGCGACCTGCTGGTCAGCCGGCAAGGCCCGCCCGCGTCGATTGTCCCGGCCAGCCTGAAACATGAATCCATTGGCACGGTGCTCGGCTATGTCTATCCGACGCTGCAACCACTGTTCGATAACGGCCAGTTGCAACGCGAAGACGCGCGTAATCAGGAACAGGTGCTGGATAAACTTCTGGTCGGACGCTACCGCTACGCCGTCACCAATCAATGGACCCTGGACTGGTTCAACCAGCGCCTGATGCCGGGCCGGCAGTTGCAGGCGGTCGCGGTGTTGCAGGAGCAGAATGTCGGTTGCTACGTGCGCAACGACCCGAAGGTGCCGGTGCAACGGATTTTGCGCACGTTGCTGCGGATGAAAATGTCTGGGGAGATTGATGACATTATTGGGCTCTATACGGGGGCGGAACCTCGTACACCTTGAACAACACCGAAACCCTGTGGGAGCGGGCTTGCTCGCGAAGGCGGTGTGTCAGTCACATCATTGCTGAATGACCCACCGCTTTCGCGAGCAAGCCCGCTCCCACAAGGGGATTGGGGGCAGGCACAAAATATCAGCCAACTTGATCCAGCACTTGCCATTCCACCGGCGCAACAAACCCCGCAACCCAGGCCGGCACCTCGGCGGGCGGCATCGGTTTGGCAATGAAATAGCCCTGCGCCACTTCGCAGCCGAGTTCCAGCAACAATCGACCATGTTCGATACTCTCCAATCCTTCGGCAATCACTTGCCGGCCAAACGCCCGGGCCAGGCCGATCACGGCAGTAGTCAGGGCCAGATCGTCACGATCGTGGAGAATGTCGCGTACAAAGGATTTATCGATCTTGATGGTTTGCGTGCGCAGGCGCTTGAGGTAGCTCAGCGACGAATAACCCGTACCGAAATCCCCTAGCGAAAACTGCACCCCCAGCGCCTGGCAAGCCTGTAAACAGGCACTGACGTGCTGGATGTTTTCCACGGCCACCGACTCGACGATTTCCAGGTCCAGCAGTTGCGGCGCGACTTGATTATGTCGGGCAAGCACCTGCCTGAGCCGTTCAACGAAATCCGCGCGCTGAAAATGTCGCGCCGCGATATTAATGCTGATCGGCCAGCCCTGCCCCGCCTGCTGCCAGTGGTGCAACTGTGACAAGACCTGATCCATCACCCATTCACCGATGTCGATGATCAGATCCGTTTCTTCCACCAACGGCAGAAACTCGCGCGGTAGCACCAGGCCGTTTTGCGGATGCTCCCAACGCAACAACGCCTCGAAACCGACCACCTCTCCGCGACGCATGTTCACCTTGGGCTGGAAATGCAGGCGCAACTCGCCGCCCACCAAGGCCTGACGAACCCGCTCGACGGTCTGGTGCGTGGCTTTGACTTCCTGGTCGCGGGACACATCGAACAGATGAAAACGGTTACGCCCGCGCTGCTTGGCCACATACATCGCCTGATCGGCGTGGCGCAACAGGGTTTCGGCATCTTCGTTGTCGTACGGAAACAGGGTCACGCCAATGCTGGCGAACACATTGACGTCCTTGCCATGCAGCGAATACGGCGCCGAGATCGCCCCCAGCACCCGATTCAGTGCCGAGCGCAGTTCCGGCATGTCCCGCACGTAACGCAACACCAGCACAAACTCGTCACCGGCCAGCCGCGCCACCACATCTTCGCCGCGCACAATCGTGCGCAAACGCTTGGCCACTTCCACCAGCAATAGATCGCCGCTGGCATGCCCGTAGCCGTCGTTGACGGCCTTGAAGCCATCGAGGTCGAGCATGCACACCGCCAGCGGGATGTTTTCCTGGCGGGAGAACTCCAGCGCCTGATCCAGCAAATCCGAAAGGAACGCGCGATTGGGCAGGCCGGTCAATACATCATGTCCGACCCGCCATTGCAGAGAATGCAGCAATTGACGTTTTTCGCTGATGTCGAAGCGAATCGACAAGTAGCGGTCAACCCGCCCGGTGGTGTCGTTGAGCACCGGCACCATGGTGCTTTCGACCCAATACAGGCTGCCATCCTTGGCGCGATTGCAGATTTCGCCCTTCCAGATCTCACCCAAGGCAATGGTGCGCCAAAGCGTGGCGAAGAAATCGGCGGAGTGCAGGCCGGAATTCAACAGGCGATGGTTTTGTCCGATCAATTCCTCGCGGCTGTAGCCGGAGATGGCGCAGAACTGATCGTTGACGTAAGTGATCCGGCCGCTCAGATCCGTTTCGGAAAAAATGGCGGCGGCGTCCACGGCCCTGCGGTATTTCTCATCCATGAGTCAGGCTCGCCTGTCGCTAGCGGTGGTACCGCTCGACCAGCACACAATGCCCGGAAGAGATGTTTTGAAACGGTCTGCGCAGAGACACGTGCTTACTCCATGACAGCATTTGATGGCCCCGGGACAGCCGAAGATCAACTAGGCTCAAAAGCCTCGGCGAAATTGGAAACGGCGATCCAGACAACATTTTGCAAGGCATCTGGTCACTCGCGGCAACCCCACACACCTGGCAATGGAACGCAACGCTGGCAGCTCCATGTCGCCTTAACTTCTGAAAGCAGGTCACCAAATGCCCCCTTTGAGCGGCGATTCTACGAAATGCATCACATTTTGCAAAGCAAGGTGATGGATCATGCAGTTGCCTAATGCAAAAATCTATCGTTAAGTTCTTGATTCTAAATGGGAATTGAGCGATGCAAATTTCAAGTTTGGGTCCAGCCATACGACGCTATCGCAAGGTCGCGGGGCTTACTCAGGCTGAACTCGGCGAAAAAACCGGTTTTGACCCCAAAACCATCAGCCGCTTCGAAACCGGCACCTATACCCCCAGCGTGGAAGCATTGTTCCTGCTTGCCGATGTGCTGGGCGTGAAGCTGAAAGCGTTTTTCGCAGATATGGGCGATGAAGACGAACAGCGGGCGTACCTGTTCAGCGTCATACACAAAGCCACCTCAAAGGATCTGGGAAAGCTGATCGCTGCGGTTGACCAGGCCTTGTCCAAGCCTTAGTGCCAGTAATAAAAAGGCAGATCTGTCGACTCGACCGATCTGCCTTTTGTTTATTCAGGCGCCAGCAATCGCCTCGAAGAACGTGCACCGGTAATGGCCATCCGATATCCTTGCGTGAAATTAATTCAAAATGTAAGGGAATACGATGAAACGCCTCCGTCCGTTCTTGATGGCCGCAATGCTGTGCGCACTGCATAACCCCGCACAAGCGGCCACCACGCCCCCGCCAGAAACCGTCGAAGCTGCCCAAGTGGAGCAAACGCCCGAGCAGTTTCTGGCCTCCCTGAAGAAACAGCACGGCACCATCACCCTGCCCAACGGCATTGCGACGATGAAGCTCAACGACGAGTTTTATTACCTCAACCCCAAAGACACCGAGCGCTTGCTGACCGAAGGCTGGGGCAACCCACCGGGCACCGAGACGCTGGGCATGATCATCCCGGCCGGCGTGAACCCGCTGACCGCCAGCGGCTGGGGCGTGATCGTCAGCTACAGCGAAGACGGGCACGTTTCCGACGAGGATGCGGCAAAAATCGACTACGCCGACCTGCTCAAGCAAATGCAGGAAGAGGACGAGGAAGACAATAAGGAACGTCAGAAACAAGGCTATGCCGGCCTGCACCTGCTTGGCTGGGCTGAGCAACCGCATTACGACGGCGCCAGCCACAAAATGTATTGGGCACGGGAACTGAAATCCGACGATGCCAAAGACAGCACCCTGAACTACAGCATTCGGGTACTGGGCCGTAAAGGCGTACTGGAACTGAACGCGGTGGCCGCTATGGCGGACCTGCCGATGGTCAAGAAAGAACTGCCGAAAGTCATCGCCTTCACCAACTTCACCGACGGCAACCTTTATACCGACTACAGCCCAGCCACCGACAAACTGGCGTCTTATGGTCTGGCGGCATTGGTGGGTGGTGGCCTGGCGGCGAAGGCCGGGTTGTTTGCCAAGATCGGCATCTTCCTGCTGGCGGCGAAGAAATTCCTGATTGTCGGGCTGGTGGTCATCGCGGGCTTCTTGCGCAAACTGTTCAGCCGTAAAAAGACTTAAGGGCTTGCCCTTCTGCGCTGCCAGATGATCCTGGCAGCGCAGGATTCGCAAACGGCAGGCACAACAAAGCCGCCGCATGACAACGCAGCAGACAAACTAAACATTGGGAATTTTAAAACGAGGCGTATCGAAGGATGTTGCGCGCGCAAACCTCGAAACTGAGGACTTGGCGTTATGGAGGCAACCCCACCAGCCACACCCCGGCACACAATGTTCCCGCTGTGGCTGCTTCCTTCCGGATCATGCCTAGGTCGCATGCAAGCATGCTCGGGTATCGTTGCAGACGTTATAGGGTAAGGGTTTCAGGCGTTTGGGGTTGCGAGAAATCTACCGTGCGAACTCACAGCACGAGCAGTCAAAAATCCGAGGTGTAGCCGGCATTGTTCCACTCTGCTGTTCCACTTTGGTGTTCCACTCATGACCTATATAGTCCGCCGCCAGTCCGGTTACTACCTGAACATTCGATTGCCAAAGCATCTGTTTCCGAACCGCCACACCCTGCGTATGTGCTTGAACTTACGAGAGCGTCAGGCTGCATTATTTCTTGCTGCCTCACTGGCTCAGCGAGTGATCAACCACCTTTTTGAACACCCGATGACAGACCTCCAGACGCTGCGTGCGTTGTGTTCGCAGTGGCGAAACTCTACCCCCTTGCCAACAATCCAACTTACTGCACGGAAGACCACAACAAGCGCTCCGAAGATCACCAACCACAGCCCCACCCTCGCCTCCCTGTCCAAGCTCTATATAGATGAGGGCAAACGTGGTGGTACGTGGCGCGAAGTCAGTACACACGAAGTCGAACGCTCGTTACGAGATTTATTTGAGCTGATGGGCGACATGCCCGCTTCTGCATTCGATGTGAATCAAGCCCGGTTGTTGAAAGATCGTCTGAGTCGGTGTCCCCAATACTTTGCACTGTTGCCACAGTTCAAAAATAAGACGTTGATGCAAGTGATTGAGTCCGGTGGTACGTACAAAACCATCACCGCTGTGACCGTGAACAACCGCCTACGCAAGCTTTCGGCGTTTATGAACTGGTGCAAGTCCAATGGTTACGTTGCCGAGAACCCATTGATAGGACTAAAGGTGATGACGGGGCCAGCGAAGGAAGCACGCCTGTCGTTTGAGCAACACGATCTGAGCACCCTGCTCAATCTGGAAGCACTCAAGGCGGAAGCCCTCAAACATCCTTGGCGGTACTGGTTGCCGCTACTTGGAAGGTTTACCGGCGCCAGATTGGAAGAACTCTGTCAGTTGCACGTTGCTGATTTCATCACATTACAAGGAGTCGATTGCATACGGATAGACGACGGTCACGAATCTCAAAAGCTGAAGAACAGTAGTAGTCGCCGAACCTTGCCAATCCACCCCGCGCTGATCCAGCTCGGGTTGCTCGAATATGTGCAAATTCAGCGCACTCCAAACTCAGATCGTTTATTCCCTGAGCTGGAACCTGTACGTGGAAAACTAGGGCACGCACCGTCGAAATGGTTTAGTCGGTATCGGACCAAAATGGGTATCACCGATCCCAAGAAAACCTTTCACAGCTTCCGTCACACAATGATTGATGACCTTAGAGAAGCCGGGGTGCAAGACTCCCTGATCAAGCGTATTGCAGGCCATGAAGACTCTGCCGTAACCTTCGGTGTTTACGGTAGTCGCATCCCTATTAAAGCAATGGCCGAAGCAATCCTACACCTCAACTTTTGCTTTGAAAAAGTTGATGTAACTGTCTAATAAAGTTTGGACACATCTTGACAAATGCAAATGATTCGTGTTATCATGATCTTATGTGGAGTTGACGGCAACACTCTGACTAATTCAGTGTAGCCCTCCCGCTGAAGTGCTCTTACGAATCTTTTGCCATTCCTTCTTAAGGTTCGTCGTTTGTTGTTGTCCTCCCGCTAATTCATCTAAAGCCACTCCTTAACCGGTTTGGCTTTTTCTTTTCCTGCTGTAAACACTTACAGACACTTTTTAATTATCAGAGGTAAATTCTATGACGTACTGCCGTGCGTGTAATTCCCCATTGTTAAACCGACGGGCACACGCAACTACATGTAATTCCGTTTGCCGTAATCGAGCGTGGCGACAATCACGCATTACTATGTTGCCAGTACAACTGATGCTCAGTATTGCCAATCATTCATTCTTTACCAAAGCTGCTGATGCTGCTGGCGTTTCAATTAATGATCATCTACATGATCGCTTAACTAAAACCATGGAGTGTGTATAAATGCGAGTACAACTGAACGACCGAGCAGTGTTTCAACTTGAAGAGTTAATGCGTCGTGCTGGTCACACAAGTTACCAGCATTGTCTTCAAGTTTTGCTGACCACGGTTACGAACAACCTACGTCAGCAAGACGCGAAGAAAGCTTCAAACATCTAACCACCCATTCGTCCTAAAATACTTTAACCACAAGTCAGAGGGAGCAACGACCAAACAAGGAAAACCAGTGCCTAATTATATCATCGTAAACAAACCATCTCAGTTGATCCTGAAAGTAATAACAACATCTCATCAGCCAACACCTGATCACGACCATGTATTTCATCCAGTTTCAACCGCTGTGCTTAATAAATATTACAAGCTAGCTACTAAAGCGCGTCGTGCTGGCATGTTGGTCAATGTGGGTGACCTTGTTGCTGTAAGCCCAAGTTTCTTGGAATCACTTGCAAATTCAAAGCATTAACACTAAGCCATTTCATTGACCGAAATCGAATAAATATGCGTACTCCTGACTACCCTACAGGGTACGGTGTTTTGCATGTCTACACCCCTTGTAAACCGGGCATCTAAAACGCCCAAAACACCTTATTTCAGGTGTCGTCCAGCACAAACAAAAAAAAGGAATATAACAATGAACACAGTTAATGAAGTCACAACACCTATGCTTGAACGTCACCTTGCCGTTGCTCAGATAAAACACTACTTCCATCTGCAACAATCTGCTATTGCCGTCAGCGACCATCGCGAATGTCGTCGTGTCACTACACAGCTTGACCGAATGGTTAACGAATATGGTGTCAGTGCTTTGCATGAAGCTATGGAGGAATTGCGATGAGTACTACTAGTCTAGATTATTTCACGGCTGGCCTCGCAAAAGCATTCGAACGTCGAGCCAAGAAACAACCTACAAATCAACATACGCAGAAGGTTGCTGGCAATGTAGTTACCAGTAATAAAAATACCACTACTAAACTCAGTGATGAAGCATACAAATCATCTCTATTGTGCAAGATGAGAGTACGACTTGCACAAATGAAAGCAAATGATAACAGCCAATAAAACCAACATAAGGAATAATGCAATGACAAATACAGTTACCAACCCACACGCCCACATTTCGATCAGGGGTGTACCACGCAAGTATGACGCCAATGAACTACTTCAACGTCAAAAGGGCTTTCACGCTATGTATCGATCAACTGACCAAAATTGTGAGATGGTAAGGGGAGAACTTCCATATCTCTTTCTTGCCAAGGTGATCGAGAAACATACGCAAGGGTTCACCTTGACTGATCGATACCCGATGTCTATGAGTAACATGAAATATCATGCCCATATGGTTAAGCCTGAGCAACTACAGCAAGCTGATTTGGCAATCATTGATGAGCGTGTAAAAGCAGAGTACATCAGTGAACTTGAAGCTGAGCGAGAACATTACCGTCAACAGCTTACCCAGCAATTATTGCAGGCAGCCGAAACGAAAGAAGCCAAGAAGGTTGCAGACCAAAAGGCGAAACTTCTTGCTAGCATTCAGGCTGAAGTTGACCGCGTGTTCACTGATCTCGTAGTGCCTGAGTAACACAGCAACAAACGCTTCAAGCGACACCAGACAGGACCTCGTATAACGCGATACAGGCCGTTTCCCAATGCAACCCTACCCATCATGGCCCCGACAGCTTACCAAGGCTGTGCGGGGCTTTTGTTTGTTGAGATTTACCACTACGGCTCCACCGCAAGTCCACTTTCCGCTCATCTATGACGCGCCTAAGGAAAAATCTTTAGACAAGTCATTTTGTCAAGCCTTTCTTGACGAGTGGTGTGTATTCCTGTATAAGTCTCCGCTCAATCAGAACACCCAACACCTCGATGTGATCATGAGTCGATCCCGGCTTAGGCATCATGCGGAGTTTTACGTGCCTGTGATTTACCCACAACATCCGGCAGCTACCGAGAGGAATTGCCTAATGAACTGAACTAGCTAAGGAGAACATTCCCATGTCGCACCCGCTCGCCACTAATTCGCCTGCCACCAGTAAGTCCCTCCCCTTTTCCGAACTGCTCTCATCAGCACGATTGGAAGCATTGAACGCACGCTTCGCCGCTAACGCCGATCAGTGGCTGGCAGACAATGCACCGAAGACCAAAACCAAGCTTCCTCGAAAGCCGAAGAGCACACGCGGACCAAAGCCCAAGATGATTGAGAATCCCTTTTATGGGTTCATCGGCTGCACAACTTACTGGGGGCGCTATCCAGTGTTTGCAGCAAGCATTATCGAAGGAGCTGCGCGACTGGACTGGCATGATCGTCCAATCAAAAAGGGTGGGAAATCCATGCCATTGTCTGTACGCAACCTTGCCATGATTCTGGAAAGCCAGCCCTTCATCACCAACGAAACCGTTGAAGATTTGCTGCAACTAGAAGACAGGCACGCCCGGCGCTATTTCAAAGCGGTTCAGTTGATCATCCCTAGCATGATGGAAAGTCGTCCACGATCCCTGATCAATGAGATGGTTGGCATCGAGCCTGAGCCAAAAATTTGTGAGTGGGAGGACGGGGATGATCTGAGCAAGCCAAGTGCCGAAGAACTGGTCAAGCTGCACCATGACTTACGTACCCTGACCGAGTACAAGACGGCGAAAGAGTACGAAGCAGAGTATCCAATGCATCCTCATGAATCATGCGTCATAGCGTTCCCGGCCCGTCAACAGCACTTAAAGAAAGCTGAGGTGATGAGAATGCTGATACAAGGTATGGCGGTTAAGGCTATTGAGCGAGCCACCGGCGTATCGCCGAAGACGATCAGAAAATGGCGTGATGAGATGCATATTGTACAAGGCGAGTTGAACGCAGCGTGAGCAACGTTACTGGTGGGGGGGGGGGACTAATTCGGCCGCATGTATAAGAGAGCGAAGCGAACGACTGTTAAAGCGTAAGCTTTGAATAGAATATTCTCCGGTAGTTACCGGAGGCAAAGTGTTAGTGAGACAAGAAAGAAGAGAGGGGATAAAACCCCTCAAAACAAAAAGCATGATCTTTAAGGAGAATTATCCTGTCGTAACGACAGAGAATATACTCTGAGTAAACTCAAAAGAAGATCAACAGCGGGTGGACTTCGTTATCCACCTCTTTAAAAGCATTCGCCTATCGGCTCACTTGCGCACACTGATTGTATTGGAGATTCACGCATCTCTAGAGTTTACTTCTGATTGACAATCAGAACATGTCAGCAATCTCCTGTGTGAAAACACACAAAAACAAGTTTGAACAATCATCAGGGAAACAGGATGGTTATCAGAACCAGTATCAGGAGTGATAGACAGTCACAACACACCTTAATTTATGCACCAACACGTCTGGGCACCTGATTTTACATCGGCTCACATTAATTTCTGTTAAGCACGATCGCCACTTTCTCCCTGATTCCATTTCTCACGTTAGCAATTCGATTGAAATCAGGAAGAAACAGCCTCGTTTCAAGTCAATACGAAGATGCACGAATATCTAGCATAGGTTGAAATGAAATTCTAAATGTCTGGCGATCACCGGATTGCACCCACGTCGCTACCTCTCTTCTGAAGGTGCTGTTACCAGAACAGTTTGCCGCACCTTGTGGGTCTGATCCCACGCCGATCAACCTTCTACCCGGCTTCAGATAGAAGCTCGCTTTTTCGTTGTTGTCCACTCTCGCAACTAGCTTCCCATCGACGTAGACCCCAAAGAAGCACTGACCGGCTTGGAATGCTCCTTCCCTCACCACCGTGACGGAAGCGTCTTTTCCCTTGTCTTCTACTTGATAAGCCAACAGTCGGTTACTAGGAGCGGGTACAGCCACACCTCCGGTTGGTGGTGAAGCACAACCGCTCAACATGGTGACAGCGGCTATGACGAGCAATGTGCGCATATTAGATTCCTTTCCTGATTGAAGGCATAAAGCTATCACCATGGCAGCTCCAGTGCACAAAGCTTATCTCCGCCCTATCATTTGACTTGTTTCGAAATTCTCTCCCCACATCACTCAAGGACGACCCCCCCATGACCACCAATAAAGAAACCATTGCCGACGTGCTGGAACTGCTCACGTTGAATCAGGAAGCCATGAGCGCCTGTATCGAGGAGCTGGCCCTGCATCTGCTGGGGACAGGAGCAACGGAGTTGCACACTAATATTCAAGGCGCGCTCACCACGCTGGATACAAACGCCCAAGGGATCACCAGTGCAATCAGGATTCTACGTGGTCATTGAGCCCTGTACCGATACGGGTATAGATCAAGCGATACCGTTAATCGGCCTGTCTGCCCGTACCGAAAATACCCCTATCTACACCCTAATGAGCACACGTATAATCGGTACATCCAAAACGGTATAGGAGCGGTTTGAAATGTTCGTACGCGCTTACCTGAGAGCATCCACAGATTCACAGGATGCCAGTCGTGCAAAAGATTCATTGATTCAATTTGCCGCTGACCACGGCCACAAGGTCGCAGCTTTTTACACAGAGAACGAGTCAGGTGCCAAGTTCGACCGGCCTGTGTTGTTCCGCTTGCTTGATGACAGTCACGAAGGTGACGTGATACTGGTGGAAGGCATCGACAGGCTGTCTCGACTGACCCCGGACGATTGGGCGAAGTTGAAAGCCATCATTGCAGCCAAGAGGGTGACAGTAGTATCCATGGACCTCACCACCAGTCACGGTGCATTAAAAGCCAGCGACGGTATGGATGAATTCACAAAGGGTATGATTGCCGCCGTCAATGGTATGTTGCTCGACATGTTGGCCGTGATTGCTCGCAAGGATTACGAAGACCGTCGCCGTCGTCAGGCTCAAGGGATCAGGACAGGGAAGGAAGCCGGCGTTTACACAGGCCGTCCAGTTGACGAGAAACTGCACAAACGCATCAAGGAATGTCTTGCTGCTGGCATGAGCCTACGCAAGACCGCAACGTCTGTGGGTTGTGCGTTGAGTACAGTGCAACGAGTCGCCAAGTAACGCAGTTTCAGACAGTCCGTGAGCCCGCCTTGAGTGGGCTCTGTCATATCTGATGCAATGAATCAGGTGAGTTGCACACGCGATCCTGTGAAGGCTCACAGCCACTCACCCGACCCCACATTCACTCACGGATTCCTATATTGCTGAACGGGGGGATCAACCAGAGCTGGTCCCGGTTAAACACTGGCGACCTATATCCGACATTCCCTACGGATTTCAACACCGTGAGCATTCGGGTTCGACTTGAAGTCGAGACTCAAAAATCATGGGGTTGGACTTTACTCAAGGTCATCCGGTCCAACCAGCTGCGCCCGTCAAATGCACAAGATGAATATCTGACGGGGCTACAGTCCATCGCAAAGTTCTAATTGAATTTAACCCAAAAGCTACGAAAAAATATTGACCGCCGTTATTATGACTCGTCAACCTGCCGTACGAGATTAATCTTATGATCGTACATTGGCTGGTAATCCATAAACTTGTTCATTCTCAACGCCATCAATGGCGATTCATCATGCATACGTTTCAGTGCCTCAAATACTTTTAGGAACACAACTGCATAGTGGCTTTGAATATCAGCAAGCTCAGTTCGGGAGCCTAGATCGACTAACGATTGTGCATAGCTCTTAAACTTTGGCGAACCTAACAACTTAAAGTAAGTATAAAACTGGTCGGCAGTGAACGCACTTAATGACTCGAGAGCTTCGCCCGAGAATTGCTTTCCAAGATAGTTATCAACGAGTTCATCGATACTCCAAGCTTTTCTTACATCGCCAAAATACTGTTCAAGCTTCTCAGCTATATACGGATTTTTAGGCAGTCTGTACATTTCATTTCGATTAGTAAGAGAGCGGCTTTCGAAAAGAACCTTAAAATATTCGTCAACAATTGACCTGCCACGCTCTTCTAAACCAGCAGCAGTGAAGATTTCAAGAACACCATCAATCTCATAAGGATTTGCGGCACCACCTGATTCAATTACGGCTTTTTCGAACAGGTCCAATAGGTCTGCATCAGTAATCGACATATCATTATGAAATACGAACCAAGCGTCAGTGAATATTTTACGTCTCTTGCTTTTTTCGCTAACGGCAGTAATTGAGTCAATAAGTGGTACTAAAGAATTAGAATCGGCATAACCATTCTTGACTAGCTTTATGATCTCCATCGTGAAGTTGTCGGCTTCATCATACCCGTACTCGCGAAAAAAATTAACCTTTGCAATTTTTTTGTCTTCAATCGCTTTCTGCTCGACAGTCAGTTCTTTTTTGTCCGGCGGAAACAGAGACAGTCCGCCCTTATACTTTTCCAAATCTTCAATACTAACGACTTTTTCAGCACCTGAATATTTTGCATAGATTGCTAGCGGAATAAGTTTCGTTGATTCATCAAGAATTTCATCAAATTTGCCATCTACAAACGGCTTTATCAAGTTGGCGAAATATCTAACTTTACGCAACAATCTAATGTTGTTCATTTCTAGCTTCTTAACGTTCTCTACAATTTTCTTTTCGTACAGGTCAGTGGTGCTGAAAACTACGCTCGCAGCTTCATCCAAGGTCGGTGCATATCTGACCTCGTAGTCGAATACTTTTTCACTGAACGTGAAGAATTCATCGTCTTTCTGCAATGATCCTTCATTTAAAATCAGGATGACTGAACAATCTTTTGACTCGATTAGATTAGAGATTAGACCAAGGACATCCCGAGCCGACAAGGCAATGCCACGGCGTTCAAAATCATCAATACAGATTATGGTATCTTTAACCATTGCATATTGAATCGAATCAATTACCCCTCCAAAACTCCCAACGAATGGAATTTTAGCTTCTTTTCCATAGCCGAACATTTTTCGCAACCCGGTAGTTGCATCACTGAATTCAAGTTTTTTTAAGTTTTCAAAAACAGATTCCTTTGTGGTCACGCTTCCCGCCTTTTCGGTAGGAACGGAGTTTTCAAAAATAGAACGCTTTAGGTCAGGTAAAGAATTCAGACCAAACAATGAGACGTAGGAATATGTCTTACGATCAAATGATCCACGGTGTTTTTTGATAACCTTATTCCAGAGATGGGTTTTTCCAGTGCCCCACTCCCCTTTAAGAACTATTGCAGAACCTGTTTTGTGAACAGCGAAATCAGTAAGAGCCTTTTCAACTTGAACAATAGACATTTAGAGCCTCAGTACGAATCAAATTTAGGCGTCAGGCCAACATTCATTGTTGTCTTCACCGATGTCGCCACGCGATTGAACAGATAAATTCAACTAAGATTCAGGCATATGGAGAAAAAAGCATACCTGAACATACAGGAATAAAATTGTGCATTGCAATATTGATAACATAGTCACCAAGTTGGGATATTGAATAGCCTTCCAGAAGGACCATCATCATGAAGAACCCTTACAACTTCATTATCTGAAAATTTGAATCCCGCTGGCAAGTCTGACTCTATGACAGTCAAAAAATACTGAAACCCATGAATATTTGACGCAGTTCTGGCGAACTCAATGAATTCTAGCTTCTTTCGATCATCCAATGTCTCCAGTCCCCCATCATGATAAATAAATCTAATAAATTTCTCATGAGAGTACGCAGAAACGACAGCCAAATCGAAACCTATGCACAGCATTTTTTTATAGCTATGACCATCACACTCCCCCGTTATGGTTCCATCAGCGCCTATTATTCCAGCAAAGTAATCTAGATTGCCCTCACCATTTTGCTCAGTAGTTATAATCCCACTTTTATCTAATACATCCGATACAAAACTTATAAAGTAATCTTTTATCGCCTTATAAATACCATGAGGCGCGCTTACTACAGAATCACGATTCTCACGTATCAAATCAACTATATTAGTTTTTGTCCTCGCGAGATCACGATACGCATCCTCCATACCCTTTAATTCAATAGTTGCTAGCAATCTCTTTTCAATATCAGAAATCAACAGCTTAACTTCTGAAAGATTATTAGACACCTCTTTATACTTCGAAAAAACACCATGCGAATTCAGGTATGAAAGTTTTTTAGATTTTTCGGCATGCAAATGTATCGCCTTACCGTTTATCTCATGTATGCTATCTTCGAGTTCTTTAACTTGCTGCTCAATAAATTCTCGCCGCTCGTAGGTAATCCTTCTATTAAACTCGACCAACTCGTCATATGAGCGTTTGATCTGATCACCAAAAACAACTCCTGCCTCTTTGAACAACTGTGCAACTGAATCAACATCTAGTTTTCCATCGCCAAGATGGTACGTTTTCTGAAGCTTTCTTAGCCTCGCTGACAGATAGTATTTAGCCTTATTAAGCTCCTCTAACTCACCATCTATTTCGCCGGCCACTTGTTCAATATAAATACTATCTGTGCTGTTGAAATTCAGATTATCCAGTTGCCAACTCAACTTTTCAGCCAAGTTTTTCTGTGCTGTTAGGTGACCATTCAACACCTCCTCCTGATCGCCCTGAGCCGCTCCGATAGTTTGTTTTACTTCATCTATTTTATCAGAAAGCGAATCTAACTCGCTTTTTAGCTCATAGTTCTTTATCAATGGTTCAGGATTAAATCCAAGCATGTGACCCAGATATGGTTTCCAACTGATATGTCGCCCGCGAAACTGATCTAATTTGAATATTTCTGAATAGTCTTCCTGAGAGCGCAAACAGTACGCAATAGCATCGCGATAATCCCAAACCTTCAATGCGCTTAAGTCAAGGTAAGCATCAAGTATAACTTTCGCTTTGCTTATTGGAATCTCAAAGTGGTCCCACTGCGACTTATGAAGCCCGTGAAAATTTTGCATACGCTCTGAATGGCGTTTCAGTGAAATTTTGGAGTTATTTGACACGGCTCGTTTGATCGTAACAAACCCGCCAGTTTTCAACGAGACTTCCAAGTAAAATTCGAAGCTTTCGAATACTTCAAGGAATTTGAATAGAAAAAACTCCTTACTCCTACCTTTAAGCAAACAAAAATCTATCAACTCTGCGAGCTTGGATTTCCCAAGATTATGTGCGTCTTTGTTTAGATCGGTAGGATTATGAATTTGCCCAACAATTACATTAAATCCACTATTGAAATCTATGGGCAAAAACTTATCATCAACATTTGAGTATATTCTAGATAGTTTCATTTACCGATATACTCTAAAGTATCGTTTTTGATATGGTACTGAAGCAACCCAAGTAAAAAAAGCAGCTCCAAAGAAGACGTAAACAGATAAATTGCACGTTTATCGTAACTTGAAAGCTTTGAAAGCAAATCGGAGTAATTATGTACGCGATCCTTGCGCATAATCGACAGCAGAAATGAAGACACTGAAATTATGGTCAAATCCGGATGCGCGTTTTTATTCGGCAACAGCAACATCTTCTTCCCCAATATCGCAATGATAATACATATAGTAGATCATTAATCTTGTTAGAGACTTACTGACTCGTAAGTCGCTATCTCTTTCAATCAGCAACTCAATAACTTTCTCAAGAACCTGATCGAAGTCATGATTTTCCTTTCTGTATATCGCAATTTTCGCGCTCAACTCTTCCGCACTTTCCATATACAGCATCTGCAAACTGCCATTTTCTGGCATAGACAAAAAATCCTGTATTTGGAACATTTCACTGATGCGTTTCTTTATCGTTTCGCCGTAGCTTCTGTTCAACCCGTTTATTATGTTTTTTCTATCAAAGCCTACTCTCACAATTCTTTTTGTTAAATCAACCGTTGAGATAGATGCTAAATTTTTCTTCAAGGCAACGATAATCAGCGCTAGCTCATCCGGCTCAATATTCAAAGGCATATCAAATGGGTTTAGCCCAACATCCCCCGGAATGTGGCTATATTTTTTTAAAAGACTCTCCAACTGCTCCAGTCCGATCAACCCAATATTAGACTCATGAAGTCCCGTATGGCTTGATAAATGACTTTTTATAGAAGCACTTGCCGCTGCTGGTAATTTCCTGTTAGAAAACAGCATATAGTTTGAAAGACGCTCATCTTTTATTAGGCGCAATATTTTAGGTATTTCACCGTTAACTTCCGATGATGCATTATCAAAAAAATCCCCATCCGAGAATTTTTTATTATAGGCCGTAGTGTGTTTCGCTTGAATTACTGTAACACCACGCCAAGGTTCAGACTGACTAGGATAAGAATTTGCAACTCCTTCGAATCGCGAATCTTTACCACCATCTTTCCCTTCCGAAAAAGTTTCGGTACCAATGCCCAGCAACTCAAAGCATATATGAATAACTAGCGACTCAAACTGATTTGGAGATAAATGACTGTACTGAAACCTCACGTTGGCGCTCCTTGCAGATACCGGCTAAGCGCAAGGCGGTGCCGCCACATATAGTAAAATCTCAATTGTGGGTTTGCCGGCGGAATTGAATGGCCTTCGTCGTAGCACAAATTCATGATCACGGGGGAATCCTTTCTGTTTCGTGCACGAATAAATATATAGCAAAAGGCTAAAAGCCACTACAAGAAAACTAGGCTGGTCATCTCCATGCGCTTCTGCTTCTTATTGAATGAGGATACGTGCTCAAACTACTTCTAGCGGTGCATCACATTTTTTCTTGAACCTACCAGATAGGTTGCTGGTAAAAATCAGAGGGTGAGTGAGCGGGTACTTCGTTGATTTCAGTGCAAACTGAATGCATGAAAAATGCAGCGAAAGTGACGGGCGCAGCGATCAATAGTCACTGAGCACTGAGAACGTATGGCTATGAGAGAAAACGCGAGATAATATAACGCTCATGGCGACACCACTTTGGTGCACCTAAACGCTGTTCTACTTCGAATTTTTTTGCTGATAAATCCTTGTAGAATCAAGGACTTAGAGATAGGAGGCAACCCCACCAGCCACACCCCGGCACACAATGTTCCCGCTGTGGCTGCTTCCTTCCGGATCTGACCAGGTTCACGGGTAATCGTTGCGGGGGGACCGATGGGGTCACCATAACGACGTTCACCTGACGGCGAACGGCGCCATTGTACCTATCTGAGTCGAAGTTACAACCGTTCGATCCAGATTAAAAATATGAATCAGGTCAAGGACATGCGCCGCGCCCGAAAACCCGCTTCGTAGCAGCTGGCGAAGCCTGCGTTCGGCTGCGCAGCAGTCGCTTATAAGGCGCATGCAGTTTGCCTGGAGACTGCGGAGCCGGATTTTACGACTGCTTCGCAGCCGAACGCAGGCTGCGCCAGCTGCTACACAGGCTTGCATTGCTCCTATTGCGCCAACACCTCATCCGCCCTGCCGCCCTCCTGCTGGATCACCAGGTGGATAAAGTGCAGCTTGGCGATCACCGCTGGCGGCAGGACGAACGGATAGAAATCCGGCTGACCCATGCTGCGCGACAACTCGTTGAGCATACCGGCCAGTTCGATCCACGCATTGACGAACGACAGGAACGCCGCACCGCCGGGATGCTGCGGATCGTAGAGCGTGCTGGACGGGAATGGCTGGTAATCGAAATCCATTTCCCGAGCGCTCATGCCGAAGCCCAGGGCGGTGTCCACCGCGTCCATCATGTGCAGGTAGTGCGCCCAGGTTTCGGCCCAGTCTTCCCATGGGTGCATCGTCGCGTAGGCGCTGACGTACTGTTGCTGCCAGTCCAGCGGCGCGCCTTGCTGGTAGTGGCGCTCAAGGGATTCGGCGTAGCTCGCGCGCTCGTCACCGAACAGGCCACGAAACGGTTCCAGCCATTGGCTGTTGGCGATCAAGCGATCCCAGTAGTAATGCCCGACCTCATGACGGAAATGCCCGAGCAGCGTGCGATACGGCTCGTGCATCTGCACCCGGATCTGTTCACGGTGAGCGTCGTCGGCTTCCTTGATGTCGAGGGTGATCAGGCCGTTGGCGTGACCGGTGGTGGGCGGCTTGCCTTCCAGATCGACGCCGATGAAATCGAAGGCCAGGCCGGTTTCTTCGTCCACGGTTTTCGGGATCACCTGCAACCCGAGGCTGACCAGTTGCGCAACCAGACGCCGCTTGGCCGTTTCGACCTTGCGCCAGCGTTCAGGGTTTTCGGGAATCGATAGATCAGGGATGGTGTGATTCAGGCTACACGCGATGCATAACGCGTCGTGATCGTTGGCCGGCAGTAGCCAGTTACAGGCGGCCGGAGAATCGAGATTGGCGCAGCGGCGGAACACACCGGCCTCGGGATCGGCGTCGAGTAGCCAGGTGTCCGTTTGCGGGCCGGGCTGCAGGGACGACAGGCGACTCTGTTCCGGCTGATAGCCCAGCGCCGCCGAACAGGCCAGGCACTGACTGTTGCGAAAGAACAGCGACTGGCCGCAGCGGCACTGCCAGACCTTGCTGTTGCGCGAACTCTCACCGATGAAAGGCGCGGCGATGCGGGAACTGAGCTGTTCGAAGAAACGGTACATGGCGAACTCTCCCTGAGGGGTGCCAAGACTAGATCATTTCAGCTCGCTGATCGTTCCCATAATTGTGCCGGAGAGCGTTTGTCTGTGGCGAGGGAGCTTGCTCCCGCTCGACTGCGCAGCAGGCGCCAGCATCGAGGGGGACCACTTCGCGCTCCAGCGGGAGCAAGCTCCCTCGCCACAGGTCAGGTGTCAGATCGCAATGCCGTGTTTTTTCAGGAAGTCGACAAACGCTTCCTCATCCAGCACCTTCAGCCCAAGCTCATTGGCCTTGGCCAACTTCGATCCGGCGCCCGGCCCCGCAACCACGCAATGCGTCTTGGCCGACACCGAGCCCGCCACTTTGGCGCCAAGGCCTTCGAGTTTGTCCTTGGCCACATCGCGGCTCATCAATTCCAGCGAACCGGTCAGCACCCAGGTCTGCCCAGCCAGCGGCAGGCCTTCGACGACTTTCTTCTCGCTCTGCCAGTGCATGCCGAAATCACGCAATTGCTTCTCGGCTGCTTCAGCAATCTGGCGATTCTCTGCCACCGCAAAAAAATCCCGAACCGAATTCGCCTGCTTCTCCGGCAACGCCTGGCGCATATCCAGCCAGTCAGCGTCAAACACACCTTTGAGCGAACCAAACTTGTCCGCCAGTTTCTGCGCCCCGCCCGGCCCCACCGATGGAATGTGCAGCTTGTCGAGGAACCCGCCGAGGGTAGTGCTCGCAGAAAACTCGGCACCTAACTCGCCCTGATCCTGAATCTGCAAACCGTGTTTGAGCAGCTCCTCGATCACTTGCTGGTTGTGCGCATCTTCGAAGAAGCTGTGAATCTCATACGCCACTTCCAGGCCGACGTCCGGCAAGTACGTCAACACTTGCGGCAACGCCTGTTGAACCCGCTCCAGCGAGCCCAGGGAGCGCGCCAACACCTTGGCCGTCTCTTCGCCGACATCGGGGATCCCGAGGGCGTAGATGAAACGCGCCAGGCTCGGTCGCTTGCTGTCTTCGATAGCGCCGAGGAGTTTTTTGCTCGACAGCTCGGCAAAGCCTTCCAGGTCGACAATGTCTTCGAACTTCAGCGCATACAGATCAGCCGGCGAACTCACCAGGCCTTCATCGACCAATTGCTCGACGCTCTTGTCGCCCAGGCCTTCGATGTCCATGGCACGACGGGAGACGAAATGGATGATCGCCTGCTTCAGTTGCGCGCCGCAGGCCAGACGCCCGACGCAACGATACACCGCGCCTTCGCTGACGGTCTCGCGACCTTTGCTGCGCTTGACCAGTTGCGTGCGCTCCACGTGCGAGCCGCACACCGGGCACTGTTCGGGAATCTGCACCGCCCGGGCATTTTCCGGACGACGCTCAAGGATCACTTGCACCACTTGCGGAATCACATCGCCTGCGCGACGGATGATCACGGTGTCGCCGATCATCAAGCCCAGGCGCGCCACTTCATCCATGTTGTGCAACGTCGCGTTAGCCACGGTCACGCCGGCAACCTTGACTGGTTTCAAGCGTGCGACCGGCGTGACGGCGCCGGTGCGGCCAACCTGGAATTCCACATCGAGCAACTCGGTGAGTTCTTCCATCGCCGGGAATTTGTGGGCGATCGCCCAACGCGGCTCGCGGGCGCGGAACCCCAATTCACGCTGCGAGGCAATGCTGTTGACCTTGAACACCACGCCATCGATTTCATAGCCCAGCGCATTGCGGCGCTCGCCGATGTCGCGGTAGTAATCCAGGCATTCGCCGATGCCGTGCGCCAGTTTCAGCTCATGACTGATCGGCATGCCCCACACCTGCAACTGCTTGAGATTGCCAATGTGAGTGTCGGCAATGTCCGCCGAAATCTGGCCGATGCCGTAGCAGCAGAATTCCAGCGGACGGTTAGCGGTGATCTTCGAATCCAGTTGACGCAAGCTGCCGGCCGCGGCGTTTCGCGGGTTGGCGAAAGTCTTGCCACCGACTTCCAGTTGCGTGGCGTTGAGCCGTTCGAAACCGGCCTTGGACATGAACACTTCGCCGCGCACTTCCAGGGTCGCCGGCCAGCCGTTGCCGTGCAGTTTGAGCGGGATGTTGCGCACGGTGCGCACGTTGACGCTGATGTCTTCGCCGGTGGTGCCGTCGCCGCGTGTGGCGCCGCGTACCAGCACACCGTCCTGATACAACAGGCTGACCGCCAGGCCATCGAGTTTCGGTTCGCAGCTGTATTCCACCGCCGCGCCGCCGCCGAACAAGTCGCCGGCCGGCAGGTCCAGACCTTCGGTGACACGCCGATCGAACTCGCGCATGTCGGTTTCTTCGAAGGCGTTGCCGAGGCTGAGCATCGGCACTTCATGACGCACCTGAGTGAACGCCGACAGCGCTGCGCTGCCGACGCGCTGGGTCGGCGAGTCGCTGGTGATCAGTTCGGGATTGGCCGCTTCGAGGGCCTTGAGCTCATGGAACAACCGGTCGTACTCGGCGTCCGGAATGCTCGGCTCGTCCATCACGTGATAGCGATAGTTGTGCTGATCCAGCTCAGCGCGCAGCTCTAGAATGCGGGTTTTGGCGGCGGTCATGGGTGTTCTCTCATAAAGCAAAAGAGCAGCCAAGGCTGCTCAATCTCATCAAGATCAAGAGATCGCAGCCTCGTTTCACTCGACAGCTCCTACGGAAATTCGATCCCTGTAGGAGTTGTCGAGTGAAACGAGGCTACGATCTTTTGCCTTTATCGTTTCTGGGTCAGTGCGCGACGTTCGAACTCAACGATGCGCTGACGGTAGTGCTCAATCGTCTGGGCAGTCAGCACGCTGCGCTGGTCGTCTTTCAGTTCGCCGTTCAGCTCCTGGGACAGTTTGCGCGCTGCAGCCACCATCACGTCGAAGGCTTGCTTCGGATGACGCGGGCCTGGCAGGCCGAGGAAGAAGCTCACCGCCGGGGTGCTGAAATGGTCGATGTCGTCCAGATCAAAGATGCCCGGCTTGACCGCATTGGCCATGGAGAACAGCACTTCACCGTTGCCAGCCATGCTTTCGTGGCGGTGGAAAATATCCATCTCGCCGAAACGCAGACCGCTTTCCAGAATGTTCTGCAACAGCGCCGGGCCTTTGAAGCCGGCGGCGTCGCGGCAGATCACGCTGATCACCAGCACTTCTTCGGCTTGCGGTTGTTCTTTATCGCTGACAGCAGGCGAAGCCTTGGTGTCATCCGGGAAATCGTCATCACGGCTGCTGAAGCTCGGGCCGCCGTCCAGGTCCAGGCTGAGGTTCATGTCACCCTGGGAAGGCTCGGCATGGCCACGCTTGCCGCGCTTGGAACCCGACTCACGGGGTTCCCGGGCCGGCATGCTCACCGATGGCAAATCATGCTCGTCGAGCTGCGGCTCTTTATGTGTATCCAGCACCCGTGGCGGGCCCAACAGCTCGGCGCTGGTGTCCTCGTCCGGCAGGTTGGACAGACTTCGATCAAGACGGAACTTCAGTTTTCCCTTGCCGCCGCGCATACGGCGCCAGCCATCGAAAAGAATACCGGCAATGACAATAATGCCGATGACGATCAGCCACTCGCGCAGACCGATTTCCATGTAATCCCGTGCCTCTATAAAAAATGCTGAAAAATAAGGGGTTTACAACGTGCAAACCGCTTTAAAACGTGGCGCCAACTCTATGTTCTGACAGGCGTTTTGCCCACGTATACGAAAAATTGACATTAAACTAGCACGACCAAAGGCAACTTTACACCGTCTGTCAAAATCGCTGCGCAAATTGTGTCGATTTGCCATCTTCATTCAACAACCAGCGCAGACGCATGGCACGCGCAGCTCAAGCTACAAGTCGCAAGCTTCAAGCCTCAAGCTATTCCTCTTGCAGCTTAAGGCTTATGGCTTGTAGCTGCGCCGCTAGGCGTCCACCATCGCCATCGCCTCCTCGACATCCACTGCCACCAAGCGTGAACAACCCGGCTCGTGCATCGTCACCCCCATCAGTTGATCAGCCATTTCCATGGCGATCTTGTTGTGGGTGATATAGATGAACTGCACCGTCTGCGACATCTCTTTGACCAGCCGTGCGTAGCGTCCAACGTTAGCGTCATCCAGTGGCGCGTCAACTTCATCGAGCATGCAGAACGGCGCCGGGTTCAACTTGAAGATCGCAAAAACCAGGGCCAATGCGGTCAGGGCTTTTTCGCCACCGGAGAGCAAATGGATGGTGCTGTTCTTCTTTCCTGGCGGCCGCGCCATGATCGTTACCCCTGTATCGAGTAGATCTTCGCCCGTCAGTTCCAAATACGCGCTGCCGCCACCGAAAACTTTTGGGAAAAGTGCCTGAATTCCGGCATTGATCTGATCAAAGGTATCTTTGAAGCGGTTGCGCGTCTCTTTGTCGATCTTGCGAATCACGTTTTCCAACGTATCCAGCGCTTCCACCAGATCGTCGTTCTGCGCATCCAGATAACGTTTACGCTCGGATTGTTGCGTGTATTCGTCGATGGCCGCGAGGTTGATCGCACCGAGACGCGCAATGCGCGCGGCAATGCGTTCCAGCTCTTCCTCGGCCTCTTTCTCATTGGCCTCGGCCACCAGGGTTGCGATCACGCCGTGAAGGTCGTAGCCGTCTTCCAGCAATTGATCTTCGAGGGTCTTGCGCCGCACGGTCAGGGCTTGCCATTCCATGCGCTGGTGTTCGAGTTGGCCACGGATCAATTGCGATTGCTGCTCGGCCTGATTGCGGCGTTTCTCGGCGTCGCGCAATTCGCGGTCGGCATCTTCCATGGCGGTTTGCGCGGTCTTGAGTTCTTCGTCGACGGTCATGCGCTTGTCGAGCAACTCTTCGAGTTTCAGACGCAGCTCTTCCAGCGGCGCCTCGCCCTCCTCCAGGTTCAGACTGAGCTGCTCGCGCTTCTCGGTCAGGCGCTCGGACTGCATCTCCAGACGCTCAAGGGCCTGGCGCGTGGAATCGTGTTGCGCCTTGAGCGAACCCAGACGCACCGCCAATTGATGCGCGTGATCCTTGTGCTGCCGGGCTTCCTGACGCACGCGATCGAGGCGTTCACGCAAGCTGTCGCGCTGGGCCAGCAGCAGCTCGCGCTGCTCGGTGTCCAGCGCCATGCTGTCGAGGGCTTCCTGCAATTGCAGGCGCGCTTCGCCGATGTTTTCGTGTTCCAGTGAGCGCTGTTCGCCAAGCTCGGTGAGTTCTTCGTCGAGACGCGTTCGGCGCAGGGTCAGTTGTTCAGCCTTGGCTTTGCCGGCGGACAACTGCGCTTTCAATTCACCTTGCTGACGGGCTTCGTCTTGCAGCAGACGGCGCAGATGTTCGCGACCGTTTTCCTGCTGACGCTGTTGTGCCCGAAAGTTTTGCAGCTGGGTTTCCAGGGTTTCGACCGAGGCTTCGCGCTCTTCGCGCTCAAGGCCCAGTTGCTGGATTTCCTGGCCACGGGCGAGCACGCCGCTTTCCGCTTCACTGGCGCGACGCACACGTAAAAAGTGTCGTCCTACCCAGTAACCGTCTCGGCTGATCAGGCTTTCGCCAGGCTTCAATTGAGCGCGCGAGGCCAGAGCCTGCTCGAGGCTGTCCACCGGTTTGACCTGCCCCAGCCACGGCGACAGATCGATCTGCGCCTCGACCTTGTCGAGCAAACTGCCGGCCACGCGCACGCCATCGCTGGCAGGGCTGAGCAAGCGCAGATCGCCCTGGGAAAACCCGGCCAGATCGAAATCGCCGAAGTCGTCCACCAGCACCGCTTGCAGGTCGGCACCGAGCACGGTTTCCACCGCCAGCTCCCAACCGGCCTCGACCTTCAGGCCTTCGGCCAGGCGCGGACGCTCTGCCAGATTCTGTTCACGCAACCATTCGGCCGTGCCGGTGCCCGGATCAAGCGCGGCCTGCTGCAAGGCTTCAAGGGACGCAAGCCGACCATTGAGGCGCTGCAAATCGCCCTGCGCCTGTTGCTGCGCGGTCAATGCGTGCTGCAATTCCTGACGCAGTTGTTCAAGCTTTTCGACCTGAGCTTGTTCACTGGTCTGCAAATCCTCAAGCGTCGCTTCGGATTCAGCGAGCTGCTCGCTGAGTTCCATGATCGCAGCATCTTCCGGATCCGCCGAAAGCAACGCACGCTCTTCGCCCAGACGCTTCTGGCGATCAGCCAGGCGCTCCATGCTGGTTTCCAGCTGCTGGATTCGCGACTGCTGCACTTCAGACTGGCGACGCGGTTCGGCGGCGGTGAGGTTGAACGTGTCCCACTGCTCTTGCCACGCATGCATGGTGGTTTCGGATTCTTCCAGCGCGGCGGCGGCCTCTTCGGCGGCTGCGCTGGTGACTTCCTGCTCCGGCGTGAGCATGTCTAGCTCTTCGCCGAGGGTCAGCAGCAAGGTGCGGTCGTGACCCAGGTGCGACTCGGTTTCCAGACGCGCGCGCTCGGCTTCCTTCAAATCGTCCTGCAACTGGCGCAAGCGCTGCTGGCCGTGCTGGATGCTCTGCTCGACCCGGGCGATGTCGCCACCGACCGAATAGAAACGCCCCTGCACCAGATTGAAGCGCTCGGACAGGTCATGGTGACCGTCACGCAGGCGTTCAATCGCCGCATCGGCGTTGCGCTGTTCGGCGACCAAAGCTTCGAAAGTGATTTCCTGGTTGCCGATGATTGCTTCGCGCTGTCCGACTTGTTCGTTCAACGCCTGCCAGCGCAGGGCCGACAATTGGGCCTTGAGCTGACGCTCCTCGCCCTTGTATTCCTGATACTTCTTCGCCGACTCGGCCTGGCGATGCAAGCGTTCGAGTTGACGCTCAAGCTCTTCGCGCAAGTCGGTCAGGCGTGCGAGGTTTTCGTGGGTGCGGCGAATGCGGTTTTCAGTCTCGCGCCGGCGCTCCTTGTACTTGGAGATCCCCGCCGCTTCTTCAATAAAGTTACGCAGGTCTTCGGGCTTGGCTTCGATCAGCTTGGAGATCATGCCCTGCTCGATGATCGAGTAGCTGCGCGGGCCCAGGCCGGTGCCGAGGAAGATGTCGGTGATGTCGCGACGACGGCATTTGGTGCCGTTCAGGTAGTAGCTGTTCTGGCTGTCGCGGGTGACTTTGCGGCGAATCGAGATTTCCGCGTAGGCCGCGTATTCGCCGACCAGGGTGCCGTCGGAGTTGTCGAACACCAGTTCGATACTCGCCTGGCTCACCGGTTTGCGGCTGGTCGAGCCGTTGAAGATGACGTCGGTCATCGACTCGCCGCGCAGGTTCTTGGCCGAGCTCTCGCCCATCACCCAACGCACGGCGTCGATGATGTTCGACTTGCCGCAACCATTGGGCCCGACCACCGCCGCCATGTTACTGGGGAAGTTCACCGTGGTCGGGTCGACGAAGGATTTGAACCCCGCCAGTTTGATGCACTTGAGCCGCACGCTTAAGCGCCCGTCAGGGCGGAAACCACCAGATCACAGCTGCGCTGGGCGTAAGCCGTCAGCACCACGCGGATCTGCGGGAAGTCACGGGCGATCACGGCCGCGAGCAAGCGCTCGAACAGCTCCAGGAATTCGCTCATCTCGGCTTTGCGCTGTTCCAGGGCGAGGAAATACGCGCGGCTCATGGCCGGTTGCAGGTTCTCGACAGTTTCCTGCAAGTACGGATTGTTGGCGAACGGATACGCCGCGCGCATCACGCTGAAGCTGTCGTCGACGAACGTGCGGATGTCCTGACGCTCGTAGCTGGCGGTCAGGCGCTGCTGAATCTGCACGAACGGCGCCAGGTCGGCCTGGACTTGCCAGCCAGTGGCCACGGCGTTGCCGAGCAAGATGTACAACTCGCTCATCAGCGTGCACAGGCTCTGGACCTTGTGCGCGGTAAGTTCGGTCACGTGGGCGCCACGTCGCGGCAGGATCGCGATCAGGTGGCGGCGCTCAAGGATCAGCAAGGCCTCACGGACCGAACCGCGGCTGACATTGAGGGCCAGCGTGACCTTCTGTTCCTGGATGCGCTCTCCCGGCTTCATTTCGCCGCGAATGATACGTTCGGCGAGGTGGTGAGCGATTTGCTCGGCGAGGCTGTCCGGCGCCTTGAACGTCATGGTTGTCCTTCAAACTCTTCGATCTGCACAAGCGGCGCAGTGTAGCGCAATTGGTACGTCATGGCGGAGTGCCCACCCGGCGGTTTTTGGCACGAATTAAGCAAAAAGCAAGCTTTCGAGTCAGGGTCAATACTGATGAAACGTACTGTTGATCGCCAAAACGGGTTTTCCTGACCTTTAAGTCAGAAAATCATTGACCGAAAAGTCAGACCTGATAAATTCGGCTCAATCGGTTAACAACAATAATGAGTCTGCGAGGCCTTCCGTGATCCAGTTTTTACTAAACCAGGAACTCCGTAGCGAGCACGCCCTGGACCCGAACCTGACCGTGCTCAATTACTTGCGCGACCATGTGGGCAAACCCGGCACCAAAGAAGGCTGCGCCAGCGGTGACTGTGGCGCGTGCACCGTGGTGGTTGGCGAGTTGCAAACGGATGACGACGGCCGCGAACACATTCGCTATCGCAGCCTCAACTCGTGCCTGACGTTCGTTTCGTCGCTGCACGGCAAACAACTGATCAGCGTCGAAGACCTCAAGCACAAAGGCGAACTGCACAGCGTGCAGAAAGCCATGGTCGAGTGCCACGGTTCGCAGTGCGGCTTCTGCACCCCGGGCTTCGTGATGTCGCTGTTCGCGTTGCAGAAGAACAGCGACGAACCGGATTCCCATAAAGCCCACGAAGCGCTGGCCGGCAACCTCTGCCGTTGCACCGGCTATCGGCCGATCCTGCAAGCGGCCGAACAGTCCTGCTGCGGCAAGCAACCGGACCAGTTTGACGCGCGCGAGGCCGATACCATCGCCCGCCTGAAAGCCATCGCACCTACCGACATCGGCGAACTCAACAGTGGCGACAAACGCTGCCTGGTGCCGCTGACCGTCGCCGACCTGGCCGACCTCTACGACGCTTATCCACAGGCCCGGTTGCTGGCCGGCGGCACCGATCTGGCGCTGGAAGTCACGCAGTTCCACCGCACCTTGCCGGTGATGATCTACGTCGGCAACGTCGCCGAGATGAAGCGCATCGAAACCTTTGACGACCGCATCGAAATCGGCGCGGCCACCGCACTGTCCGACTGCTACGAAGCGCTGAACGCCGAGTACCCGGATTTCGGCGAACTGCTGCACCGTTTCGCGTCGCTGCAAATCCGCAATCAGGGCACCCTGGGCGGCAACATCGGCAACGCTTCGCCGATTGGTGACTCACCACCGCTGCTGATCGCGCTCGGCGCGCAGGTTGTGTTGTGCAAGGGTGAAACCCGACGCACGCTGAACCTCGACGATTACTTCATCGATTACAAAGTGACGGCGCGTCAGGAAAGCGAATTCATCGAAAAGATCATCGTGCCGCGTGCCAGCGCTGAACAACTGTTCCGTGCGTACAAGGTTTCCAAGCGTCTGGACGATGACATTTCTGCGGTCTGCGCCGCGTTCAATCTGCGCGTGGAGAACGGTGTCATCACCGACGCCCGCATCGCTTTCGGCGGCATGGCCGCAATCCCGAAACGCGCTGCCCATTGCGAAACCGTGCTGATCGGCGCGCCGTTCAATAGCACGTTGGTCGAACGCGCCTGCGCCGCCCTGGCCGATGATTTCACGCCGCTCTCGGACTTCCGCGCCAGCAAGGAATATCGCCTGCTCAGCGCGCAAAACCTGCTGCGCAAATACTTCATCGAACTGCAAACGCCGCACATCGAGACTCGGGTGACCGCTTATGTCTAATCATCACGCTGTAGAGAAGACCCAAGCCGAACTGGCTGAACTGTTCGCCAAGGACCTGACCACCGGTGTCGGCCGCAGCGTCAAGCACGACAGCGCCGCCAAGCACGTGTCCGGCGAAGCGCAGTACATTGACGACCGGTTGGAGTTCCCGAATCAACTGCACGTTTACGCACGCCTGTCGGACCGCGCCCACGCGAAGATCATCAGCATCGACACCAAGCCGTGCTATGCCTTCGAAGGTGTGCGCATCGCCATCACCCACGAAGACGTGCCGGGCCTGAAAGACATCGGCCCGCTGCTGCCGGGCGATCCGCTGCTGGCCATCGATGATGTGCAATTCGTCGGGCAACCGGTGCTCGCCGTCGCCGCGAAAGATCTGGAAACTGCACGCAAAGCCGCCATGGCCGCGATCATCGAATATGAAGATCTGGAGCCGGTGCTGGACGTGGTCGAAGCCTTGCGCAAACGCCACTTCGTGCTCGACAGCCACACCCACCAGCGCGGCGATTCCGCCGGTGCTTTGGCGACTGCCGAACACCGCATTCAAGGCACGCTGCACATCGGCGGCCAGGAACACTTCTACCTCGAAACCCAGATCTCTTCGGTGATGCCGACTGAAGACGGCGGGATGATCGTCTACTGCTCCACGCAAAACCCGACCGAAGTGCAGAAGTTGGTCGCTGAAGTGCTCGACGTGTCGATGAATAAAATCGTCGTCGACATGCGCCGCATGGGCGGTGGTTTCGGTGGCAAGGAAACCCAGGCCGCGAGCCCTGCCTGTCTCTGCGCAGTGGTTGCGCACCTCACCGGTCAGCCGACCAAGATGCGCCTGCCACGGGTCGAAGACATGCTGATGACCGGCAAGCGTCACCCGTTTTACGTCGAATATGACGTGGGCTTCGACAGCACCGGTCGCCTGCACGGTATCGCGTTGGAACTGGCCGGCAACTGCGGCTGCTCGCCGGACTTGTCGGCGTCGATTGTCGACCGTGCGATGTTCCACGCCGACAACTCGTACTACCTGGGCGACGCGACCATCAACGGTCACCGCTGCAAAACCAACACCGCGTCGAACACCGCTTACCGTGGTTTCGGTGGCCCGCAAGGCATGGTCGCGATCGAAGAAGTGATGGACGCGATTGCCCGGCATCTGGCCCTCGATCCGCTGGCCGTGCGCAAGGCCAACTACTACGGCAAGACCGAGCGCAACGTCACCCATTACTACCAGACCGTCGAGCACAACATGCTCGAGGAAATGACCGCCGAACTGGAAGAAAGCAGCCAGTACGCCGAGCGCCGCGAAGCGATCCGTCGCTACAACGCCAACAGCCCGATCCTGAAAAAAGGCCTGGCGCTGACCCCGGTGAAATTCGGTATTTCGTTCACCGCGAGTTTCCTCAATCAGGCCGGTGCGCTGGTGCACGTCTACACCGACGGCAGCATCCATTTGAACCACGGCGGCACCGAGATGGGCCAGGGCCTGAACACCAAAGTTGCGCAGGTGGTGGCCGAAGTGTTCCAGGTGGAAATGGACCGCGTGCAGATCACCGCGACCAACACCGACAAGGTGCCAAACACCTCGCCGACCGCCGCGTCCAGTGGCGCCGACCTGAACGGTAAAGCCGCGCAGAACGCTGCGGAAATCATCAAGCAACGCCTGGTGGAATTCGCTGCGCGCCACTACAAGGTCAGCGAAGAAGACGTGGAATTCCACAACGGCCACGTGCGGGTTCGCGATCACATCCTGACCTTTGAAGCGTTGATCCAGCAGGCGTATTTCAATCAGGTTTCGTTGTCGAGCACCGGGTTCTACAAGACCCCGAAAATCTTCTACGACCGCAGCCAGGCACGGGGGCGTCCGTTCTACTACTACGCCTTCGGCGCGGCGTGCTGCGAAGTGATCGTCGACACCCTTACCGGCGAATACAAAATGCTGCGTACCGACATCCTCCACGACGTCGGCGCCTCGCTGAACCCGGCCATCGACATCGGCCAGGTCGAGGGCGGTTTCATCCAGGGCATGGGGTGGCTGACCATGGAAGAGCTGGTGTGGAACAACAAAGGCAAACTGATGACCAACGGCCCGGCGAGCTACAAGATCCCGGCCGTGGCGGACATGCCGCTGGACCTGCGGGTGAAGCTGGTGGAAAACCGCAAGAACCCGGAAGACACGGTGTTCCATTCCAAGGCTGTGGGCGAGCCGCCGTTCATGCTCGGCATCGCTTCGTGGTGTGCGATCAAGGACGCCGTGGCGAGTCTCGGGGACTACAAGCATCAACCGAAAATCGATGCGCCGGCGACCCCGGAGCGGGTGTTGTGGGGTTGTGAGCAGATGCGCCAGTTGAAGGTGGCGAAGGCTGTTGAGGCTGAGCCGGAGTTGGCTTCGCTTTAAGGACCGAGGCGTGGCCATTCGCGAGCAAGCCCGCTCCCACAGGGAAATGCATTCCAAATGTGGGAGCGGGCTTGCCCGCGAAGAGGCCCGAACAGACAACACAGATGTCGAGGTGAAACATGTACAACTGGATCGACGCCCTCGCCGACCTGCAATCCCAGGGTGAACCCTGCGTGTTGGTGACCATCATCGAAGAGCTCGGCTCGACGCCGCGCAATGCCGGTTCGAAAATGGTCATCAGCGCCCACCAGACCTTCGACACCATCGGTGGCGGGCATCTGGAATACAAGGCCATGCAGATCGGCCGCGAGATGCTCGCCAGCGGCAAGCAGGACACCCATCTGGAGCGCTTCAGCCTCGGCGCCAGCCTCGGTCAGTGCTGCGGCGGCGTGACCGTGTTGCTGTTCGAACCGATGGGCCAGGTCCAGGCGCAAATCGCCGTGTTCGGTGCCGGCCATGTCGGCCGCGCGCTGGTACCACTGCTCGCCAGCCTGCCCTGCCGGGTGCGCTGGATCGATTCCCGGGAAGCGGAATTCCCGGAACAGATCCCCCACGGCGTGCGGAAAATCGTCGCAGAAGAACCGGTGGATGAAATCGATAATCTGCCCGCCGGCAGCTACTGCATCGTCATGACCCACAACCACCAGCTCGACCTCGAACTCACCGCCGCGATCCTCAAGCGCAACGATTTCACCTACTTCGGCCTGATCGGTTCGAAGACCAAACGGGTGAAGTTCGAACATCGCCTGCGTGATCGCGGTTTCGACAGCGACGTGCTGCAACGCATGCGCTGCCCGATGGGCATCGGCGAAGTCAAAGGCAAGTTGCCTGTGGAAATCGCCGTCTCCATCGCCGGCGAAATCATCGCCACCTATAACGCGAATTTCGGCCAGCAGACCGCCAGCGCCGGATCATCGATTGCCAAACTGCTGCCTGCTTCACGCCGCAGCCAAGCCTCTAATTGATAAGCCTAGAAACCGGGAACCCACATGCCTTTCACTCGCAAAGCCTACCGCGCCGCCATCCTGCACAGCATCGCCGACCCTGCCGAAGTGGGAATCGAAGCGTCCTATGAGTATTTCGAGGACGGCCTGCTGGTAGTCGAGAACGGCCAGATCAGCGCCATCGGTCACGCCACCGAACTGTTGTCGACGCTGCCGGCAGACATCGAGATCACGCATTACCAGGACGCGCTGATCACCCCAGGCTTGATCGACACCCACATCCACTTGCCACAAACCGGGATGGTCGGGGCTTATGGCGAGCAACTGCTGGACTGGCTCAACACCTACACGTTCCCGTGCGAAAGCCAGTTCGCCGACAAGGCCCACGCCGATGAAGTGGCGGACATTTTCATCAAGGAACTGCTGCGCAACGGCACCACCACCGCGCTGGTGTTCGGCAGTGTGCATCCGCAATCGGTGAACTCGTTCTTCGAAGCCGCCCAGCAGCTGGACCTGCGGATGATCGCCGGCAAGGTGATGATGGACCGCAACGCGCCGGACTACCTGACTGACACCGCTGAATCCAGCTACGTGGAAAGCAAGGCGCTGATCGAGCGCTGGCACGGCAAGGGCCGCTTGCACTACGCGGTCACCCCGCGTTTCGCCCCGACCAGCACCCCGGAACAACTGACCCTCGCCGGCCAGTTGCTCGGCGAATACCCTGACTTGTACATGCAGACCCACATCAGCGAAAACCTGAAAGAAGTCGAGTGGGTCAAGGAACTGTTCCCGGAGCGCAAGGGCTACCTCGACGTCTACGATCACTACCAGTTGCTGGGCGAGCGCTCGGTGTTCGCCCACGGCGTGCACCTGTGCGACGACGAGTGCGCGCGACTGGCGGAAACCGGCTCGGCGATTGCCTTCTGCCCGACCTCGAACTTCTTCCTTGGCAGCGGCTTGTTCAACTTGCCGATGGCCGAGAAGCACAAACTGAATGTCGGTCTGGGCACGGACGTGGGTGGCGGCACCAGTTTCTCGCTGCTGCAAACGTTGAACGAAGCGTACAAGGTCATGCAGCTGCAAGGCGCGCGGCTGAGCCCGTTCAAATCGCTGTACCTGGCAACCCTCGGTGGCGCGCGGGCGCTACGTCTTGAAGACAAGATCGGTACGCTGCATCCGGGCACCGATGCGGACTTCCTGGTGCTGGATTACAACGCCACGCCGCTGCTGAGCTATCGCTTGAAGCAGGCGAATAACATTGCCGAGACGTTGTTTGTGTTGATGACGCTGGGGGATGACCGGACGGTGTTGCAGACGTATGCGGCGGGGACATTGGTGCATCAGCGCTGAGGTTTCTTCGGGCATAAAAAATCCCCCGCGGCGGTATAGCCCCGGGGGATTTTTATTGCCTGTTGGCAAGATCAAAAGATCGCAGCCTCGTTTCACTCGACAGCTCCTACAGGATTACGAATTCCAATGTAGGAGCTGTCGAGTGAAACGAGGCTGCGATCTTTTCAGCTGCACTCGACAATCAGAGTTTGGCGGTCGAACGCCCAGGCTTTTTGGTCTGCAACAAATGCGAGAACACCGCATGCAAATCATCCGACGCGCTTTCTTCGTCGAGGTTGAGTTTGCTGTCGATGTGATCCATGTGATGCATCATCAGGTCCACCGCCAGCTCACCGTTGCGCGCTTCGATCGCGTCGATCAACTGGGTGTGTTCATCATAAGAACAGTGCGAGCGGTTGCCGCTTTCGTATTGGGCGATGATCAACGAAGTCTGGGACACCAGACTGCGCTGGAAGCTGATCAGCGGCGCGTTCTTCGCTGCTTCGGCGAGTTTCAGGTGAAACTCACCCGACAGACGGATGCCGGCACCGCGATCGCCACGGGAAAAGCTGTCGCGTTCGTCGTTGACCATTTGGCGCAACTCGGCAATCTGCTCGGCAGTAGCGTGCTGCACCGCCAGTTCAGTGATCGCGCGCTCCACCAGACGGCGTGCCAGGAACACCTGGCGAGCCTCTTCGACGCTCGGGCTGGCGACGACTGCGCCACGGTTCGGCCGCAGCAATACCACGCCTTCATGCGCCAGGCGCGACAGTGCGCGGCGAATGATGGTGCGGCTGACCCCGAAAATTTCCCCCAGCGCTTCTTCGCTCAACTTGGTGCCGGGCGCCAGGCGCTGTTCGAGGATGGCCTCGAAGATATGCGCGTAGACAATATCGTCCTGGGTACCGCTGCGGCCGGCTTTGCCTGCTCGCGGTTGTTTCTTTAGGGGCTGCAACTGTTCGTTCATGGGCACTCGAGTCGGGAGAACTGCGGCGAATAGACCGTGACTGTAATACGGCACAGTGGGTCGCTGGCAAGTATCGCGTAAAAAACACCGCGATTGTACACAATGGATGGTGGCAACACGACTGTATGGCTGATTGCGGCCACGGCTGTATTGCAACGGTCCGTTACATTTGAGTTTAGGCTTGAACCCGGAATCCGCCGCTGAAATGCAATATCCCCCTGTGGGAGCGGGCTTGCTCGCGAAGACGGCGTGTCAGTCGACATTGATGTTGGATGTGCCGACGCCTTCGCGAGCAAGCCCGCTCCCACAGGGGTTCAGTGTTGTTACAGCATCTTCACCAGAACAAGGAACACCGCTGTCATGAACGACGCCACGCAAACGCAATTGCGCCCCTTGGCCGACACGTCGCCTTCGGCCATCGTCGCCGGTTTCATCGCCATGATGACCGGCTACACCAGTTCTCTGGTCCTGATGTTCCAGGCCGGGCAAGCGGCGGGCCTGACCAGCGGGCAGATTTCCTCGTGGATCTGGGCGATCTCGATCGGCATGGCGATCTGCTCTATCGGCTTGTCGTTGCGTTATCGCACGCCGATCACCATTGCCTGGTCCACACCCGGCGCGGCGTTGTTGATCACCAGCCTGGGCGGTGTGAGCTACGGCGAAGCCATCGGCGCGTACATCACCTGCGCGGTGCTGGTGACGATTTGTGGCCTGACCGGCAGCTTCGAACGGCTGGTGAAGAAGATTCCGGCGTCGCTGGCGGCGGCGCTGCTGGCGGGGATTCTGTTCAAGATCGGCAGCGAGATTTTCGTCGCAGCCCAGCATCGCACGGCGCTGGTGTTGGCCATGTTTTTCACCTACCTGGTGGTCAAGCGCCTGTCGCCGCGCTATGCGGTGCTCGCCGCGCTGTTGATCGGCACGGCGCTGTCGGGGTTCATGGGGCTGCTGGATTTCAGCGGTTTCCATCTGGAACTGGCGACACCGGTCTGGACCACGCCGCACTTTTCCCTGGCCGCGACCATCAGCATCGGCATCCCGTTGTTCGTGGTGGCGATGACCTCGCAGAACATGCCCGGTATCGCCGTGTTGCGCGCCGATGGCTACAACGTGCCGGCCTCGCCACTGATCACCACCACCGGCATCGCTTCGTTGCTGCTGGCACCGTTCGGCTCTCACGGCATCAACCTTGCGGCAATCAGCGCCGCCATCTGCACCGGGCCGCATGCCCATGAAGATCGCAACAAGCGCTACACCGCGGCGGTCTGGTGCGGGATTTTCTACGGGATTGCCGGAGTGTTCGGCGCGACGCTGGCAGCGTTGTTTGCCGCGTTGCCGAAAGAGTTGGTGCTGTCGATTGCGGCGCTGGCGCTGTTCGGTTCGATCATCAACGGCCTGAGCATTGCCATGAGCGAAGTGAAGGAACGGGAAGCGGCGTTGGTGACCTTTATGGTCACGGCGTCGGGGCTGACGCTGTTTTCCATCGGGTCGGCGTTCTGGGGGATTGTCGCGGGGGTGTTGACGTTGTTGATTTTGAATTGGCGCAAGGCCTGAAAAGCAAAAGATCGCAGCCTCGTTGCACTCGACAGCTCCTACAGGATAAACGCATTCCAATGCAGGAGCTGTCGAGTGAAACGAGGCTGCGATCTTTCGAACTTAAAAAAACGGCGACCTTAAGGTCGCCGTTTTTTATGACATCAAGCTACCGGATTGATCGGCTTTTCCGGGTACCAGACGTCGATCAGCGGGCTGACGGTTGCTTCGGTCAGTTCGCTGCGGCCTTTGAGCCAGGCTTCAACAGCTGCACGCTGCTCTTCGGACACCGAGCCGCGTTTCTGCAGGCAAACCAGACCGAAGTCGTCGCCGCCAACATAACCCAGACCGTTGGCTTCCATGGCTTCTTTCAGGAACGCGTCGAGGAAAGCATCAATGGCTTCATCAGCCAAATCTTCTTTGAAATCCAGGTTCAGTTCGAAACCCAGCTCTTGAAATTCATCGACGCACAGTTTTTTGCGCAGACGCTGGGAACGGTTAGTCGCCATTGGAACAATCCTCATAAGTAATAACGGGCGGCACTTTAGCAGTTTAAGGCGCCAATTGCCCGTTTCACGGCGGGCACCTGCCTACCGTCGGTAAAAAAATAGCGAATTAGAGGGCCGGGGCTTGGCACACGCCGCGTCACCTTGGGGCATAATGCCGACACTTTCATGACCACTGAGGGATTTTATCTTCATGCCCTCGCCTTTTTTCCCCTCGCCCGTAGGGTTTTACTTCATATGATCAAATCTTTGCGTCCACTGTTACTCGCCAGTCTTCTTCTGCCCCTGGCCCTCCCGGTTTCCGCTGCTCAGATCAATACCTCGCTGACGCCCAACGTTGAAAAAGCCCTCAAGGCCAGCAAGTTGCAGGACAGCGCCCTGTCCCTGGTGATGCTCCCGCTCGACGGCCCCGGCACCCCGACCATTTTCAACGCAGACGTCTCAGTCAACCCGGCCTCGACCATGAAACTGGTCACCACGTATGCAGCCCTGGAAATGCTCGGCCCGAATCATCAGTGGAAAACCGAGTTCTACACCGACGGCACCCTCAGCGGCGGCATCCTCAATGGCAACCTCTACCTCAAGGGTGGCGGCGATCCGAAGCTGAACATGGAAAAACTCTGGCTGCTGATGCGCGACCTGCGGGCCAACGGCGTGACGCAAGTCACCGGCAACCTGGTGCTCGATCGCAGCTTCTTCGTGCAGCCGCAACTGCCGGAATTCAATGACGACGGCAATGACGAGAACAAACCGTTCCTGGTCAAACCCGACTCGCTGATGGTCAACCTCAAGGCTTTGCGCTTCGTGGCGCGCAACGACAACGGCAAGGTGCTGGTGTCGGTGGAGCCGCCGATTGCGACGATCAACATCGACAATCAGGTCAAGGCGATCAATTCCAAGCAATGCACCGGTGGCGTGCGCTACAACCCGGTGACCCAGGCCGATGGCAGCGTGACCGTGACGGTCGGCGGCCAATTGGGCGACGGTTGCAGCTCGCAGACCTACCTGTCGCTGCTCGACCACGCGACCTACACCGCCGGCGCCGTGCGGGCGATCTGGAAAGAACTGGGTGGCAGCATCCAGGGCAAGGATGTGCTGGGAGCGACGCCAAAAGACGCCAAGGTGCTGGCGCGAGCGTTCTCGCCGGACCTGGCGGAAATCATTCGCGACATCAACAAATACAGTAACAACACCATGGCTCAGCAGTTGTTCCTGAGCCTGGGCCAGAAGTTTCGCAATGATGCCGATGGCGATGATGCCAAGGCTGCCCAACGCATCGTGCGTCAGTGGCTGGCCCAGAAAGGCATCACCGCGCCGCACCTGGTGATGGAGAACGGTTCCGGCCTGTCCCGCGCCGAACGGGTGAGCGCGCGTGAAATGGCCGGCATGCTGCAAGCCGCATGGCACAGCCCGTACGCCGCCGAGTTCATCAGCTCGCTGCCGATCGCCGGCACCGACGGCACCATGCGCAAACGCCTGAAGACCACCGCCATGCGCGGCGAAGCGCACATCAAGACCGGCACCCTGAACACCGTGCGCGCGATCTCCGGCTTCAGCCGCGACGTCAATGGCAACACCTGGGCGGTGGTGGCGATCCTCAACGACAAGGCACCGTTTGGCGCTTCTTCTGTGTTGGATCAGGTGCTGCTGGACCTGTATCGCCAGCCTAAGGTGGCGGCAACGGCTTCGGTGTTGTAACCCTTTAAGATCAAGAGATCGCAGCCTCGTTTCACTCGACAGCTCCTACACAGCTCCTGCAGGGGGATGCAAAACCCTTGTAGGAGCTGTCGAGTGAAACGAGGCTGCGATCTTTTCAGTGAAGCTGCACCTCAACCCGATCCCTGCCCGCCTGTTTCGCCGCATACACCCCCGAATCCGCCCGCAGTAACAGCGCATCCGCGCCTTCGCCGACTTGCCAACTGGCGATCCCGAAACTCGCGGTCACCGTGCCGACGCCTTCGATCGGCGAGCTGCGCAGCGCTTGCCACAGCTGCAAGGCCAGGACATGCGCGTGTTCGCCGTTGATGTCCGGGCACAGCACCATGAACTCCTCGCCGCCCAGTCGACAGAACACGTCGGTGCGGCGCAGGCGATGGCCGATGCGCTCGCACACCGCTTGCAACACCCGGTCGCCCACCGCGTGGCCATGCTGGTCGTTGATGCGCTTGAAGTGGTCAATGTCGAGCATGATCACCGACAACTCGCCGCCGCCGCGTTCGACCCGGGCCATTTCAGTGGTCAGGCGTTCCTGGAAATAGCGGCGGTTATGAATGCCGGTCAGGGAGTCGGTCACCGATAGCGCCCGCAACTCCTCTTCAACCCGCTTCAGGTCGGAGATGTCCGAGATGTAGCCGTGCCAGAGCACACCGCCACCGGGCAATTCCTCGGGTGTCGCCTCGCCACGCACCCAACGCAGGCCACCCACCGGCAGTTGCACGCGGTATTCCTCGCGCCACGGGCTGAGGGTGTCCGCCGAGGCGCGGATCGAGGCGCGGACCCGGGTCGAATCCTGTGGATGAATCCGCGTGAAGATCGCTTCGGCGTTGAGCAACAGCACTTCCGGCTCAAGTTCATAGATGTCGCGGATGCCGTCACTGGCGTAGATCACACTGAAGCGCCCGTCGAACTCCATCTTGAACTGGTAGATGCCGCCCGGCACATGGGCGCTGAGTTTCTTCAGCAGCAAGTCCCGCGCCGCCAGGGCTTCGTGGACACGCTTGCGCTCGGTGATGTCGATGCAGATCGCCAGGTGACCGACCCACAGCCCCTGCTCATCCAGCACCGGGGTAGCCAGCATATTCACCGCCAGGTGACTGCCATCCTGGCGCACCAGGGTCCACTCGCGGGCTTCGTGACCTCCCTCCTCGCCGCCCTCGACCAGCATCGCCTGACAGGTCGGGATCAGCTTGCCGTAACGCGCGCTCAGCTCCGCCGAACGGGCAACCAGTTCCCGAGGGAAATGCAGGTTTTCCAGGGTCATGCGCCCGACCACGTCGGCGGCGCTATAACCGAGCATCTGTTCAGCGCCGGCGTTGAAGGTGCTGATGACCCCGCGCAGGTCGGTGGCGATAATCGCCACTTGGGTCGCGGCGTTCAGCACCCCGCGCAACTGCCCGTGGGTGCCGCGCAATTCCTGCTCGCGGGCGCGCAACTCCTCGGTACGCTGCTCGACCATTTTCAACGCCCGTTGCCGCTGACTGACCAACACGTAGAGCAAGGCGCTGAGCAACAGGCTAAGCAGGCCACCGAGCACCACCAGGCTGCTCACCGAAGAATGGTTGGCCGCCAGAAAGGCCTCGCTGGGCTGAATGTCCACTTGATAGTCATGGTCGGCCAGGCGCAGCAGACGACTCGCGGTCAGCTCACTGGCGGCCGGCGGATTGGTTGATTCAAACAGCACTTCATGTTGATCGCTGGTGGACAGGTCGAGAATGCGCACCGACAGATAATCGCGTCCGGCCTCCGGCAGTCCGTCGGCCAGCAACTGACGCATGCTGATCACCGCCATGACGTAGCCGAAGGGCTTGTCCGTCGCCGCTTCTGTACTTTGCCGACGATTGACCGGTGCAACCAGCAGCACGCCTCGAGCGTAAGTCGGCTCGACATGCACCAAATGCATCGGTTGCGACACCGCCATGCTGCCCCGATCCGCCCTTTCCAGGGTGGCGCGGCGCAACGGCTGGGCCAGCAGGTCGTAGCCCAGCGGCGAACCAAGACGACTTTGCGTCTGGCTATAAAGCACCACCACATACTCATCACGCTCGGCCGCGAGTTGCAGCTCGCCGGCGGGATTGAGTTCACAAATGGAAAAGTCGCTCAACCCTTCGTCGCGAACCTCACGCTCAAACGCCGGGCGCTCTTCACGCGTCACGCGCTTGGCGAACGAATACGCTTGGGTACGGTGCAATAAAGGTTCGGTGTAACCGTCGAACTCGGTGCGGGACACCGAATCGGAATTGGCAAAGAACCGGCGCAGGCCGTCGAGGCGCTGCTCCTGATCTTCGAAACGTTCTTCGATACGGCTGTAACGCTCACTGGCCAGCAGTTGGAAGCGTTGCCGCAATTGATGGTGAAACAGATTCAGCGTCGCCCAGGCCAGCAATCCCGTGAGAATCCCGCCAGCGAGCAATACCAGCATCGCGACCAGCCAGGCCGAGACGTCTTCGCTGATAAAACCCAGGATCTTGGGGCGCACGGCGTGCAACGACATAAAACGCAACTCAAAACGCCAGGTGCCGGAAAAGCCCATTGGCCATGGGTTGAGTTATAGCTATTAGCCACTAATTTGGCCAGCCCTGAAAGAATCCAAGAGCCTTTAAAAATCAAGGCTCTGTGGATCCAATCAAACCAAGTGTCAGCGGGCCGTGATTTTCCAGGCACTATGGATCTTGCCGTTGCGGGCAAAGTCCGGATCAATGGTCTTGTCGGTGATTTCCTCGACCGCGTAACGGGTGGTGAGGTTCTCCTCCAGCACGAACTTGCGGAAGTTGTTGGAGAAGTACAACACGCCGCCCGGCGCCAGACGCGCCATGGCCAGGTCAATCAACTGCACCTGGTCACGCTGCACGTCGAAGATCCCTTCCATACGCTTGGAGTTGGAGAAGGTCGGAGGATCGATGAAGATCAGGTCGTACTCGTCACGGCAGGCATCCAGCCAAGCCATCACATCGCCCTGCTCCAGACGGTTCTTGTCGGAGAAACCGTTCAGCGACAGGTTGCGACGCGCCCAGTCCAGGTAGGTTTTCGACAAGTCGACGCTGGTGGTGCTGCGCGCGCCACCCTTGGCTGCGTGGACACTGGCGGTCGCGGTGTAGCAATACAGATTGAGGAAGCGTTTGCCCTCGGCCTCTTTCTGGATGCGCATGCGCATTGGCCGGTGATCGAGGAACAGCCCGGTGTCGAGGTAGTCGGTGAGGTTGACCAGCAGCTTCACGCCGCCTTCATTGACCTCGACGAACTTGCCTTGCGCAGCCTGGCGTTCGTACTGCTTGGTGCCGCTCTGACGTTCGCGACGCTTGACCACCACGCGGCTCTTGTCGATGTTCAACGCCTGCGGAATGGCCGCCAGGGCATCGAACATCCGCGCCGAGGCTTTTTCTGGGTCGATGGACTTCGGCGCAGCGTATTCCTGAACGTGGACCCAATCCTGATACAGATCGATGGCCATCGAGTATTCCGGCATGTCGGCGTCATACACGCGATAGCAGTCGATGCCTTCACGCTTGACCCACTTGCCCAGGGCCTTGAGGTTCTTTTGCAGGCGGTTGGCGAACATCTGCCCGCCTTCGCTCAAGCGCGGTTGCTCGATCACCACCGGGGCCGGTTTGATCGGGTTGCCGTTCTTGTTGTACTTCTCGTACTTGCCTGGCGCGACGTCGTTGTCGGTGACTTCGACTTCAGCCTGCTCACGCTCGACCTGACGCTGTTCCGGGGTGCGACGCTCGCCGGTGACGAACTGGTCCGGGGTAACCTTGATCAGCAGCAGCTTGCACGGCAACGCGCCGTTCCAGAACGAATACTGTTTGTGGCTGCGGATGCCCATGCGCTTGCCCAGGTCCGGCGCACCGGTGAACACTGCGGCTTCCCAGTTCAGGCAAGCCTGACGCAGGCGCTCGCCGAGGTTCTGGTAGAGATAGAGCAAGCTCGCCTCGTCACCCAGACGCTCGCCGTACGGCGGGTTGCAGATGACCAGGCCTTTCTGGTTCTGGTCTGGACGCGGCTCAAATGTGCCGACTTCGCCCTGGTAGATCTTGATCCACTCGCTGAGGCCTGCACGCTCGACGTTATTGCGGCCCGGTTGAATCAGGCGCGGGTCAGCCTCGTAACCGCGAATCCACAGCGGTGGCTTGGCCAAACCAGCAGCGCAACGCTCGGTGGCTTCTTCGTGGAGCTTTTTCCACAGGGCCGGGACGTGGCCCAGCCAAGCGGTGAAACCCCACTGTTCGCGACGCAGGTTCGGTGCCATATCGGCGGCGATCATTGCCGCTTCGACGAGGAACGTACCCACACCGCACATCGGGTCAGCCAGCGCGCCGCCTTCGGCCGCAATGCGAGGCCAGCCGGAACGGATCAGGATCGCCGCCGCGAGGTTTTCCTTCAGCGGTGCCGCGCCCTGCTGCAAGCGATAGCCGCGCTGGTGCAGGCTGTGGCCGGACAGGTCGAGGGAGAGGATCGCTTCGCCACGGTCCAGGCGCAGGTGAATGCGCAAATCCGGGTTGAGCTTGTCGATCGACGGACGGTCGCCTTGCGGGGTACGCAGTTTGTCGACGATGGCGTCTTTTACTTTCAAGGCGCCGAAGTGAGTGTTGTCGATGCCCGAGCCGTGGCCGCTGAACTCAACGGCAAGGGTGCCGTCGTTGAGCATGTGGTCTTGCCACTCGATGTCGAGCACGCCGTGGTACAGGTCTTCGGCGTCCTTCATCGGGAAACGCTTGAGCACCAGCAGCACCCGGTTCGCCAGACGCGACCACAGGCACAGGCGATAAGCGGTTTCCATGGTGGCCATGCCGCGCACGGCAGAAGTGTGTTCACGCGCTTCTTCAAGGCCAAGCCCGACGGCTTCCTCGATGAGCAGGCCTTCAAGGCCTTTAGGGCAAGTGAGGAAGATTTCGAATTGATCGGACATTGGAATTTCAGAGCCTTTGGCTAAGTGAACCGACAACGCATTGCCGGTCCGGTTTTCAATCAGGCGCTTTTCTAAAAGAGCGCCCGCGTGGCACGAAGGTGTGCCGTCCCACCCTGACTGCTCGGTTAAAAGAGCTTAGATGCCAGGGCAGATAAAATAGTTGAAGCAACAAAATGTCATAAAGCGACCCTTCGTCGAATAGTACCCCAGCGCAAACGTGGGTCATTCTCACTAAAGGATTAACCTCGTCATACAGCGCGGAGCTGATCATACCGGGGTTTGGCCAATCAACACGGGTCAAACATCGTGTTACTTATGGCCATAGCATCTTTCTGGTTACGTCCTTATGACAAAACGATCATTCCATCAATGTGACGCATTGGTTAGAACTCAACACAGGTTGACGTCGCAACGGCGTCAACACCTTGGCTCGTGACGCCGGCAGCGAGCCGCCAACGGCAGAATTTTTCTGCCAGACCTCGATTGAGGTCAACGCGATAAATACAGTCAACAAGTGAGGGCAACACCCTATGAGAAGACTTAAGCGTGATCCGTTGGAAAGAGCATTTTTACGCGGATATCAATATGGCGTTGGTGGCAAATCCCGTGAGCTTTGCCCATTTACTCTACCGTCGGTACGCCAAGCCTGGATTAACGGCTGGCGCGAAGGACGCGGCGACAACTGGGACGGTATGACCGGCACTGCGGGAATCCATAGACTCAACGAACTTCACGCCGTTGGCTAACAAAGGGCCTGACACTGCAACACAATCATCTGAATACGTAACACATTAACCACGCACGTCCCATCCGGACGGCGGGCTCCGGCCCAGGGGCACCTTCGAGGTGCCCTTTTTTATGTCTGCTCTCCGGCCACCACTCCTGTAGCAGCTGCCGAGCCCCGCGAGGCTGCGTTCGGCGGCGAAGCCGTCGTAAGATCAGATACGCCGTCTCACAGTTACACAGTGGATGCAGGTTTTACGACGGCTTCGCCGCCGAACGCAGCCTCGCAGGCTCGGCAGCTGCTACATCAGCGCAAGGCCGCTATAGCGTCGACCGATTCACGAATCAGCGCCGGGCCTTTATAGATGAAGCCCGAGTAGAGCTGCACCAGACTCGCACCCGCAGCGATTTTCTCAGCCGCGTGCTTGCCTTCAGTGATGCCACCCACCGCGATGATAGGCAACCGGCCGGCCAATTCTGCCGCCAGGACCTTCACGGTGTTGGTGCTCTTGTCGCGAACCGGCGCGCCGGACAGACCGCCCGCCTCGTCACCATGTTCCAGGCCTTCGACGCCGACACGGCTCAGGGTGGTGTTGGTGGCGATCACCGCGTCCATCCCGGTTTCGATCAGCGCTTGTGCGACCTGTGCAGTTTCTTCGTCGGTCATGTCCGGGGCGATCTTGATCGCCAACGGTACGTGCTTGCCGTGACGCAATGCGAGTTCAGCCCGGCGCTGGGCCAGATCGGCGAGCAACTGCTTGAGCGAATCACCGAACTGCAGGCTGCGCAGGCCCGGGGTGTTCGGCGAGCTGACGTTGACCGTCACGTAGCTGGCGTGGGCGTAGACCTTGTCCAGGCAGATCAGGTAATCATCCACCGCCCGTTCAACCGGGGTGTCGAAGTTCTTGCCGATGTTGATGCCGAGCACGCCCTTGTACTTGGCGGCTGCGACGCGAGCCAGAAGGTGATCGACGCCAAGGTTGTTGAACCCCATGCGATTGATGATCGCCTCGGCTTCCGGCAAGCGGAAAATCCGTGGTTTCGGGTTACCTGGTTGCGGACGCGGGGTGATGGTGCCGATTTCGACGAAGCCAAAACCCAACTGGGCAAAACCGTCGATGGCCGCGCCGTTCTTGTCCAGACCAGCCGCCAAACCTACAGGGTTCGGAAACTCCAGGCCCATGACCTTCACCGGCACTTTCGCCGGCGCCTTGCACAGCAAGCCGTTGAGGCCCAAACGCCCGCCCGCGCCGATCAGGTCCAGGGACAGATCGTGGGAGGTTTCCGGGGAAAGTTTGAACAACAGCTGACGGGCCAGGGTGTACATGGGCGGGTTTGACTCCGATGGCGGCGAAATGAGGCGGCGATTATAGCCGGGCATCGGGGTCGCAAGCGAGGCGCACACACAAATCAGCGTTCGATGGCATATGCCTTGCACCAGCATAGGCATCAGCACTCATGCCAACGACGGGATGAGTCGACGGACAATGGCGTCGTCATCCGGTTCTGCTCGCGCGGGGATCTGGGACGACGCTTTTTTTTGCAAGGTGTTAACGATGAATGAAACCACAGCCGGCCCGCTGGCCTGGGTCAACGGCAGCGATGCCCCGGAAAAGTCCGCGATCAATATCGGCTTCATGGCCCTGAGCGACTGCGCCTCGGTGGTGGTCGCCGCCACCCAGGGCTTCGCCCAACCCTATGGCCTGACCATGAACCTCAAGCGCCAGTCGTCTTGGGCCAACCTGCGGGACAAACTGGTCAGCGGCGAACTCGACGCCGCCCACAGCCTCTACGGGCTGATTTACGCGGTACACCTGGGCATCGGCGGCGTCGCGCCCACGGACATGGCGGTGTTGATGGGTCTGAACCAGAACGGGCAGAGCATCAACCTGTCCCACGGCTTGCAAGCGCAGGGGGTGATCAGTCCTGAAGCACTGCACCTTCGCGTGCACCAAACTCGCCCAAAACTGACCTTCGCCCAGACCTTTCCCACCGGCACCCACGCCATGTGGCTGTATTACTGGCTGGCGAGCCAGGGCATTCATCCGTTGCAGGATGTCAACAGCGTGGTGGTGCCGCCGCCGCAAATGGTCGCGCACTTGCAGGCCGGGCGTATCGACGGTTTTTGCGTCGGTGAGCCATGGTGCGCCAGCGCGGTCGATCAGAATCTCGGTTTCACCTTGGCGACGACCCAAAGCATCTGGCCCGATCACCCGGAAAAAGTCCTCGGCTGCACCCGCGCCTTTGTCGAGCAATACCCCAACACCGCCCGGGCGTTGGTGATGGCGATCATCGAAGCCAGCCGTTTTATCGAAGACAGCCAGGAAAACCGTCGCAGCACCGCGCAGTTGTTGAGTGCGCCCGAATATCTCGACGCACCTGTGGAGAGCATCGAACCGCGCCTGCTGGGCGATTACGCCGATGGACTGGGCAATCGCTGGCAAGACCCGCACGCCTTGCGTTTCCATGGCGGCGGCGAGGTCAATCTTCCGTATCTGTCCGATGGCATGTGGTTCATGACCCAATTCCGCCGCTGGGGTTTGCTGCGCGAGGACCCGGATTACCTCGGCGTGGCGCGCAAGGTCCAGCAACTAGACTTGTACCGTGAGGCCGCAACAGCGGTGGGCGTTGCCGCCTGGGGTCAGGAAATGCGCAGCAGCCAGTTGATCGACGGCAAAGTCTGGGATGGTTCGGACCCGGCCGGTTACGCCCGGGGCTTCAAGCTCCACGCCATGAGCGACAGCTCGCCCCTTCTCGCCAGCCGCTGACAGGAGACCGCCCACATGTTGCGAATCCTGCTGATCAACGACACAGCGAAGAAAGTCGGGCGCCTCAAAGCCGCCCTGACCGAGGCCGGGTTCGAGGTAATCGACGAATCCGGCCTGACCATCGACCTGCCCGCACGCGTCGAAACGGTGCGTCCGGACGTGATTCTGATCGATACCGAGTCACCCAGCCGCGATGTGATGGAGCAAGTGGTGCTGGTGACCCGCGACCAACCACGGCCAATCGTGATGTTTACCGATGAGCACGACCCCGGCGTCATGCGCCAGGCGATCAAGTCCGGGGTCAGTGCCTACATCGTCGAAGGCATTCACGCACAGCGTTTACAGCCAATTCTCGACGTGGCCATGGCGCGCTTTGAAAGCGACCAGGCCCTGCGTGCGCAACTGCATGCGCGAGATCAGCAACTGGCCGAGCGCAAGCGCATCGAGCTGGCCAAAGGGCTGTTGATGAAGATGAAGGACTGCAACGAAGAAGAGGCCTACACCCTGATGCGCCGCCAAGCCATGAGCCGCCAGCAGAAGCTGATCCAGGTGGCAGAGCAGATTATTGCCATGGGTGAGTTGTTGGGCTGACGTCCTGCGGAGTCTGTGAGGCCGCCTTCGCGAGCAAGCCCGCTCCCACAGGGGAATGCATTTCAAGTGTGGGAGCGGGCTTGCTCGCGAATGGCCTCGACTCGGACTCCCTGGTTGGCACAAATCTCGCTACGTAATCCACACAGGTAACCAACGGCGGTTGCCCCACCTACGACAAAGACGTCGCTCACCTCATTCGCCCCATGGCGGATCAGGTGGCGGCGTTTTTTTGTTTTGGCCCCTGAGACCGGGGCCGGTGGTGCGGCCGTTGCGGCGCCCCACTTGCAAGCTCATGACTCCTTCTCGAGACGCTTAACAGCTGAGGTGCGCGATGAATTCAAGCTTCTGGAAATCCGGCCATGCCCCGACCCTGTTCGCGGCCTTCCTCTATTTCGACCTGAGCTTCATGGTCTGGTACCTGCTCGGCCCTCTAGCGGTGCAAATCGCCGCCGACCTGCACCTGACCACGCAACAGCGCGGGATGGTGGTGGCCACGCCGATTCTGGCTGGCGCGGTATTGCGCTTTGCGATGGGCCTGCTGGCCGATCGCCTGTCGCCAAAAACCGCCGGGCTGATTGGCCAGGTGATCGTCATCTGCGCACTGTTCGGCGCCTGGAAACTCGGGATCCACAGCTACGAACAGGCGCTGGTGCTGGGGCTGTTCCTCGGCATGGCCGGCGCGTCCTTCGCCGTCGCCCTGCCGCTGGCGTCGCAATGGTATCCGCCAGAGCATCAAGGCAAGGCCATGGGCATCGCCGGTGCCGGTAACTCGGGCACTGTCCTCGCAGCGCTGATCGCCCCGGTATTGGCCGCATCGTTTGGCTGGAGCAATGTGTTCGGCTTCGCCCTGATCCCGCTGATCCTGACCATCATCGTCTTCGCCTGGCTGGCCAAAAACGCCCCGGAACGGCCGAAAGCCAAGTCCATGGCCGACTACCTCAAGGCCTTGGGTGACCGCGACAGCTGGTGGTTCATGTTTTTCTACAGCGTGACCTTCGGTGGTTTCATCGGCCTCGCTAGCGCCCTGCCCGGCTACTTCAACGACCAATATGGCTTGAGCCCGGTCACCGCCGGTTACTACACCGCCGCCTGCGTGTTCGGTGGCAGCCTGATGCGTCCGTTGGGCGGCGCCCTGGCGGATCGTTTTGGTGGCATTCGCACGTTGCTCGGAATGTACACAGTGGCAGCGATCTGCATCGCGGCGGTGGGTTTCAACTTGCCGAGTTCCTACGCGGCGCTGGCTCTTTTCGTCTGCACCATGCTCGGTCTGGGTGCGGGCAACGGCGCGGTGTTCCAACTGGTGCCGCAGCGTTTTCGTCGGGAGATCGGCGTGATGACCGGGCTGATCGGCATGGCCGGCGGCATCGGTGGCTTCGCCCTTGCGGCGGGCATGGGCGCGATCAAGCAAAGCACCGGCAGCTATCAAATGGCCCTGTGGTTGTTCGCCAGCCTGGGCGTGCTCGCCTGGTTCGGCTTGCATGGCGTGAAACGTCGCTGGAGAACGACTTGGGGTTCGGCCGCGATGACGGCTGCTCGGGTCTGAGGCGTCATCAATGAGCCTGCAACTGAGTTTCGCCGAAGCCAGTGCCATTGGCCCGCGCGAGGAAAATCAGGACGCCTTGCGCCTGGTGACCCCGGCCCCGGCGCTGGCGGCGAGCAAGGGTTACCTGTTCGCCATCGCCGACGGCGTCAGCCAATGCGCCGATGGTGGCCTCGCCGCCCGTTCGACCTTGCAGGCACTGGCGCTGGATTACTACGCAACCCCGGAAACCTGGGGCGTGGCCCAGGCGCTGGATCGCTTGCTGTCGGCGCAAAATCGCTGGTTGCAGGCGAATGGCGGTGGCCAGCCACTGCTGACCACGGTCAGTGCTCTGGTCATTCGCGGCAGGCGTTTTACCCTGGCGCATGTCGGCGATTGCCGAGTGTATCGCTGGCACGCCGACCAGTTGCAGCGGGTCAGCGAGGATCACGTCTGGGATCAGCCGGGCATGCAACATGTGCTGAAACGCGCGTTGGGGCTCGATCAGCATCTGGTGCTGGATTTCCTCGATGGCGAACTGCTGCTCGATGAGAGCTTCGTTTTGCTCAGCGACGGGGTTTGGGCGGTGTTGGGCGATACCGCAATTGCCGGAATCTTGCGCGATCAGCCTGATCTGCAAAGCGCCGCGCAGACCCTGGTCAACGCCGCGCATCTGGCCGGTAGCCAGGACAACGCCAGCGCCCTGTTGGTGCGAGTCGACGCCTTGGGTGAAACCAGCATCGGCGATGCACTGATCCATTTGCAGCAATGGCCGCTGCCGCCCGCACTGAAACCGGGGCAGTTCTTCGAAGGCTGGCAGGTCGAGGGGGTTCTTGCCCAGAGTCAGCAATCGCTGCTTTACCGAGTACGAGATGCGCAGCAACAACCCTGGCTGCTGAAAACCTTGCCCGGGCATCTGCACGACGATCATCTTGCCGGGCAGGCCTTGTTGTCGGAGGAATGGTTTCTCAAACGCGTGGCCGGCCGGCACTTTCCTGAAGTGCATGCCGCCAGCCAGCGTCAGCATTTGTACTACGTGATGCGTGAATATTCCGGATCGACCCTGGCGCAATTGCAGGACCGAACCGGGCCGCTGCCCTTGGCGCAGTGGCAAGAACTCGCCGAGCGCCTGCTGCGGGCGGTGGGCATGCTGCATCGGCGGCAGATCCTGCACCGCGACATCAAACCGGAGAACCTGCTGCTGGGGGACGACGGCGAGCTGCGGCTGCTGGACTTCGGTCTTGCCTACTGCCCGGGCCTGTCCGAGGACCAACCAAGCGCCCTGCCCGGCACACCCAGCTATATCGCGCCAGAAGCCTTTCGCGGCGAAGCACCGACGCCGCAGCAGGATTTGTATGCGGTCGGCGTGACCCTGTTTTTCCTGCTGACCGGGCAGTATCCCTACGGCGAAATCGAAGCCTTTCAGCGGCCACGGTTTGGCGTGCCGGTCAGCGCCAGCCGCTATCGTCCCGACTTGCCGGAATGGCTGGCGCAAAGCCTGGAGCGCGCGGTCGCGGTTGATCCGCTGCAGCGCTTCGAAACGGCTGAAGAATGGTTGTTGCTGCTGGAGCAAGGCGAGCGCCGGAGTTTGAGTGTGAGACCCAGGCCACTGCTGGATCGCGAGCCACTGAAGGTGTGGCGGACGCTGGCCCTGGGCTCGCTGGTGGTGAATCTGCTGCTGTTGTTTCTGCTGTTTCATAACTGATTGTTGGCACAGCCGACGCCGTTATCCTGTGAGGAAAATTCGATGAGCGCAAAAGTCTGGCTGGTGGGTGCAGGTCCCGGCGATCCTGAATTACTGACCCTGAAGGCTGTTCGGGCCTTGCGGGAAGCGGATGTGGTGCTGATCGACGATCTGGTCAACGAAGCGGTGCTGGAGCATTGCCCGGGAGCGCGGATTATTCCCGTCGGCAAGCGCGGCGGCTGTCGCTCCACGCCGCAAGCGTTCATTCATCGGCTGATGCTGCGTTATGCCCGCCATGGCAAATGCGTGGTGCGGCTCAAGGGCGGCGATCCGTGCATTTTCGGGCGTGGTGGTGAAGAGGCGCAGTGGCTGCGCGAGCGTGGCGTTGATGTGGAGCTGGTGAATGGCATCACCGCCGGACTGGCTGGCGCGACGCAATGTGATATTCCGCTGACCCTGCGCGGCGTGGCGCGGGGCGTGACGCTGGTCACCGCGCACACGCAGGATGATAGCAGCCTGAATTGGCAGGCCTTGGCCCAAAGTGGGACGACGCTGGTGATTTATATGGGCGTAGCGAAACTGAGCGAGATCCGCGAGCAATTGCTGGCAGGCGGCATGGCAACGGATACACCGGTGGCGATGATCGAAAACGCCTCACTGCCGCATCAGCGCGAATGTCGCAGCGTTCTGACAGCCATGGAAGACGATGCCCACAGCTTCGAGCTCAAGAGCCCGGCAATCCTGGTGATTGGTGCTGTAGCGGCTTGTGAGGAGATCAAAAGATCGCAGCCTCGCTTCACTCGTCAGCTCCTACAGGAGGATGCGTTCCAATGTAGGAGCTGACTCGCGGAGCGAGGCTGCGATCTTTAAGGGCGCCGCCAAACCTTCGCCGAAACCCAAATCGCAGACAAAGAAAAGCCCGGCCTAAGCCGGGCTTTTCAGAGCTGCAAGATAATTACTTACCTTGGGCTTCAACCTGCGCTTCTACGCGACGGTTTACAGCGCGGCCAGCTTCAGTTTTGTTGTCAGCAACTGGGCGGGATTCGCCGTAGCCAACAGACTGAACGCGGGACGATTCAACACCGTACTGGTTGGTCAGAACTTGTTTAACGGCGTTTGCACGACGCTCGGACAGTTTCTGGTTGTAAGCGTCAGGACCGACGGAGTCAGTGTGACCTTCAACAGTAGTGGTGGTGGATGGGTACTGTTTCATGAAATCAGCGAGGTTTTTGATGTCGCCGTAGCTGTTAGGCTTGACTACCGACTTGTCGAAGTCGAATTTCACGTCCAGCTCAACACGAACAACTTCAGCAACTGCTGGGCAGCCATCAGCGTCAACAGTTACGTTGGCTGGGGTGTCCGGGCACTTGTCAACGTTGTCGCAAACGCCATCGTTGTCGCTGTCGGAGCAGACTTCAGCTGGTGCTGGAACTGGAGCAGCAGCAGGCTTGGAGCCGCCACCGAAGTTCACACCGATACCGACGCTTGGAGCCCACTCGGTGTCGCCCTGGTCGATGTTGTACTGAGCTTCAACGCCGGCACGGGCGTAGAAGTTCTCGGTGAAGTACAGCTTGGCACCGCCGCCAACGTTGGCGAAGGTGGAGCGGTTACGACCGGATTCGTTCTGACCGATGCTCTGATCGGAGAAACCAGCCGAAACGTACGGACGCAGCATGTCGCCCGGGTTGTTGAAGTGGTACAGAGCGTCCAGAGCGGTGTTGGCGCCCTTGATGTTACGGCCGTTGTCTGCACGTACGTTGTGCACTTCGTCGTAGCCCAGACGCAGTTCAACGTCGTCGGTCAGGAAGTAACCAACCGAACCACCGAACAGGTTGCCGTTGTTCTTGAAGTTACGAGCGCTGTCGAATTGTTCTTTCTTAGCGAAGCCTTCGATTTCAACTGCGCCTTGGCCTTGTGCCAGAGCGCCGAACGAAGTGGCAGCAATAAGAGAACCAATGGCAAAGCCCAAGGTGTTTTTCAGTTTCATCCGTTAAATCCCCATCTGGTGATTGTGAAGCAGTCCCGCAAACCGGGGGACAACTCGGCGGCAAGTCTATCAGAACTTGCCTACACGTAAGAGATATTTGCTCTGAACTAAGTTTCAGCAACGCCTGCAAATTTCTCACGCAATTTGTCTAGAGCACGTTTGTAACGCATTTTTGTTGCACTCAAACCCATGTGCATGATGTCTGCGATCTCCTGAAACTCCAGCTCTGCGACAAATCGTAGCACCAGAATTTCACGGTCAATCGGGTTCACATACACCAACCAGCGATCAAGTCCACCCTTATCCTCGGGTTTCGGCGCCTTTTCTTCTGACGCTTCCTCGAGGGGGTCCAGACTCAAAGCGTCCATCAAGCGACGCTTTCGCCGTTCTTTTCGATACTGCGTGATGCACTCGTTGTACGTGATGCTGTAGAGCCATGTCTTGAACTTCGATTTCCCCTCGAAGTTCTTCAACCCGTACAACACCTTCAACATCACTTCCTGACAGACATCGTCTGCGTCGCGATCGTTCCCAAGATATCGCGCACAGACGTTAAATAATGTTCGTTGGTAACGCCGCATCAGTTCTTCATAGGCGCGTGTTACGTGAAACAGCTCGGTATGCGAGCGCGCGACCAACTCCTCATCAGAGAGCTCGCGGGGGTCGTAGCGCGTGGAGAGCGATTGAGCTTTATTCAAAACAAGTCGGGCCGACAGTCAGGTCAATGTCCGCCGCAGTCCCTTCAGGGCAGTTTGCGGCGGCATACATTAGCAGGGTTTGCCGGATTAGCGGCTACTCACATGCTGCTCCAGGAGGATCCGATTGGAGAGAGAGACTAGCTCACCCTCGTCGGTCAGCAATGTGGTTTTAACTGTGCCGATCTCTTCGATCTGACCTTCGACCTCGCCAACACGCACTTGTTGCCCAACCTGATACAACTCACGCACATAGATTCCCGCAAGAATCTGACCGGCAATTTCCCGGCTTCCCAACCCCATGGCCAGCGCAACTGCCAGACCAACGGTAATCAATACGATCACAATCACATGGTTAAGCAGGTCAGTCTTGACCTCCAACTGGCTGATCGCAACCGACAAACTGATGATAATCACCAGGCCCTGGGCAATCCGCCCCAGGCCAGAGGCGTAATCCAGCCCTACGCCTTCTGCCGCCCCGCGCACCAGCCCATTGGCCAATTGCGCCAGCAACACACCCACCAACAACACCAGCGCGGCGCCAAATACTTTCGGCAAATACAGCGCAAGCATATCAAGCGTAGCTGAAACTCGTTCAAGTCCAAGGGATTCTGCTGCCGACACAAGAAAAATCAGCAAAACAAACCAGTAGACGATCTTGCCGATCAGGGTCGAGATGGGCACCTGAAGACCGGCACGGGACAACAATTTGGTCAGGCCGGTGCCGCCCATCAGGCGATCAAGACCCAATTTGGCGAGCAGCTTGGACAACAAGGTGTCCAGAAGCTTGGCCACGACAAATCCCAGGAGTAGGACAACCAACGCACCGAAGAGGTTCGGAATAAAATTCGCAACCTTGGTCCACAACGCAGTCATTGCAGTGACGAGGCTCTGAGTCCAGAGATCAAGTTCCATATTCAATCAGCCTTATCAGCAGTGCGAACGGTAGGTTTACGGTGACGGGAAACCGGCGCGACGTGGGCCGATCCATTGTTCAACGCGATCATCAGCGCGGGCAGCCAACGGCCCAGCAGACTGAACAGATCGCCGGCGCCGACCTGGCGGTTAGCGGTTTTCAGGACACGGCCAAGGCACGCATCGTCGTCCCGGGTGGACGGAGATGCCTTGAGCATGTCACGCAAAGACTGTTCAAACGGATCGTGCATACGCACCTCTCGTAATGTCAGTGAAAGACGCGATCAAATTTGCCCGGGTCACATGGCTCATCATCACACCCAACGCAAACGTCGGAATAACCACCACTGCCCGAGGGCCACCGACACCATCATCAGGCAGGCGATCAGGAAGCCATACGGGCTCGCCGAGAACGGAATGCCGCCGACATTGATGCCCAGCAGACCGGTCAGAAAACTCATCGGCAAAAAGATCCCGGTGATGATCCCGAAGCGGTACATCGTGCGGTTCATGCGCACGCTCAAACGCCGGTCTTCGGCCTCAAGGACCAGCCCCACCCGCTCCCGAGTCAATTCCAGTTCCTCGAGATAACGGGTCAGGCTGTTGTTCAACTCGTTCCAGTAATCGCCGTCATCTTCGACAAACCAGGGCAGTTTTATCCGCGTCAGTTGTCCGAAAATATCCCGCTGCGGAGCCAGGAAACGTTTCAGCCCGGCTGCCCTGCGACGGATCTGCAAAATGGAGCCATGCTCGGGTGTATACCGTTCGTCGGCATCCAGTTTTTCTTCTTCCTCATCGACCACTTCCGAGAGGCAAGTGACCAGATCCTGCACCTTGTTGGTGAGGTACTGAGCCATATAAAGGATGAGTTCGGAGGCGGTTTTCGGCCCCTTGCCTTCGGCGAGCTGCACCAGCAACTCATCGGTGGCGCGCAACGGACGCAACCGCAGGGAAATCACCCGCGGGGCCGAAGCGAAGATACGCACGGAAACCATGTCCTCTGGCTCGGCGCCAGGATTCAGGTTTACCCCACGCAAAAATAGCAGCAGTTCGCTGTCGGAAAGCTGTAAAAGCCGCGGACGGGTGTTTTCTTCGAGCAGCAAATCGCAGCTGAACTCACTCAGACCACTGGATTTACGCAGCCAGGTCTGGGTTTGCGGGTGACTGCGATCCCAATGCAGCCACAGACTTTCATGGTCCTGCAGCTGCAAGTCATCGAGATCAGTCCGGGCTATCGAACGCGCACCGCCTTTACCGTCCAGCACCAGGGCATGCACCAGCCCCCACTGCGCGTTTTCTTCCTCGAACATCCTCACCCCATGGCTACTACGAAAATTGGCATCGACGCTTATTCAGGCATCGTCAGCGGGCTTGGCGAGATGATCACGCCGTTGTTGTCCGCATAAATGTAATGGCCGGGATGGAACGTCACGCCCGCGAAGGTCACGGCGACGTTGAGATCACCGATACCGCGCTTGTCGGTTTTCATCGGGTGACTGGCCAGGGCCTGCACCCCCAGGTCGGTTTGCGCGATGACATCGACGTCACGGATACAACCGTAGATCACCAGCCCTTCCCAGCCGTTCTTGGCGGCTTTCTCGGCCAACATGTCGCCGAGCAAGGCGCGACGCAAGGAACCGCCACCGTCGACCACCAGGACCTTGCCGTCACCCTTGAGCTCGACTTGCTCTTTGACCAGCGAGTTATCTTCGAAACATTTGATGGTCACGATCTCGCCGCCGAAGGAATCACGGCCGCCGAAATTGCTGAACATCGGTTCCAGCACCTGCACCAGCTCCGGGTAGGCGTCGCACAGGTCAGGCGTAAGGTAATGGTTCATCGAGAAACTCCTGTGAAGAGGAAGACAATCGAGGATGTCGCAAAGTGACCAGAAAAGCTCAGTGCGTCATATCTTAGCCGCAAGCCGACGGGAGCGAAATGCCCTTGTTAGAGCAGTGCGCTCAGACCGCCGTGGCCAAATCCGGCTTTTCACCCAGCAACGGCGTCTGTTGATCGACTAGCCAGCGCGCCACCAACGGCCAGACTTCAACCTGCGCGGCTTTGCTCACCAGCATTTCAACATGACCGAAATTATCGGCGAAACCCTGCTCACGCCCCAGGTTGATGAACTGCTTGTGCTCCGAGCCGAGTTGGTCGAACAGCTTGCGACAGGCCCAGGCCGGATCCTGATGGTCACCCGCCGCGCTCACCGCGAGCACGGGCAGTTGCACCTCGGCCAAACCGGCCCACCAGTCCTTATCGGCATCGCCAAAGCGCCCGAACAGGCCGTACCAGCGCATGCTTTCCAAGGCCAGGCCAATCGGCTCGTCCTCCGGACCGCGCTTGAGCCGTGAACCGGACAGCTGGGCAAAACGCTTGAGAATAAAGCGCCCGCTCCACTCCACCGGCGGAATCTTCAGCGGCCAATAGGTACGGCTGACCTGCGTACCGAAAAACGCCGCCGACGCCACCACCGGCTCACCGATGTACTGACCACCGAGCGCGGCCGCCAGGGTGATGCCGCCCAGCGAATGACCGATCCAGTGCGGGACCTGGCCACTTTGCTCGCGCACGAACGCACCGATGGCCGGCAGATCGTAGCGGGCGTAGTCGGAAACGCGGTTCTTGCGATAGTTCTGGTTGCGCTGGGACAGACCGTGACCGCGCATTTCCGGGATCCACACATCAAACCCCAAGCGCGTCAGGTAAGCGCCCAACCCCAGGCCCTTGGGGGAAAACCAGAATCGGCGATTGGAAAAACTGCCGTGCAGCAAAATCACCGGAACGCCACGGGCGTCCGAGCCATCCGCCATACCCAGGCGCGTCACCGCCAGCTCGACGGTGCCGTCGGGGCTGTTGCCGGGTTTCAATCGATACACGTCTTCGCTCAGATCGCCGCGCCGCTCGGCGCTGATCAGGGCGACAGGAAATAGGTTGCTGCTGCTTTGCATAATGCTCTTGCACAAAAAAGGGCGGCGTCCAGAGGAGCCCGCCCTACTTGAATCTCAAAAAACGGCTACCCCCTGTAGGAGCACAGCTTGCTGGCGATGGCGGTTTTGAAGACGCCATCGCGGGCAAGCCTTGCTCCTACAGTGAGCGGTCGTTCTCACACCATCAGACCGCTGCCTGACCTTCAGCCAGGAAGAACCAGGTTTCCAGTACGGAATCGGGGTTCAGCGAAACGCTTTCAATGCCCTGCTCCATCAGCCATTTGGCCAGGTCCGGGTGATCCGAAGGACCCTGACCGCAAATACCGATGTACTTGCCCGCCTTGTTACAGGCCTGGATGGCATTGGCCAGCAGCTTCTTGACCGCCGGATTACGCTCGTCGAACAGGTGAGCGATGATCCCGGAGTCACGGTCCAGGCCCAGGGTCAGCTGGGTCAGGTCGTTGGAGCCGATCGAGAAACCGTCGAAGAATTCGAGGAACTCTTCAGCCAGGATCGCGTTGGACGGCAGTTCGCACATCATGATGATGCGCAGGCCGTTTTCGCCACGAGCCAGGCCATTTTCGGCCAGCAGGTCGATAACCTGGCTGGCTTCGCCCAGGGTACGGACGAACGGCACCATGATTTCAACGTTGGTCAGGCCCATCTCGTTACGCACGCGCTTGAGGGCGCGGCATTCGAGTTCGAAGCAATCGCGGAACGATTCGCTGATGTAACGCGAAGCACCACGGAAGCCCAGCATCGGGTTTTCTTCTTCCGGCTCGTAGAGTTTGCCGCCGATCAGGTTCGCGTATTCGTTGGACTTGAAGTCCGACAGACGCACGATCACCTTTTTCGGGGTGAACGCTGCAGCCAGGGTGCTGATGCCTTCGACCAGTTTGTCGACGTAGAAGCCGACCGGATCGTCGTAACCGGCGATGCGCTTGTCGACGCTGTCCTTGATGTCCTGCGGCAGGCCGTCGTAGTTCAACAGCGCTTTGGGGTGGACACCGATCATGCGGTTGATGATGAATTCCAGGCGGGCCAGTCCCACACCGGCGTTCGGCAGTTGCGCGAAGTCGAAGGCGCGGTCCGGGTTGCCGACGTTCATCATGATCTTGAACGGCAGATCAGGCATGGCGTCCACGGAGTTCTTCTTGATGTCGAAGCCCAGTTCGCCTTCGAAGATGTAACCGGTGTCGCCTTCAGCGCAGGAAACAGTCACGCCCTGGCCGTCTTTCAACAGCTGGGTGGCGTTGCCGCAACCGACCACGGCCGGGATGCCCAGCTCGCGAGCGATGATCGCCGCGTGGCAGGTACGGCCGCCACGGTTGGTGACGATGGCGCTAGCGCGCTTCATGACCGGTTCCCAGTCCGGGTCGGTCATGTCGGACACCAGTACGTCGCCTGGCTGGACTTTGTCCATCTCGGACACGTCCTTGATGATGCGGACCTTGCCGGCGCCGATGCGCTGGCCGATGGCGCGACCTTCAACCAGCACGGTGCCGGTTTCTTTCAGCAGGTAACGCTCCATGACGTTGGCCTGGGTGCGGCTCTTCACGGTTTCAGGACGGGCCTGAACGATGTAGAGCTTGCCGTCGTCGCCGTCTTTGGCCCACTCGATGTCCATCGGGCACTTGTAGTGCTTCTCGATGATCATCGCTTGCTTGGCCAGCTCGCTGACTTCGGCGTCGGTCAGGCAGAAGCGTGCGCGATCGGCCTTGTCCACGTCGATGGTCTTGACCGACTTGCCGGCCGTGGCCACTTCGCCGTAGATCATCTTGATGGCTTTGCTGCCCAGGTTACGGCGCAGGATCGCCGGGCGACCGGCTTCAAGCGTTTGTTTGTGGACGTAGAATTCGTCCGGGTTCACCGCGCCTTGTACGACGGTCTCGCCGAGGCCGTAAGCGCCGGTGATGAACACCACGTCACGGAAGCCCGATTCGGTATCGAGGGTGAACATCACGCCGGCAGTGCCGGTTTCGGAGCGGACCATGCGCTGCACACCAGCCGACAGAGCCACCAGCTTGTGATCGAAGCCCTGGTGAACGCGGTAGGAAATGGCGCGGTCGTTGAACAGTGAAGCGAACACCTCTTTGGCGGCGCGAATGACGTTTTCGACACCACGGATGTTCAGGAAGGTTTCCTGCTGACCGGCGAAGGAAGCGTCCGGCAAGTCTTCGGCGGTAGCGGAAGAGCGCACGGCCACGGCCATGTCAGGGTTGCCGGCCGACAGCGTGGCGAACGCGGTGCGGATCTCGGCGTTGAGCTTCTCGGGGAATTCGGCTTCCATGATCCACTTGCGGATCTGGGCGCCGGTCTTGGCCAGGGCGTTGACGTCGTCGACGTCCAGGGCGTCGAGGGCCGCATGGATCTGATCGTTCAGGCCGCTCAGTTCCAGAAAATCACGATAAGCCTGAGCTGTCGTGGCGAAGCCACCGGGCACCGATACACCGGCACCTGCAAGGTTACTGATCATCTCGCCCAGGGATGCGTTCTTGCCCCCTACGTGCTCTACATCATGGACGCCGAGCTTATCGAGGGAAACTACGTACTCTACCAAGGTGATCTCTCCACTAACTGTGTTGGAAAAGCTCAGAAGCCGGCGGCTCGGGGGAGCCTTTGCCGACTGTATGGCCTGGACCTGGAAAATAAGTGAGAATGCGGGCCAACTGGCGGCCTACAAATCGCGTCTATCATATCCAGAAATCTTCACTAGCTTAAGGCCCAAGGTGCAAATGAAACGATCTGCTTTCTTCATCTCCGATGGCACGGGTATTACCGCCGAGACCCTCGGGCAAAGCCTGTTGGCGCAGTTCGAAAACATTACCTTCAGCAAATTCACGCGACCCTACATCGACAACGTGGATAAAGCGCGGGCCATGGTACAACAAATCAACAAGGCCGCCGAAACCGACGGCTTCCGGCCGATCATCTTCGACACCATCGTCAATCAGGACATTCGTGAGATCCTCGCTACGTCCAATGGTTTCATGATCGACATTTTCTCGACCTTCCTGGCACCGCTTGAACAGGAACTGACCGAGCATTCTTCCTACACCGTCGGCAAGTCCCACTCCATCGGCACCAACTCCAATTACATGGAACGGATCGAGGCGGTGAACTTCGCCCTGGACAACGACGACGGGGCCCGCACGCATTATTACGACAAGGCCGACCTGATCCTAGTGGGCGTGTCGCGGTGTGGTAAGACGCCGACGTGCCTGTACATGGCCATGCAATTCGGCATCCGCGCCGCCAACTATCCGCTGACCGAAGATGACATGGAGCGCCTGACCCTGCCAGCCGCCCTGCGCGCCCACCAGCACAAGCTGTTCGGCCTGACCATCGACCCGGACCGCCTCACCGCGATCCGCAACGAACGCAAGCCCAACAGCCGCTATTCCAGCTATGCCCAGTGCGAATTCGAAGTGCGCGAGGTGGAGAATCTGTTTCGCCGGGAGAACATCGCGCACATCAACTCCACGCATTTTTCCGTGGAAGAGATTTCGGCGAAGATTCTTGTGGAGAAAGGCGTGGAGCGGCGGTTCAAGTAGATCGTTGTTGCCTGACACAACGCCTTCGCGAGCAAGCCCGCTCCCACATTGGATATGCGGCGTGCACAAATCCCCTGTGGGAGCGGGCTTGATCGCGAAGAACGATTACACGATCTCGGATAATGCCCCCACCAACGCCCCAAACCCATCCAGCAACAACCGATCATCCCCCACCGAATTACACACACTCGCCCGAATAAACTGCGGCACCGCCCCATGCCCCACCGCAAACGCCTCGGCGGTCGCCACCCAATAATTTTTCTCCTTGAGCTCCGCCGCAATCTGCGAAGCGCGCCACGGTTCGGGTACTTCGATCCAGAAGTGTGGGCTATGGGGATGCGTCTTGTAGCCGACTTCTTCTAACACGGTGCTGACCAACCGCTTGCGGCGGCTGATTTCGGCGATCTGCTGCCCCAGCAACTGTTCGGCGACACCGTTTTCGATCCACGCGGTCGCCAGCTCCATGGACAGCGGACTGGCCATCCAGCAGGTCCCGCGCACCGCTGCACTTAAGCGTCCGATCAACGGTTGCGGCGCGTGCAGATAACCCACGCGCAAACCCGCCGAAACCGCTTTGCTCAGACTGCCGATCAACACCGAGCGCTCCGGGGCAAAGTGGCTCAAAGGCAACGGACGCTGCTGCGCCAGCACGGCATGGGCTTCGTCTTCGATGATCAGCAGGTTGTGTTGACGACAGACCTCGGCGATTGCTTCACGACGTGGGACAGACATCACCGCCGCCGTAGGATTCTGGATGGTCGGCGTGCAGTACAACGCCGATACCCGATGCTGCTGGCAAACGTCCGACAGCGCATCGGGCAGTAATCCTTCGTCATCCATCCCTACGCCAATCAGTTTTATCCCGAGCATGCGTGCGACGCTGATCAAACCGGGGTAGGTCAAATGCTCGGTCACCAGCGTGTCGCCCGTTTTGAGCAGTGCCATCAAGACGCAGAGCAAGCCATGCTGGCCGCCGTTGACGCAAATCACCTGTTCGGCGTTAGGCACAAATGTCTGGTGTCGCAGCCAATGGGCGCCCGCCGCACGATGACGGGGTATTCCGCTGTCCGCCGTATAGCCGCTGAGCACCTGCAAAGTCTGCGGATCAATCGCCAAGGCTTGCAGGCTTTGACTGAGGAAGGCTGGTTCCTGCCCGGGAATCGGCTGATTCCGACTCATGTCGAAAAATGCCCGGGGCTCGTCGCTGACATTGCGAAAGCCTACATCCCGCGCACGTTCCATCCCGCGCTGACGCACATAAGTGCCATCTCCTACACGGGCCACCACCAGCCCGACTCGCTCCAGTTCCCCGTAAGCGCGACTAATAGTCCCGATGGTCACGCCGAGGCTGTCCGCCAACAGTCGATGGGGCGGCAATTTGCTGCCCGGCTCGATCAAGCCTTCGCCGATGCTTTTTTCCAGGGCCTCGGCCAGGCGTTTGTACTTCACGCCGCGCCCATGAGCCAAGCCTTCGCGCAGGATTGACACCGTGGCAATACTTACTTTGACAGTCATTTCCATCCCGAATAGCGTGCTGAAAACAGGTTCAATCAGGGATAGACCCTTTCCGTTATCAGGTCAATTCCGACGACTCACACAGGAGCTCGAACATGTCGATTGCCATCAGCACGCCGTCCATCACGGGAAAACCCTGGCTGGCGGGATTGATCACCAGCATCTTGTTCCTGATCGTCTGCCTGAGTTGGGGCACCACATGGCTGGGGATCAAAATCGCCGTCGAAAGCGTGCCGCCCCTGACCGCCGCCGGCCTACGTTTTCTGATCGCCTTTCCGCTGTTCTTGAGCTTCGCCCTGCTGCGTCGCGAGCCGCTGCTGTTTCCACGCAAAAGTCGCTGGTTTTTCGTGTTCGTTACGCTCTCGTATTTCAGCCTGCCGTATTACTTGCTCAACTACGGCGAGATGCACGTCTCGTCTGGCCTGACCGCGTTGCTGTTCAGCTGCATGCCGGTGTTCATCCTGATTTTTTCCGCGGTGTTTTTGCGGGAGAAAATCTATCCCTCGCAGGTGATTGGCATCGCCATCGGGTTTGGCAGTTTGTTCATGATTATCCGCAGCCAGGGCCTGCACCTGGACCACGCCGAGTTCTTCGGTGTACTGGCGATTCTGGCGGCAGCGCTGATGCATGCGCTGTGTTACGTGATCACCAAGAAACAAGGCAGTGCGATCAGCGTGATTACCTACAACACGCTGCCCATTGGTCTGGCGGGGTTGATGCTGTTTGTCGCGGGATTGAGTTTTGAGGCGCCGGTGTTCGATGACATCAGCGCACGGTCGTGGGGCGCCCTGCTCTATCTGGGGCTGGTGGCGTCGGTGGGTGGGTTTATCGTTTACTTTTTGCTGCTCAAACGGCTGAGCCCGATCATTTTGTCGTTCGTGTTTATTATTTTTCCGGTGTTCGCGGTGGTGATTGGCGCCTGGTACGAGGGACAGAGTATTTCGCGGGAGCTGATGATTTACTCGGCGGTGTTGCTGGCGGGGTTTGCCATCACCAAATTACCGGTCGAGAAATGGCTCAAAACCTGAACACGCCCCCTGTAGGAGCCAGGCTTGCCGGCGAAGGCGCCATTAAGTACGCCTTCGCCGGCAAGCCTGGCTCCTACAGGATTTAGGTCAGATCACGAACAGGTCGACAAACCGGTTAACCGGCGTTGCTTCCAGCGCAGCCTGATCCTTGCACAAGGCAAAAATTTCGGCGCTGCGCTGACCGGTGAAGCGTGTCGCCAGGTTGGCCTTGAACTTGTCTTCCAGCAGCGGAATGCCATCGGCACGGCGACGGCGATGGCCGATCGGGTACTCGACCACCACGTTCTCGGTGCTGGAGCCGTCCTTGAAAAACACCTGGATCGCATTGGCGATGGAACGCTTGTCGGCTTCCAGGTATTCGCGAGTGAAACGCGGCTCCTCGACGATGACCATTTTTTCCCGCAGCACGTCGATGATCGGATGGGCGGTATGGAAATCGTCTTCGTATTGCTCGGCCACCAGATTGCCGAAGGCCAGCGGCACGGCGGTCATGTATTGGATGCAGTGATCGCGGTCGGCGGCATTGGCCAAGGGTCCGACCTTGGAAATGATACGGATCGCCGATTCGTGGGTGGTGATGACGATCCTGTCAATTTCGTGCAGGCGATTGCGGACCTGCGGGTGCAGGGTCACAGCCGCTTCACACGCGGTCTGCGCGTGGAACTCGGCGGGGAAGCTGATTTTGAACAGCACGTTTTCCATCACGTAGCTGCCGTACTGGCGAGAGAAGCTGAACGCGCGTTTGTCGTCGGGCTTGAGCGCCAGATCGTTATTGGTATGGCTGAACAACACGTCATAGAAGCCCCACTGCTTGGCGGTCAGTACGCCGGGGATGCCCATCTCGCCACGCATCGCAATGTCCGCCAGACGCACGCCTCGGCTGGAGGCATCACCGGCGGCCCAGGATTTGCGCGACCCGGCGTTCGGCGCATGACGATAAGTGCGCAGCGCCTGGCCATCGGCAAAGGCATGGGACAGCGCCGACAGCAACTGCTCACGATTGGCGCCCATGAGTTTGGCGGTGACGGCGGTCGAGGCGACTTTCACCAGCAGCACGTGATCGAGGCCTACACGGTTGAAGGAGTTTTCCAGCGCGATCACGCCCTGAATCTCGTGGGCCATGATCATTGCTTCGAGCACCGCACGGATCGTCAGCGGCGCATCGCCATTGGCCAGGCGCTTTTGCGACAGGTGATCCGCCACCGCGAGAATCCCGCCGAGGTTATCCGACGGATGACCCCACTCGGCGGCGAGCCAGGTGTCGTTGTAGTCGAGCCAGCGCACGATGCAGCCGATGTCCCACGCAGCCTTGACCGGGTCGAGACGGAAACTGGTGCCAGGCACACGGGCGCCGAACGGGACGACGGTGCCTTCGACGATCGGGCCCAGGTGTTTGGTGCATTCGGGAAAGCGCAGGGCCAGCAGGCCACAGCCGAGGGTGTCCATCAGGCAGTTGCGGGCGGTATCGAGTGCTTCGGTGGACTCGATCTTGAAGTTGAGGACGTAGTCAGCGATGTCCTGCAGGACCGTGTCGTAGTCGGGGCGGTTGTTCAGATCGACGTTGGCGCTCATGTTCGATTCACTCGGTTAGTGCTTCGTTGATGGGACCTCGGTTCAGGGCAATGTAGGAGCTGCCGAAGGCTGCGATCTTTTGATCTTGATCCTAAAAAAGCAAAATCAAAAGATCGCAGCCTTCGGCAGCTCCTACAGGGGTTGTGTTGGTTAGAAAGAATCGCCAGGAATACGCACGAACCCTTCCATCAACACCCGCGCACTGCGGCTCATGATGGCCTTGTTCACGGTCCACTCACCGTTCACCTGACTGGCCTCGGCACCCACGCGCAACGTCCCGGACGGATGCCCGAAACGCACCGCATTGCGTTCCACACCACCCGCCGCCAGGTTCACCAACGTTCCGGAAATCGCCGCTGCGGTGCCAATCGCCACCGCCGCCGTGCCCATCATCGCGTGGTGCAATTTGCCCATCGACAGCGCACGCACCAGCAGGTCCACATCACCTGCCGCAATCGGCTTGCCGCTGGACGCGACGTAGTCCGCAGGCTTGGCCACGAACGCCACTTTCGGTGTGTGCTGCCGCTTGGCCGCTTCGTCCAAGTCCTTGATCAGGCCCATGCGCAACGCGCCGTAGGCACGGATGGTTTCGAACATCGCCAGGGCTTTCGGGTCGCTGTTGATTGCGCCCTGCAACTCGGTGCCTGTGTAGCCGATGTCTTCAGCGTTGATAAAAATCGTCGGGATGCCGGCATTGATCATGGTCGCCTTGAAGGTGCCGACGCCGGGCACTTCGAGGTCGTCCACCAGGTTGCCGGTAGGGAACATCGAACCGCCGCCACCCTCTTCTTCCGCCGCCGGGTCCATGAATTCGACCTGCACTTCAGCAGCCGGAAAGGTCACGCCGTCGAGTTCGAAATCACCGGTTTCCTGCACTTCACCGTTGGTGATCGGCACATGCGCGATGATGGTCTTGCCGATGTTGGCTTGCCACACGCGCACCACGGCAACGCCGTTGTGCGGAATGCGGCTGGCGTCCACCAGACCGTTGCTGATGGCGAACGAACCGACTGCCGCCGAGAGGTTGCCGCAATTGCCGCTCCAGTCCACGAAAGGCTTGTCGATGGACACCTGACCGAATAGGTAATCGACGTCGTGATCAGCCTTGATGCTTTTCGACAGGATCACGGTTTTGCTGGTGCTGGACGTCGCGCCGCCCATGCCGTCGATTTGCTTGTCGTACGGGTCCGGGCTGCCGATGACGCGCAGCAACAAGGCATCGCGCGCCGGGCCCGGAATCTGTGCCGCTTCGGGCAGGTCTTTCAGGCTGAAGAACACGCCTTTGCTGGTGCCGCCGCGCATGTAGGTGGCGGGGATTTTGATCTGGGGTGCGTGAGCCATGGTGCTCCTCTATGGCAAGCAAGGGACTTAAAATCCCCTGCTCGCACGTCATGATTAAACGGCGACGGCCGATTCAAGGAAGTCCTGGGCAAAGCGCTGCAACACGCCGCCCGCTTCGTAAATCGAGACTTCTTCAGCGGTGTCGAGGCGGCAAGTCACCGGCACTTCAATGCGCTCGCCATTCAGACGATTGATCACCAACGTCAACTGCGCACGCGGCGTGCGGTCGCCGATCACGTCATAAGTTTCGCTGCCATCGATGCCTAACGTGTGACGGTCGGTGCCCGGCAAAAACTCCAGTGGCAACACGCCCATGCCCACCAGGTTGGTGCGGTGAATGCGCTCGAAACCTTCGGCGGCAATCGCTTCAACACCGGCCAGGCGCACGCCTTTCGCCGCCCAGTCCCGCGACGAACCCTGACCGTAGTCGGCGCCGGCAATGATGATCAGCGGCTGCTTGCGTTCCATGTAGGTTTCGATGGCTTCCCACATGCGCATGACCTGACCTTCCGGCTCGACGCGGGCCAGCGAACCCTGCTTGACCTTGCCGTTTTCCCGGACCATTTCATTGAACAGTTTCGGGTTGGCAAAGGTCGCGCGCTGCGCGGTCAAGTGGTCGCCACGGTGGGTTGCGTAAGAGTTGAAGTCCTCTTCCGGCAAGCCCATTTTCGCCAGGTATTCACCGGCGGCGCTGTCGAGCATGATCGCGTTGGATGGCGACAGGTGATCGGTGGTGATGTTGTCCGGCAGCACCGCCAGCGGGCGCATGCCCTTGAGCGGACGCGCGCCGGCCAGCGCGCCTTCCCAGTACGGCGGACGGCGGATGTAGGTGCTCATCTCGCGCCAGTCGTACAGCGGCGTGACTTTCGGGCCGGTATCTTCGTGGATGGCGAACATCGGAATGTAGACCTGACGGAACTGCTCCGGCTTCACCGAGACTTTCACCACGGCGTCGATTTCTTCGTCGCTCGGCCAGATGTCTTTCAGGCGAATTTCTTTGCCATCGACCACGCCCAGCACGTCTTTTTCGATGTCGAAACGGATGGTCCCGGCGATGGCGTAAGCCACCACCAGCGGCGGTGAAGCGAGGAACGCATTCTTGGCGTACGGGTGAATCCGCCCGTCGAAGTTACGGTTGCCGGAAAGCACAGCGGTCGCATACAAATCGCGGTCGATGATCTCTTGCTGGATCACCGGATCCAGTGCGCCAGACATGCCGTTGCAGGTGGTGCAAGCGAACGCGACGATGCCGAAGCCGAGCTGTTCGAGTTCGCTGGTCAGCCCCGCTTCGTCAAGGTACAGCGCGACGGTTTTCGAGCCCGGCGCCAGGGACGATTTGACCCAAGGCTTACGGGTCAATCCGAGCTTGTTGGCATTGCGCGCCAGCAGGCCGGCGGCGATGACGTTGCGCGGGTTGCTGGTGTTGGTGCAACTGGTGATGGCGGCGATGATCACCGCGCCGTCCGGCATCTGGCCAGGCACTTCGGTCCACTGGCCGGAGATGCCTTGGGCGGCAAGGTCCGACGTCGCGACGCGAGCGTGCGGGTTGCTCGGGCCGGCCATGTTGCGCACCACAGAGGACAGGTCGAAGCTCAAGCCGCGCTCGTATTGCGCGCCCTTCAGGCTGTCAGCCCACAGGCCGGTGGTCTTGGCGTAGTTCTCGACAAGCGCTACCTGCTCGTCTTCACGGCCGGTGAGTTTGAGGTAGTCGATGGTCTGCTGATCAATGTAGAACATCGCGGCAGTGGCGCCGTATTCCGGGGCCATGTTGGAGATGGTTGCGCGGTCGCCGAGGGTCAGCGCCGAAGCGCCTTCACCGAAGAATTCAAGCCACGCGCCGACGACTTTCTGTTTACGCAAAAACTCGGTCAGCGCCAGCACCATGTCGGTGGCGGTGATGCCCGGTTGCAGCTTGCCGGTCAGTTCAACGCCGACACTTTCTGGCAGGCGCATCCACGACGCGCGACCGAGCATCACGCTCTCGGCTTCCAGACCACCAACGCCGATGGCGATCACGCCCAGGGCATCGACGTGCGGGGTGTGGCTGTCGGTGCCGACGCAGGTATCGGGGAACGCAACGCCGTCACGCACCTGGATCACCGGAGACATTTTCTCCAGGTTGATCTGGTGCATGATCCCGTTGCCCGGCGGAATCACATCAACGTTCTTGAAGGCTTTTTTGGTCCAGTTGATGAAGTGGAAACGGTCTTCGTTGCGACGGTCTTCGATGGCGCGGTTCTTCTCGAACGCCTCCGGATCAAAGCCACCGCGCTCGACGGCCAGGGAGTGATCGACGATCAACTGCGTCGGCACCACCGGATTCACTTGCGCCGGGTCGCCACCTTGCAGGGCGATGGCGTCGCGCAGGCCGGCGAGGTCGACCAGGGCGGTCTGGCCAAGAATGTCATGGCAGACCACGCGGGCCGGGAACCACGGGAAGTCGAGGTCGCGCTTGCGCTCGATGAATTGCTTCAGGGAATCGGTGAGCGTGGCCGGGTCGCAGCGACGCACCAGGTTTTCCGCGAGCACGCGGGAGGTGTACGGCAGGGTGTCATAGGCGCCAGGCTGGATCGCTTCGACCGCCGCACGGACGTCGAAATAATCCAGATGGCTGCCGGGCAGCGGTTTGCGGAATTCTGTGTTCATCGGTCAGGACTCGGTCACGGTAGTTGCAAAAGGGTGGGGCCTGGCTTCGGGACTGAATTGAAACCGGATCAAATGTGGGAGCGGGCTTGCTCGCGAAAGCGGTGTATCAGTCGACATCAATGTTGGATGTCAGTCCGTCTTCGCGAGCAAGCCCGCTCCCACAGGGGTTTGCGGTTTATTCAGCAACCCGCGCTGGCCGCCACCGGTCAGCGTTGTTCGATTGGCACGAACTTGCGCTGTTCGACGCCGACGTATTCGGCGCTCGGGCGGATGATGCGGTTGTTGGCACGTTGTTCGAACACATGCGCGGCCCAGCCGGTCAGGCGCGAGCAGACGAAAATCGGTGTGAACAATTTGGTCGGAATGCCCATGAAGTGGTACGTCGACGCATGGTAGAAGTCGGCGTTCGGGAACAGTTTCTTTTGCTCCCACATGGTTTTGTCGATGGCTTCGGAAACCGGGAACAACACGGTGTCTCCGACTTCGTCCGCGAGTTTTTTCGACCAGCCCTTGATCACCTCGTTGCGCGGATCGTTGTCCTTATAGATCGCGTGACCGAAGCCCATGATCTTGTCCTTGCGCTCGAGCATGCCGAGGGTGCCTTTGATCGCCTCTTCCGGCGACTTGAAGCGCTCGATCATTTCCATCGCTGCTTCGTTGGCGCCGCCGTGCAACGGACCGCGCAGGGAACCGATGGCGGCGGTGATGCAGGAGAACATGTCCGACAGGGTCGACGCGCAGACACGGGCGGTGAAGGTCGAAGCGTTGAACTCGTGTTCCGCATAGAGGATCAGCGACACGTTCATCACTTTGACGTGCAGGTCGCTCGGCTTCTTGTCGTGCAGCAAGTGCAGGAAGTGGCCGCCAATTGTCTGTTCGTCGGTCACGCAATTGATGCGTTTACCGTCGTGGCTGAAGCGATACCAGTAACACATGATCGCCGGGAAGGCGGCCAGCAGGCGGTCGGTGACATCGTGTTGTGCGCCGAAGTCTTTTTCCGGCTCGATGTTGCCCAGGAACGAGCAACCGGTGCGCATCACGTCCATCGGGTGGGCATCGGCGGGGATGCGTTCCAGCACTTCTTTGAGCGCTTGCGGCAGGTCGCGCAGCTTGCTCAGTTTGTCGATGTAGCCTGCCAATTGCGTTTTGGTCGGCAGTTCGCCGTACAGCAGCAGGTAGGCGACTTCTTCGAACTGCGCGTCAGCCGCCAGTTCGCGAACGTCATAGCCACGATAGGTCAGGCCTGCGCCGGACTGGCCCACGGTGGACAGTGCGGTTTGCCCGGCAACCTGGCCACGGAGCCCGGCGCCACTGAGTACTTTTGCTTCGGCCATTGCTGTCTCCAATCTTGAAATTTTTAGGGAATCGGCAAGTTGTGATTCATCAGGACTTTTGGGTGTTGCCGAAAAGATCGCAGCCTCGTTTCACTCGACAGCTCCTACATTGACCTCGTTCGGCAACAACCTGTAGGAGCTGTCGAGCGGAGCGAGGCTGCGATCTTTTGATCTTCATTTTTTCGCGGCAAACAACGCATCGAGCTTCTGCTCGAAGGTGTGGTAGTCGATGCGATCGTAAAGCTCCATGCGGGTTTGCATGGTGTCGATCACGTTCTGTTGCGTGCCGTCGCGGCGGATCGCGGTGTAGACGTTTTCCGCTGCCTTGTTCATCGCGCGGAACGCCGACAATGGGTATAGCACCAGCGACACGTCGGCCGCGGCGAGTTGCTCGGTGGTGAACAACGGCGTCGCACCGAACTCGGTGATGTTGGCCAGGATCGGCGCTTTCACGCGGTTGGCGAACAGCTTGTACATGTCCAGTTCGGTGATGGCTTCCGGAAAGACCATGTCGGCGCCGGCCTCGATACACGCGGCAGCGCGGTCCAAGGCAGATTCCAGACCTTCAACGGCCAACGCATCGGTGCGCGCCATGATCACGAAGCTGTCATCGGTACGGGCATCGACGGCGGCTTTGATGCGGTCGACCATTTCCTGCAGCGACACGATCTCTTTATTAGGACGGTGACCGCAGCGCTTGGCGCCGACCTGGTCTTCGATATGAATCGCCGCCGCGCCGAACTTGCTCATCGACTTGACGGTGCGCGCGACGTTGAACGCCGAGGAACCGAAACCGGTGTCCACGTCCACCAGCAGCGGCAGGTCGCAGACGTCGGTGATGCGGCGCACGTCGGTCAGCACGTCATCCAGGCCGGTGATCCCTAAGTCCGGTACGCCGAGAGAGCCGGCAGCCACCCCGCCACCCGACAGGTAGATCGCCTTGAAACCGGCGCGCTTGGCCAGCAGCGCGTGGTTGGCGTTGATCGCGCCGACCACCTGCAAAGGATGCTCGCTGGCGACCGCATCGCGGAAACGCTGGCCTGGAGTGCTCTTGTTGGAACTCATGACTCACCTCGTTCAGTGGCTGTCTTAGTGGCGCCGTCCTGGTAGTGACGGGCGATATTGCGTTTGGAGGCGCCAATGTGACGGCGCATCAACAACTCGGCCAGCTCACCGTCACGGTCGGCGATGGCGTCGAGAATCCGGTGGTGCTCGGCAAAAGCCTGGCGCGGGCGATTGGGTGTGGTGGAAAACTGGATGCGGTACATGCGCACCAGTTGATACAGCTCGCCGCAGAGCATCTGGGTCAGGGTGCGGTTACCGCTGCCCTGGATGATCCGGTAGTGAAAGTCGAAATCGCCTTCCTGCTGGTAGTAACCGACACCGGCCTGGAATGCCGCATCGCGCTCATGGGTTTCAAGGACCCGGCGCAGTTCGTCGATTTCTTCGAGGGTCATGCGCTCGGCGGCCAGGCGACACGCCATGCCTTCCAGGGATTCGCGGATTTCGTAGAGTTCCAGCAACTCGGCGTGGCTCAGGGAAACGACGCGCGCCCCGACGTGCGGTATGCGCACCAGCAAGCGCTGGCCTTCGAGACGGTGGATTGCTTCGCGCAACGGTCCGCGGCTGATGCCATAGGTGCGGGCCAGCTCCGGCTCGGAGATCTTGCTGCCCGGGGCGATCTCGCCCTTGACGATGGCCGCCTGGATGCGCCGGAAGACGTTCTCGGAAAGTGTTTCCGAATCATCCTGCGCAATGACCGGGGGATCGAGTTGATCCAGCATATTGTCGACACCTTGTTAGCCAATGCGGCAAAAACTAGCGAATACAGGCCGTAGAGTCAAAGGATAAATAGGCATTGTCGACAATCGTCTAATAACCGCCTGCACCATAACGACGCAGCACCCTTGTTTATAGCCCCCTGCCAGCGGTGGCGCCATAAAACCACCGTGCTAGAATGCTGCCCGCATTTGTTTGTCATTTGCATCTGCACGGCTTGTCATAAATAGCTGATAGGCATACGAGGGAGCTTGCGCAGCGATGCCAGGGCCTTGAATCGAAGTACGGACCGCTGCGCACCCAGGATTTATGAGACTCAAGCCCTTCCCCACCTTTCTTTATTTCTTGTTCCTGCCCGGTGTCGCCGCCGCGGGGGAAAAAACCGTGTACGGCCTCAACGAGTACGCCTCGCTGAACGGCATTGACCTGGAAGTCGCCGCCAAACTCGACACCGGGGCAAAAACCGCGTCCTTGAGTGCTCGCGACATCAAACGTTTCAAACGCAATGGCGAATCCTGGGTGCGCTTTTATCTGGCGATCGATGCCGCGCACTCGCACCCGATCGAACGGCCACTGGCCCGGGTCAGCAAAATCAAGCGCCGGGCCGGTGACTACGACCCGGAAGAAGGCAAGAAGTACACGGCCCGCCCGGTGATCGAGCTGGATATCTGCATGGGTTCGGCGTTGCGCAGCATCGAAGTGAACCTGACCGACCGCAGCGCCTTCCAATACCCGCTCCTGATCGGCTCCGAAGCCCTCAAACGCTTCGATGCGCTGGTCGACCCCAGTCTTAAATACGCTGCTGGCAAACCCGCCTGCGCCACCGACGCTCATACCGCAGAGTAATTCCAATGCGCTCTATTAACCTCCACCTGAAAATCCTGATCGCCATTCTGGTGGTGCTGGGCATTTCAGTTACGGCCTACCAGATCTTCGTGCTCGGGATTCCCGTCACCGAAGACGCCACGGACGACTTGTGGAACATCGACGCCAAGGTCGAGTTCGTCGCCAGTGCCAAGGACCCGGTCAAGATCCAGATGTTCGTGCCGCCCCTGAGCCGCGACTATGTGAGCCTGAACGAAAGCTTCATCTCCAATAACTACGGCGTGGCCGTGAACCGGGTCGATGGCAACCGCAAAGTCACCTGGTCGGCGCGTCGGGCCAAAGGTAACCAGACGCTTTATTACCGCTTGGTGCTGACCAAGCGCTACAGCGGCGAAAAATCCAAGATCAAAGGCCCGACGTTCCGCGACAGCATCGCCGTCGAAGGCGCGGAAAAAGTCGCTGCCGAAGCCCTGCTCGCGCCGATCCGCCAACACTCGGCCGACGTCGAAACCTTCGTCGGCGAAGCGATCAAGCGTGTCAACAATCTCAACGACGACAACGTGAAGCTGCTGCTCGGCGGCGATCCGTCCACCGCGAACAAGGCCCGGATCGTCGAGCTGGTCCTGTCCATCGCCCACGTGCCGGTGGAGAAGGTCCACACCATCCGTCTGGTGGCCGACCAACCGCAAACCCCTGAACTGTGGCTGCGCAGCTTCAATGGCACCGACTGGCTGTACTTCAACCCGGAAACCGGCGAACAGGGCATGCCGACCGACCGCCTGCTGTGGTGGACCGGCGACGAAAACCTGATCACCGTCGATGGCGGCAAGAAAGCCAACGTCACCTTCAGTCTGAACAACAGCGAAATGAACGCCATTCGCCTGGCCAAGCTGACCGACGAAAACACCGACGCCAACTTCCTCGAATACTCGCTGTACGGCCTGCCGCTGCAAACCCAGCAGACCTTCATGATCATGGTGATGATCCCGATTGGCGTGCTGGTGATCCTGATCCTGCGCAACCTGATCGGCCTGCAGACCCTCGGCACCTTTACTCCGGTGCTGATCGCCCTGGCCTTCCGCGAGACGCAACTGGGCTTCGGGATTGTGCTGTTTACCATCATCACCGCGTTGGGGCTGTCGCTGCGTTCCTACCTTGAACACTTGAAGCTGCAAATGCTGCCAAGGCTTTCGGTGGTGCTGACCTTTGTCGTGGTGCTGATCGCGGCAATCAGCTTGTTCAGCCACAAACTCGGCCTGGAGCGCGGGTTGTCGGTGGCGCTGTTCCCGATGGTGATTCTGACCATGACCATCGAACGCCTGTCGATCACCTGGGAAGAACGCGGTGCCGGGCACGCCTTGAAAGTGGCGATTGGTACGCTGTTCGCCGCGTCGCTGGCGCACCTGATCATGAGCGTGCCGGAACTGGTCTACTTCGTGTTCACCTTCCCGGCGATCCTGTTGATCCTGGTGGGTTTCATGCTGGCCATGGGTCGCTATCGCGGCTACCGCCTGACCGAGCTGGTCCGCTTCAAAGCGTTCCTCAAGGCTGACTCGTAATGTTCGGTTTCTGGAAGACCTGGAAGGCCCTGGAAGCCCGGGGCATCATGGGGATCAATCGGCGCAACGCGGACTACGTGCTCAAGTACAACAAGCGCAGCCTGTACCCGATTGTCGATGACAAGATCATCACCAAGGAACGCGCGATTGCCGCCGGCATTAACGTGCCGGAGTTGTACGGGATCATTTCCACCGAGAAGGAAATCGACAACCTCGACAAGATCATTGGCGGGCGCAGCGACTTCGTGATCAAACCAGCCCAGGGCGCGGGCGGTGACGGCATTATTGTGGTGGCCGACCGTTTCGAGGGCCGTTATCGCACGGTGTCCGGCAAGATCATCAGCCATGAGGAAATCGAGCACCATGCCTCCAGTATCCTCACGGGCCTGTATTCCCTGGGTGGCCACCGGGATCGCGCGCTGATCGAATACCGCGTGACGCCGGACCAGATCTTCAAGAGCATCAGCTACGAAGGCGTGCCGGATATCCGCATCATCGTGTTAATGGGTTATCCGGTCATGGCCATGTTGCGCCTGCCGACCCGCCAGTCCGGCGGCAAGGCCAACCTGCACCAAGGCGCGATTGGCGTCGGTGTGGACCTGGCCACCGGCCTGACCCTGCGCGGCACCTGGCTGAACAACATCATCACCAAACACCCGGACACCACCAACGCGGTGGATGGCGTGCAACTGCCCTACTGGGACGGTTTCATGAAACTCGCCGCAGGCTGCTATGAGTTGTGCGGCCTGGGTTATATCGGCGTGGACATGGTGCTCGACCAGGAGAAAGGTCCGCTGATTCTTGAACTGAACGCCCGGCCTGGGTTGAACATCCAGATTGCCAATGATTGTGGGCTGACGTTGCGTACCCATGCGGTCGAGGCGCGGCTGGAAGAGTTGAAGGCTCGCGGAGTGATCGAGACCGTGCAGGAGCGGGTGGAGTTTGTTCAGGAGATGTTTGGGCATATTCCGCCGGTTGAGGGTTGATCCGGGATTGAGGCGCGGCCTTCGCGGGCAAGCCTCGCTCCTACAGGTGTCCGCGCTCCTTTGTAGGAGCGAGGCTTGCCCGCGAAGACCGACTGACAGCCAACAAAGCACTCAACCTGCCAATCCCCGACATCCCCTCTAGGAGCAATTCCTGCAGAGGACTACAATCGCCACCCCGCCTCGATGGCTGATCCGCAACGCTCATGTTGACTTGTTCCGTACACCCGCTCCCCTATCGCACCAACCCCGCCGACTACTTCGCGGCGATTCGTCATGCCCCCGGCGCCGTGCTGCTCGACAGTGGCCGCCCAAGTGCCGATCGCGGGCGCTTTGACTTGCTCAGCGCATGGCCGCTGGAGCAGTTGGCCGTGCTCGCGGAGGAAAGCGGTGCCGATTTCCTGCAACGCCTTCGGGACAATCTGACACAACTGGGCGAAGCGTCCGTCCCGGATGAGTTGCCCTTCGCCGGCGGCCTGATCGGTTACCTGAGTTACGACTTCGGCCGTCATCTGGAAAACCTGCCGAGCCAGGCCCGGGACGACCTGCATCTGCCGGATGCGCGTTTCGGTTTGTATGGCTGGGCGTTGATCAGCGATCACCAGCGGATGACCAGTCAGTTAGTGTTCCACCCGACGCTGGCCGATGACGAGCGGCAACGCCTGATCACGCTGTTCGCTCAGCCTGAGGTTGATGCAGTCGAGCCGTTCAAACTGAACAGCCCAATGCATGCCGACCTCAGCGCCGGCCAATATCGCCAGGCCCTTGAGCGGATCCAGCAGTACATTCAGGCCGGTGACTGCTATCAGGTCAATTTCGCCCAGCGCTTTCGCGCGCCATGCGAGGGCGATCCATGGGCCGCCTATTGTGCGCTGCGTGCGGCTTGCCCGACGCCGTTTTCCGGGTTCCAGAGCCTGCCCGATGGTGGCGCAGTGCTGAGTTTGTCACCGGAACGCTTCGTCAAAGTCAGTGAGCGCCAAGTCGAAACCCGTCCAATCAAAGGCACCCGCCCTCGCGGCCTGACCCCGGCCGAAGACGCCGCGAATGCCGCCGAACTGCTGGCCAGCCCCAAGGACCGCGCGGAAAACCTGATGATCGTCGACCTGCTGCGCAACGACCTCGGTCGCACCTGCCGCATCGGTTCGGTGCGGGTGCCGGAGTTGTTCAGCCTGGAAAGTTATCCGAACGTGCATCACCTGGTGAGCAGCGTCACCGGTGAATTGGCGGATGACAAAGATGCCTTGGACCTGATCGCCGGCAGTTTCCCGGGCGGCTCGATTACCGGTGCGCCGAAAATCCGCGCGATGCAGATCATTGATGAACTGGAACCGACCCGTCGTGGTTTGTACTGCGGCTCGTTGGTGTACCTGGACGTGCGCGGCGAGATGGACAGCTCCATCGCAATTCGCAGTCTGCTGGTCAAGGATGGGCAGGTGTGTTGCTGGGGTGGTGGCGGGATTGTTGCGGATTCGGAATGGCAGGCCGAGTATCAGGAATCGATTACCAAGGTGAAGGTGTTGCTGGATACGCTGCAAGGCCTTTAAGAGCTTCGCGGGCAAGCCTCGCTCCTACACGGATTGTGTCGAGTCGTGATCGACACAGAACCTGTAGGAGCGAGGCTTGCCCGCGAAGGCGCCTTCGAAAACGCCTACAAACTCAAAGCGCGATTCGAAGCCTTGATAAATTCCTGCTTCAAATCCTCAAAGCTGTGCACCGCCGGGAACTGCGGGAATTCGCGAATCACGTTGTCCGGCGCATGGAACAGAATCCCGGCATCCGCCTCGCCCAGCATCGTCGTGTCGTTGTAGGAATCCCCCGCCGCAATCACCCGGTAATAAAGGCTCTTGAAGGCCAAAACCGACTGACGCTTGGGATCTTTCTGACGCAACTGATAGCTGGTCACCCGTCCGGCATCGTCGGTAATCAGGCGATGGCACAGCAAGGTCGGGAAGCCGAGTTGACGCATCAGCGGCTGGGAAAACTCATAGAACGTGTCCGACAGGATCACCACCTGGAAGCGTTCACGCAGCCAGTTGACGAACTCGATGGCGCCGTCCAGCGGTTGCAGCGTGGCGATTACTTCCTGAATGTCCGAGAGCTTCAGGCCATGCTCATCAAGGATCCGCAGGCGCTGCTTCATCAGCACGTCGTAGTCGGGAATGTCCCGGGTGGTGGCCCTGAGGGATTCGATTCCGGTTTTTTCGGCGAAGGCGATCCAGATTTCCGGGACCAGCACACCTTCAAGATCCAGACAGGCAATTTCCACAAGACACTCCCATTTGTATTGATTATTGAGTCGAGCGAGTAAAAGGACTGCCGAACTCTAGCGACTCGGGCCAGCCTGCGCAACGCAGAGGGCGCGCCAGCAGCCGTGGGATTTTGTTACCATCGGCCCCATATAGAGCGCCCAGCGCCACCGACCTGTAGGAAGCCGCCCTGATGAGCCCATCGTTCGATGTCGTGGAACTCGCCACGACCTATGCCAACAAATCCGCCCAGGACATCCTGAAACTCGCGTTCGCCGAGTTTGGCGATGACCTGTGGATATCTTTCAGCGGCGCCGAGGACGTGGTGCTGGTGGACATGGCCTGGAAGCTGAACAAGAACGTCAAGGTGTTCAGCCTCGACACTGGCCGCTTGCACCCCGAGACCTACCGTTTCATCGATCAGGTGCGCGAGCACTACAAGATCGACATTGAGCTGGTGTCGCCGGACTACACGAAACTTGAACCGTTCGTGAAGGAAAAAGGCCTGTTCAGTTTCTACAAGGACGGCCATGGCGAATGCTGCGGTATCCGCAAGATCGAGCCGCTGCGGCGCAAACTGTCCGACGTCCCCGCATGGGCCACCGGCCAGCGCCGCGACCAGAGCCCGGGCACCCGCAGCGCCGTTGCCGTGCTGGAAATCGACACCGCGTTCTCCACCCCGGAGCGCACGCTGTACAAGTTCAACCCGCTGGCGCAGATGACCAGCGAAGAGGTCTGGGGTTACATCCGCATGCTGGAGCTGCCTTACAACAGCCTGCACGAACGTGGCTTCATCAGCATCGGCTGCGAGCCGTGCACCCGTCCGGTGTTACCGAACCAGCATGAGCGTGAAGGCCGCTGGTGGTGGGAAGAAGCGACGCAGAAAGAATGCGGGTTGCATGCGGGCAACATCATTAGCAAATCCAAGGCATAACCCCAGTCTTGCGAAGATCCAAATGTGGGAGCGGGCTTGCTCGCGAAAGCGGTGAGTCAGTCGAAATTGAAGTCGACTGACACGACGCCTTCGCGAGCAAGCCCGCTCCCACAGGTTCGATTCTCGGCTTAATAAATGTGTACACACGAATGTCACCATAAGTGCCATTTATGTGTGCACTTTTTGTTTCTTCGCCCCAAAAAGTTACATACCCCTTTCCTGACTTCCTCAGTCGACGTTTCCCACATACCCCACTGATAAATAAATACCTGTTCAATCGGTCAATATATAGCGTTTTATTTTCAGTTAGTTAGCGCCTACCAATAACAAAACGAAATTAATGCCGAATTACATAGATCCAGAGATGGCATAGATCTGGCTTAAGTGCATATATGTTTTGTATACAATCCTATTCAAAACATACACACACTTTCGATCCGCAAGCCTGAAGCGCCCTATCCCGTACAGGCTGCAGATGCCCCGTAACCAGTGATTCTCGCCACCCCGCGACGAAGATTTGTCGAGCCAATGCTCATGCACAGTCATCGCGGCGTTCGAGGATCAGGAGCCTGCCGGAATGCGTACTAGCCTATCCAATAACAACATCGCGCTGGATCTGCCCTCCTCTCAACCTGCCCTCAATGTTCACGATCAGCCCCTTCAAACGCCGGTGGTACTCAGCTCGCGTCTGCACAACAAAGACCTGGCGCCGACCAAGGCTGAAGGCCGGCGTTGGGGGCGCTATAGCATCTTCGCCCTGTGGACCAACGACGTTCACAACATCGCCAACTACTCGTTCGCCATCGGCCTGTATGCCCTGGGTCTGGGCGGCTGGCAGATTTTGTTGTCGCTGGGAATCGGCGCGGCGCTGGTGTATTTCTTCATGAACCTCTCCGGCTACATGGGCCAGAAAACCGGGGTGCCGTTCCCGGTGATCAGCCGGATCAGTTTCGGCATCCACGGGGCGCAAATTCCTGCACTGATCCGCGCCGTTATCGCCATCGCCTGGTTCGGAATTCAGACGTACCTTGCCTCGGTGGTCTTTCGCGTATTGCTGACGGCGGTGCACCCCGGCTTCGCCGATTACGACCACGACTCGATCCTCGGCCTGTCGACTCTGGGCTGGATCTGTTTCGTGGCGATCTGGTTCGTGCAGTTGGCGATCCTGGCATATGGCATGGAAATGGTGCGGCGCTACGAGGCATTTGCCGGGCCGGTGATCCTGCTGACCGTCGCGTCCCTCGCCGGATGGATGTACTTCCAGGCCGATGCGACCATCGCATGGTCGATCCGCGAACCGCTGACCGGTGGTGAGATGTGGCGCAATATCTTCGCCGGTGGTGCGTTGTGGCTGTCGATCTACGGCACGCTGATTCTCAACTTCTGCGACTTCGCCCGTTCCTCGCCGTGCCGCAAAACCATCAAGGTCGGAAATTTCTGGGGCCTGCCGGTAAATATTCTGGTGTTCGCCAGCATCACCGTCCTGCTTTGCGGTGCGCAATTTCAGATCAATGGCCGGATCATTGAAAGCCCGACAGAAATCATCGCCTCAATTCCCAACACCTTCTTCCTGGTGCTCGGTTGCCTGGCCTTCCTGATCGTCACCGTGGCGGTGAACATCATGGCCAACTTCGTCGCCCCGGCCTTCGTGCTCAGCAACCTGGCGCCGAAATACCTGACCTTCCGCCGCGCCGGATTGATCAGCGCGACCATCGCCGTGCTGATCCTGCCGTGGAACCTCTACAACAGCCCATTAGTGATCGTGTATTTCCTGTCCGGCCTCGGCGCCCTGCTCGGCCCGTTGTATGGAGTGATCATGGTCGACTACTGGCTTGTACGAAAAGGTCAGATCAACGTGCCGCAGTTGTACAGCGAAGACCCCAACGGCGCTTATTACTACAGCCGTGGCGTCAATCTCCGCGCCGTGGCGGCGTTCATTCCTGCAGCCTTGATCGCCATCGTCCTGGCGCTGATGCCGGGTTTCCATCTCGTATCGCCGTTCTCCTGGCTGATTGGCGCCGGGATTGCAGGGATGCTCTACCTGATCATCGCCAAACGGCAGCCGCATTACGACGATGTCAGCGGTGAAAGCATCGCGGTCGATAACGTCAGCCATTAATCCCCTGGCGGCCCGGCAACGTCGGGCCGCAGAACCACCCCGCTATAAGGATTTCCCATGCGAATTCTCGTGGTCAACGTCAACACCACCGAATCCATCACCCAGGCCATCGCCCGCCAGGCCCAGTCCGTGGCTGCGCCCGGCACTGAAATCGTCGGCCTGACGCCGTATTTTGGTGCCGATTCCATCGAAGGCAATTTCGAAAGTTACCTGGCGGCCATCGCGGTGATGGACCGGGTCATGTCCTACGACCAACCCTTCGACGCGGTGATCCAGGCTGGTTATGGCGAACACGGTCGCGAAGGTTTGCAGGAATTGCTCAACGTGCCCGTGGTGGATATCACCGATGCTGGCGCCAGCACCGCGATGTTCCTCGGCCACGCCTACTCGGTCGTCACCACTCTGGACCGCACCGTGCCGCTGATCGAGGATCGCCTGAAGTTGTCGGGGTTGTGGGATCGTTGTGCGTCAGTGCGCGCCAGTGGTTTAGCGGTGCTGGAGCTGGAATCCGATCCGCAGCGCGCGCTGGAGGCGATTGTTCGCCAGGCGGAATTGGCCGTGCTGGAAGATAAAGCCGAGGTGATTTGCCTGGGTTGCGGCGGCATGGCCGGGCTCGATGAGCAGATCCGCCAACGCACCGGCGTGCCGGTGGTGGATGGCGTGACGGCGGCGGTGACCATTGCTGAATCGCTGGTGCGGTTGGGGTTGTCGACGTCGAAGGTGCGGACTTATGCGACACCGCGGCCGAAGACGATTATTGGGTGGCCGGGGCGGTTTGGCCGGTAGACCGCGTCATCGTTCTTCGCGGGCAAGCCTCGCTCCTACAGGGATTTGCGCAGGTCCTGTAGGAGCGAGGCTTGCCCGCGAAGGCCTCAACACGGTCAAGAACCGAATTCAAATCGCACTGAACCGCTCCCCCAACCCCCGCTCCGCAAACTGCTCAATAATGAAATCCACAAACGCCCGGGTCTTGCCCGGCAACAATTTGTGCTCCGCGTAATAGATCGAAATATTGCCATCGTCGACGTACCAGTCCGGCAAAACCCGTTGCAACGTCCCGGCCTCCAGATAACCCACGGCAAACGGCATGCTCACCAGCGCAATCCCCAAACCCTGAGCCGCCGTGGCACATGCCGCCTCCGAATCACTCATGGTCATCCGCGCCTTGAGCATCAACGGGCTGTGTTGCTGAGCGCGACTGGTCAGTTGCCAGGAGCGCACGCGACCGGTTTGCGGTGAACGGATCAGAATCCCGTCGCACGATTTGAGGTCGTCAGGTTCGACGATCGCCTCTCGCCCTGCCAGATACTCGGCAGATGCCACCAGCACCCGATGCGCCGGTGTCAACTTGCGCGCCACCACGCCCTGAGGCAGTTCGAATCCGCCGCCAATCGCCGCATCAAAACCCTGTGCAATCAGATCGACCTGGCGATTATCGAAATGCCAGTCCGGGTTGATCGCCGGAAAGCGTTTTAGAAACTCCCCCAGTAACGGCACGATATATAACCGCCCGAACACCGTGCCCATGCTGACTTTCAGCGTGCCTGCCGGGCGCCCTTCGGCACTCGCGAGGTTGGCCACGGCGTTTTGAATGGTGTGCAGGCTGGCGCTGACTTCGCTCAAAAATAACTGACCGGCTTCGGTCAACGTCAGGCTACGGGTGCTGCGTTGAAACAACCGCACACCCAGTCTCGCTTCCAGTTTGGCGACGCTCTTGCCCACGGCCGCCGGGGTCAGGCTCAGGCGCCGGGCGGCTTCGGCGAAGCTGCCAACCTCGGCGCTGCGCACGAAGCATTCGATACTGCTGAAGGTTTCCATGATCGCCACTATAAACTTTTGGTTTACACAGACTATCGCAATTACCCTCTACACAGCAGGTAATCCCGAATCGATACTAGGCTCCATCAACCGAGACATCTCGCCTCGGGACTTTGGAGATCGATATGACTACTCAGAACCTCAGCGGCAAAGTGGCTTTGATTCAAGGCGGGTCCCGCGGTATCGGCGCAGCCATTGTTAAACGTCTGGCTGCTGAAGGCGCCGCGGTTGCCTTCACCTACGTCAGCTCCACCGCCAAGGCTGAAGAATTGCAGAACAGCATCACCGGCAACGGCGGCAAGGCACTCGCCATCAAGGCTGACAGCGCCGACGCCGATGCCATTCGCAACGCCGTGACCGCCACCGTAGAAGCCTTCGGTCGCCTGGACATCCTGGTCAACAACGCCGGCGTGCTGGCCGTCGCGCCACTGGAAGATTTCAAACTCGAAGACTTCGACCAGACCCTGGCCATCAACGTGCGCAGCGTGTTCATTGCCACCCAGGCCGCGGCCAAACACATGACTGAAGGTGGTCGTATCATCAACATCGGCAGCACCAACGCCGACCGCATGCCCTTCGCCGGTGGCGGCCCGTACGCCATGAGCAAAGCGGCGCTGGTCGGCCTGACCAAAGGCCTGTCCCGCGACCTCGGTCCGCGCGGCATCACCATCAACAACGTGCAACCGGGCCCGGTCGACACTGACATGAACCCGGCCAGCGGTGACTTCGCCGAGAGCCTGATCCCGTTGATGGCGGTAGGTCGTTATGGCAAAGCAGAAGAGATCGCCAGCTTCGTTGCTTACCTGGTCGGCCCGGAAGCGGGTTACATCACCGGTGCGAGCCTGACGATCGATGGTGGTTTCGGCGCCTGATACAGGTCTGCCAACGCCAATCAATGTGGGAGCGAGCCTGCTCGCGAAGACGGTTTAACATTCAACGACAATGTTGATTGTTAGTCCGCTTTCGCGAGCAGGCTCGCTCCCACATTTTCTGCATCACGCCCATTCAAGCGCTGGCAAACCACATTCACTCGGCGTGAACGCCTTCAACGTACGAAGAATCCCATCCGCGTGTGCGTACTTTTCGTCCGCCATGGCCGCATCCGGGATCGCAATCGCAGTCATCCCCGCCGCTTTCGCCGCCGTGACGCCAAACGGCGAATCCTCGAATACCAGGCAATCCTCAGGTGCGACACCCAGGCGCCGCGCAGCCGTCAGGAAGATATCCGGTGCCGGTTTGGCTGCACCCACTTCCGGATCATCCGCAGTAACAACGAAGTCAAACAGCGCAAACCAGTCACGGTGCAACGTGGTTTTCTGGCCGAACGATTGACGGGAGGAACTGGTGCCCACCGCAATCGGAATATTGTTGGCCTTCAAGTGCCGAACCAGCTCCTCTGCACCCGGCATCGCCAGGGCCTTGGGGAAACGCTCGCGCATCAGCGGCTCACGGATCACCAGGAACTCCTCGGCGGTGATCGGCAAATCCAGCGCCTCGACCACATAACGCGCAAGGTCACCCGCGCCACGGCCGATGATGTTCTGTTTGATGCTCCAGTCGAAGGTCCGGCCATAACGTTCGACAATCATCGACGTGACCTCGGTGTAAATGCCCTCGGTGTCCAACAGCAAGCCATCCATGTCGAAAATCACGGCCTTGATCGGGCCGAACGCTTTCAGTGGTGCATTCATCGCATCTGATCCGTTCTTAAAGACATCCCAGGCGGCTCAGGTACGGCCAGTACTCGGATCGATTAAAGGGTTCAGCAGCATAACGAGCGCGGCTGGCTGAGGGCAACGTGCAATGACCGACGGGTGAAAAAACCTGTATTCCTGTGCCGCCGATGATTTAGCGATTATCCCTACAGCAATCACCTCCTTTCCCGACTTCTTTCCTCGCGCATCCCCCGCAAAGTCTCGCGCTCCTTATTCAAGCGCGCGAGTGACTGCGAATGTTCGACCCCGATGAACTCCTGGCCCTGAACAACACCATCGGCCTGATGGTGGTCGCCGCCATGAACCCGGAGCAACCCGATGTCGAAGCGGTACTCGGTGAGTTTCGCCTCTGCCTGAATGACTACGAGCGCTGGGCGGAAAACTTCTGGACCGGCTGGACACTGGATGTCGAGCAGGTGTTCAAGGTCGGCAACGATGTTCGTCTTCGCGCTCCGCTGAATACCACCACGCCAGTCAGCTCCGTGGTAACCCAATGCCCCGCCGAAGGCCCGTTGACCCTGGTGCATATGTTCGAGGCGGCGCGTTTCGTGCCGATCGGCAACACACCGGTGACACTCGAACCAGTGATCGCAGATCACAACGGTGAGCTGACATTCGGTAAACCTGTCCACAAGACCATCGGCCCGAGCGGCATTCTCGAAGTTTCCGATTGCAGTCGGGGCCAGCGTTATCGCATCACCTTCTTTCCCGATGTTTCAGCCGAGCACATCAAGGTGCTCTACGCCTCTTATCAAGGCCTGATCGGCGAACTCGAAGGCTGGCTGCGCGCGGAATGGACCAACGAGTTCGAGCCGCTGTGGACAGAGTTCGGCAGCGCCGGGTTTCGTGAGCGCTACGGCCTGCTGCAAGAAGCGGACTGGCTGGGTGTCAGAAATTCGTTGCAGGGTGTTTGGGATGACGTGAAACAGGTCTACGACCTGCTCGCGGACCTGCAAGCCAATAGCGAAAAGTTGCTGGAGTACCTGACCCAGGCCGAGCTGGACGCGCTGCTCGCGGCCTCCGCTGACGCCATCGCCAATGGCTTGTTGCTGCTGAGTGATGAGCCGCTGCTATTTATTCACCTCGCCGCGTTTACCAGTTGGCTGAGGATGCTGCCTCCACAATTCGTCGCCGAGGTGGTGGCGGAAATTCGTACAGAACTGCTGATCGCTTTCCTACTGATGGCGGTGACCCGCGGACAAGGCGTGAAGATCGCTTTAAGTGCCAAGGTGCTGGGTAAAGTCAAATCACCACGGGCACGGCAATGGCTGGCGGCCGCCACATTACGCCTGAGCGAGTTGACCGCCGAATCCAGGCTGACGACCCACGCAGATGCGTTCAAACCGCTGGCGGTCAATGCGCGCCAAGCACCCGTGAGGCCAACGCCGACAGTGCCGTTGGAGATTCGTAACGGCGAGTCACCGGTTCTGGTGGTGAGAAACCCGGCGGCCATCGCTCGGGACAAAACCGACGCACAAACGCGATTGGTCCCACACGAACCTCAGTACGACGCGCCGGACCAGGCGACAAATCCTAACGGCGACAGCGCCGATTGCGCGCCATTGACCTGCACCAATGGCTGCCCGGTGTCGATGGTCACTGGCGAAGAACTGCTGACCCTGACCGACGGTTCACTGGACGGAATCCTGCCGTTCGAGTTCACCCGGCTCTATCGCACCAGTGCGGTCGAACTCGACTGTGGCCTGGGCTGGGGCTGGACTCATTCCCTCGCCCACCGTCTGGAGCGGGACGGTCAGCGGGTCATCTGGATCGACCATGAAAACCGCCGTACGACGTTTCCGCTGCCGAGTGCCGAGCGCCCGACGATTCATAACAGCCTGTCGCGGGCGGCGATTTATTCAGGGGATGAACCGCAGGAATTGATTGTCGCGCTGGCGGGCGAGACGCCGAGGTTTTACCACTTCCGCAACGGGAAGTTGACGGCGATCAGCGATTCCTATGGCAACCGGCTACACATCACCCGCGATCGCGAGGATCGCATTCAACGCCTCGACAACGGGGCCGGGCGTTCGCTGCTGTTGTGTTACGAGCGCCGACACCTCATCGCTATCCAGTATCAGACTTTTCATCCTGCCGACTCCCTGAGTGACGCCTGGCGTACAGAACAGACGCTGGTTTCCTACCGCTACAACGCCCGTCATCACCTGATCGAAGCGACCAATGCCGCGGGAGAAAGCGAACGGTACGACTACGACGACCAGCACGTGATCCTTCAACGGCAACTGACGGGTGGGGCGAGTTTTTTCTGGGAGTGGGAAAAATCCGGCAAGGCTGCGCGATGCGTCCGCCACCGGGCGAGTTTTTCGCAGATGGACACCGCTTACATCTGGGATGACCAGGGTGGCGTTGTGGTTAAGAACGTCGACGGCAGTGAAGAAACTTACGTCCATGACGATAAGGCGCGCTTGGTACGCCGGGTTGAACCGAATGGCGGTGAGCATCGCAAGGCCTATGACAACAAGGGCCGATTGATTGCCGAGCAGGATCCGCTCGGGGCGGTGACGGAATACCGCTATGACGAAGTCGGACGTCTCGTGGCACAAATTCCGCCAGAAGGCGAGCCGACTTCCTACGAGTATCGCAACGGTTTCCTGCATGCCCGGCGTCGCGGCAAAGCGGTGTGGATGTATCGGCGTGATGCTCGGGGGGATGTCACCGAAGCTGTCGACCCGGATGGACAGGTCACCCATTACCACTACGGCGCGCAGGGGCAGTTGCTGTCGATCCGCTATCCCGACACCAGTCGGCACATGTTCGTCAGGAACGGTCTGGGACAATTGGTCGAAGAGACGTTGCCGGACGGCGGGCAACGGCGGTTTTCCTACGATGCACTGGGGCGACGGATTACCCGCCAGGACGAACACGGTGCCGTCACCCATTACCAATGGGATGCCGTCGGCCGACTGGTGCAGACGACTTTACCTACAGGCGCCACCCGCGCTTTCAGCTACAACGCCTACGGCCAGATCACCGCCGAGCAGGACGAACTGGGCCGCGTCACTCGCTACGAATATGCCGACGACCTGCATCTGGTCAGCCGCCGCATCAACCCTGACGGCACTCAGCTGAAGTATCGCTACGACAATTCGCAGCTGCTTCTGACGGAAATCGAAAACGAATCCGGCGAAAAATATCAGCTGGACTACACGCCCAATGGATTGATTCGACAGGAAACCGGATTCGACGGGCAACGCACGGCGTACGCCTACGACCTCAATGGGCAACTGCTGGAGAAAACCGAGTTCGGCGATGACGGTTCGACGCTCATCACCGGTTACCAGCGGGACTCGGCCGGGCGCTTGCTGGTCAAGACCCTGCCCGACGGCATCAAGGTCGAATACCGCTATGACAGCCTCGGGCGGCTGGTCAGCGTTGATGATGGTCACGACCATCCATTGGAATTTGCCTACGACCTGCAAGACCGTCTCATCACCGAACACCAAGGCTGGGGCACCTTGCGTTATGGCTACGACGCCTGCGGCCAGCTCAATCACATTCGCCTGCCGGACAACAGCAAACTCGATTACCACCATGCCAAGGGCGGCGCGCTGACGGCCATCGACCTTAATGGCGCACGACTGACGTCCCACACCTTCGCCACGGGTCGCGAACAACACCGCCAGCAAGGCTTGTTGCTCAGCGATTATCAATACGACGACCAAGGTCGCCTGAAAGCCCACTCCGTCAGCCAACAGCGACGACCGCTGTACCGCCGCGATTATGCCTACAGCGCCAACGGCAATCTCGACCACATCGCCGACACCCGCCATGGTCAACGCAGCTACCAATACGATCCGCTCGACCGTCTGATCCGCGTCCGTCATTCCCGTGATCACGTGCCGGAAAGCTTCGCCCACGACCCGGCGGGCAATTTGCTGATGCAGGATCGTCCCGGTTTGGCGAGCGTTAAGGGCAATCGCCTGTTGATGCAGGGTGACCGGCATTACGACTACGACGCCTTCGGCAATCTCATCCGCGAACGGCGCGGCACTGCGCAAAAACTCGTCACCGAGTATCGCTACGACTGCCAGCACCGGTTAATTAGCGTCACCTTGCCGAATGGAAGTTGTGCGAATTATCGCTACGACGCCTTCGGCCGCCGCATCGCCAAAACCGTCGATGCCAAGACCACCGAGTTCTTCTGGCAAGGCGACAAGGTTGTCGCCGAAAGCAGCCCCGAGCATTACCGCAGCTACATCTACGAACCCGGCACCTTCCGCCCGCTGGCGATGCTCGACGGCAAAGGCCCGCTACAGGCCTGCCCGTTCTACTACCAACTCGACCACCTCGGCACACCGCAGGAACTGACCGACTACAGCGGCGAAATTGTCTGGGCCGCGCAATACACCGCCTACGGCCGACTGACCCGCCTAAACCGCGATACCCATCAAGTGCTGGACCAGCCTTTGCGGTTTCAGGGGCAGTACTTCGACGCGGAGACGGGGCTGCACTACAACCGGCATCGGTATTACAACCCGGATGTTGGACGGTACCTGACGCCGGATCCTGCGAAATTGGCGGGTGGGTTGAACGGGTACCAGTACACGCCGAATCCAACGGGGTGGGTTGATCCGTTGGGGTTGAATACTTGTCCTGGAGGGGATGGGTGCAAGCGGCCGGAGATCGGGGAAGAGGATCCGGCTGGGAAGGTTGGGGTTGATGAGGGGGAGCCGCAGTTACCTGATGTGGTTCATGGCGTTGACCCAAATAGTCTAAGGCGGGCACATGCTATTGAAGGTAAAAGCTCAACAAAGCGAGTTGAAGGTCTCGCTACTCAGATGCAGAAAAACGGGTATGACGAAGATTGGCCTATTGATGTAGTTGAGCATAATGGCGAACGATATATAGTTGATGGCCACCATAGAGCATCGGCAGCAAGACGTACTCACACACCAGTTACAATCCAGTTAATCACGGACATTGCCAACCATAAAAATAGTGTTTTCACAACTATAGAAGAAGTCAAAGCATCCGCGGAATCTGTTGGACATGACAGATTGAACAGGCCAAGAAGATGAAAAATGAAGAACTGGAATATTTGATCGATGACTTCTTAGCCCAAGTCGAAAAGGCTACAGCCCTGCTGGAGGAGAAATTCGGAAAAAGGTGCATTTTAAGGCTATGGGGAACGAAGCAAATCGCCCAGCGAGGGAGTGTGAACGACGAAGTTACCTATGAACTACATGGAGTAGGTTGTCGCGTTTATTTGCCGGATGCCTGTGTCGACTTCGATTATGGACCAGATGAAAGAATCGATGGGTTTGACTCATGGAGGCTATACATATATGCAAATGAAGTCCCGAAAAAACATCCAAAATACACAGAGTTGGACCATGTAAAACGAGATCTGGATGAATATATAGCAGCAGGAAAAGTCGAGAGGATAAAAAACTCCATGTCACGACTATATTTCAAGAACAAGACTCTTTGGTAACGAACAATCCATTTTTATGCGGCTAAGGCCCGACAAATGTACGGGCCTCAATACTCAAAAAGCCAGTTTAAATAACTGCAAGGATCTCAACTCGGCTCCCCCGACCCATCCTCCCCGGCAATATCCGGATCATCGGGACTCGCCTCCACATCCCCACGCGTAACATCACTCTCCGGAACCTGCTCCACACCTGCGTCATCCTCATCATCAGGCGGACGCTGATCACGGCTCAGTGAATCAGTGGGTGAAGGCAGCGGATATTCAGGGGTTTCGTCGCCGTCAGCGACTTTCGGATCAGCGTTCATAAGCACCTCTCGAAGGACCTGAAGGGCAGGCCCTGATATTTCGAGGATAGGGCTATGCAGGCGTTCGATCCGAGGGACGATCGGTCAGTCTTCGTCCGAGTCTTCCTCTTCATACTCGGTGTTGCCCACATCCCCTGCATCGTCAGAGTCGTTAAGCGGTACGGTTGCATCGTCCATTAAGGAACCTGGATCTTCATTACCAGGATCGTTCAAATACGGCACGCCGCTGGAGTCCTCTTGCTTATCTTTGTCTTCGGTTTCAAGGGTCATGGCGCGCCTCACAGTTTCAGCGAGTTGATGAAGTTCGGGGCGTCTTACAACCAAGCATTGCAGAGCCCCTACTCACAGAAGTCCTGTCGCTAGACAGTCAAACTAGCGATGTTTGTTTCTGTGTTTGTTCTTGTGCTTGTGGCCGCCACCGGAATGGGAGCTGCCGCTGTCGCTACCCAGGTTGTTACCGACTGCACCACCCGCCGCACCACCCAGGCCTGCGCCAATGGTCGAACCGGTAGAGCCGCCCAGACTATGGCCGACCACCGAGCCGCCCGCCGCCCCGATACCGCCGCCGACGGCCGCTTCTGTGCGGCTGCCTTTGCGCGCGCCGACCGCGCTGCCTGCGGCGCCGCCCACACCCGCGCCGATCGCTGCGCCGGTGCTGCCGCCCATTTGCTGGCCGACCACATTACCCAGCGCACCGCCAAGACCACCGCCAACTGCTGCGGTACCATCGCCGGCCGCCATGGCGCCCTGAGCGACCAAAAGACCTAGAACCAACGTGGACAATGTCAAACGCATGATATGAACCTCAATTCCGTATTGGAGGAGCGCAAGTGTCTCAACCTGCTCCCACAGTACTCTGCTAGTCGAGAGGGTTGTAAGAGTTTGGAGACCCGTTGAATAAAAACGTTCAGAAACGAAAAAGCCCGGCATTACGCCGGGCTTCTTGAGCTGACCTTCAGGATCAGTGGCGCTTGTGGCCTTTCGACAGGTTGGTACCTACCGCGCCGCCAGCAGCACCGCCCAGGCCGGCGCCGATGGTTGCACCGGTCTTGCCGCCCAGGCTGTGGCCGATCACCGAACCGCCCGCCGCGCCGACACCGCCGCCGATAGCCGCTTTGGTGCGACTGCCCTTCGGAGCGGCAATCGCACTGCCTGCCGCGCCCGCTACGCCAGCACCAATCGCTGCGCCGGTGCTGCCGCCCATGTTCTGGCCGACGACATTACCCAGCGCGCCACCCAGACCACCACCGAGCGCGGCAGTGCCTTGACCGGCAGCCATCGCACCTTGAGTAACCAAAAGGCCCAGAACCAGAGCAGGCAGTGTTAAACGCATGACGAAAACCTCAAAAAAGGGGGAAACGAAAAGGCGGAGATTGAATGCTTTAGTGACGGCAAAGTCCAGACACAAACCGGCTCAACATCGCTATAGGCGACGGTTGGACAGCGTTTATGGAAAAGGTTTTATGACAGGCAAAAAAAAGCCCGCTGGGGAGACGGGCTGGAGTACTGCTTTCTAACGGATGAGCTGAGACTACGTAGGTCGTTGTGAAAAGTTTGTGAAAGAAAACCAGCAAATGTCTGCAGAAAACTCTCGAGTACCCCGCACACCAAAAATGAAAAACCCCGCTCAATGGCGGGGTCGTTTTTGCTGACGATTATTTCCTGGAAGGTGCTGCAACCTTGGGCAGAAATTTTGACTTCGGCCCTCGAGGCGCCATCGATTTGATCTTGCCAGTCTTGACCTGATCCTCGCCAAAGCCAGCCACATATTCAGTCTGGCCGCACTGCACGCAATTGTTGATTGGAAACTCAGCCCCGTCGTCTTCGATATACGGATCAGCCATCTCTTCGCCCCTTTCAAAAATGGGTCGATACCGGCAAGCCTGTTCTGCCTGAAAAATATCGACCACCAAGGCTTTTGAGACTAGCCGGTCATTACTGGACTTGTGGTTCAGATCACCCTAAGCCCGACGAATGGCCGATGCCGACGTCCTACAAATCGATCACGTAACAAACAGAAACATGTCGTACGTCCGTTCCGCCCTCAAGATTTCCAGAGACAAGCCGTTGCCCTTATTCCTACGCTAAAAACTCAGGGAGAGAACATGGAAATCAAGGGAATGCCGTCACTGATCAACACAACGCCTATCACGCTCACCCCCGAGCAGATCGCGGCGGGTAAAGCAGGTGGCGAAAAAATAAAGGAGATGATCGACTCCGGCGCGATCGACATGAAAAACCCGACGGGCACGCAGCTGACCCCGGGCGTCATCTATCACCCGAGCAATCCGTCGCCCTCCCAGCCCTCCGAGCCGGGAACGCCCATGGTCGCCATTGACGTCTACGTTGGCCGCACCGAGCCCACCAAAGACTTTCCCGCCGCTCATGACCGCTTGATGGCAGCTCATGAATACCTCAAGACTACGTACATGCAGTTTCTGGACGATTTGAAAAACATCGATCCGACACTTGAGGAAAAAGACTTCGGCTTTACCGTCGACCCGCAAGGGCAACTCAAGGCCACATCCCCTACCGGCTCGGTCAGCGCCGAAGACCTCGCTCGTCTTACCGAGTACATGAATCAATCCGACGCCTTGAAAGACGCCGCCAACGAATATGCGAGCAGCTCTTTCGAGTATGTGAAGGAAGATCGGGAATACCTGGGCACCGGCGGTTTTATTCTGAACAAGGACAACTTCGAAAAAACCATCGACCTTGGCCAATTGTTTACATATCAAAAGTCGGGCAACACCAAAATGAGCAACTATTTTTTCCTTCAGGTCTCCACCAAGGGCGAACGCGCTACGCTCACCGCCTGATCAACCTGACGATGCCCGTGCGCTAACCGCCACGGGCCGCTTCATCTCAATTTGACCGCCGTCCCGGTCACAAACACCACCACCATCCCGCCCTTGCCGGCCGGCATGCTGATCTCGAAATCAAGCCCCACCACCGCATCGGCCTGCAACGCCCGCGCCCGCTCCTTGATCTCGTCCGTCGCCTGAATGCGTGCCTCCTTCAGCGCTCGCTCGAGCGTCTGCGAACGCCCACCAAAAAAATCCCGCATTCCTGCAAACATGTCGCGGATCACGTTAACGCCCTGCACCGACTCGGCGCTGACGATGTCCAGGTAGGCTGTGATTTGCCGGCCTTCGATGGTGTGGGTTGTGGTGGTGATCATGGGGTTCCCGTGTTTGTCCTGGCGCACGTTAGCGTCAGGTAACTGGATGAAAAAATAAAAAAGCCCAGCAAGTGGCTGGGCTTTGGAATTGAAGAGACGCTTATTTTCAGGCGCCTTTTTCCGCTGAGGCATTCGCCTTCTTGATCGTCTCAGCCTTCTCAAGAACAGCTCGTTGAGAAGCAATAGCTTTGCTGATCACGGCGTTGTAGACGTCCCGTTTGGTTTCCGCCGACGCCTTGGTGAAAAAGTCAGCCAAGGGACTGGATGCTCCGTCTTTAGCCGCGCTCATGATTATGTACTCCGGTTAATAGCTCTACGAGCTCGGATTGATCATAGGTCTGGGGAATGAGAGCGTCAATTCGCTCCGCACTGACATCCCCTCAAAAAACGAAGCCGTACCATCCGTGTTCTTGATGATCAGATCTACAAAAAATCGCTCGTCGTAACATTTTCGTAGCTCAATCACGTTTCTTCTGGCTGCGAGATATTGCAAGACAAATACCTCCAAAGGAATATTGCGCCCTTCGGTGATCTCGCGAGCCTGAACAAACTGCCAAGCGAGGCTTGGTTCCTGATAGACGTATATCACCTGAGCAATTCGTTGATTAGCTAACACTCTATTAATATTTCGCTTTGCCACATCAATGTTAGCCAGTGTTCCATCAAGCAGGAATGAAATCCGCTTTTCAAAAACTCGATCTAAAACCCTTTCAAGTATCCTTGTCACACCGCGTTGATAGAGATACGAGTTGCTACCGGCGTAACCTGGAATCAGACATCTAAAGTCATCAGGATCAATCCGCAGAATTTTCTTTGCCTCAACACTGACGGTCCCCTGCTCAAGTACATCCACCATAGCTTTTGAAATCTCGGTCTTGCCTGCTCCGGGTGACCCGGCCATAAAAACGGTTAGAGGGGATACTTCCGAAGGAAATACCTTCGTATCTGCAACCCCCCTAGCCAATCTGGCTCGATGTTCCTTAGCAAACTGGAGGGCCGCCTCTTCAATGGCTTTTTCTTCAGGTGTCATATCAGCTCTCTGTTCCACTTACGCCGTCACCATCACAAGCACAGGAAGCTATCAAGCGATAGAAAGTATCTCTTCGGAATGTCCCAGGATGTGAACCGAGTTTTTCTTCCATCGGGTCAGCTGCCGTTCACTCACCTGACCTTTACTGTCCCTGTAAGAAAAAGACAGTAGCCGCACTGTTCCTGCGCCTTCCATTGCAGACATACAAACTCCTTTTTCAGTAAAAGCTCCAAATTGATATGACGAGACGCAAATTAAACAAACTTGATCAAAACCGCCGTAACCGTCGCCACCGACCCTATGAGCCCTGTCGCAACCGCCACCGGATACCAAAAAGTCTCACGGGTCATCTTCCCCGCTTCAGCATTCAACTTGCGCTGCTCCGCCATCAGCTTGACGATTTCGACATGGACCTTTTCCAGCTCGGCCTGCTCCATGGTGAGTTCCTGCATAGGGAGCGTCTTTCCATCCATCCGGGTAGAGGGGCAATCCGTGTGCGCTGCCCGCTGATTCATTCTGTACCCGGTCGGTGCAAAACGAAAAGCCCCACCCACAGACTGCTAATTTAAGGTGCCAACCTCATCAAAGCCCCGCAGCACCTGGCGCTCCAGAACCACGTCCTACGCCACCTACGTTTTTCCTACACCAGTTTCAGAAGCGTCTTTAAGCGCCCTACCCAAAACCCGGACGCCAGAAACCACAAAACCCCTGATTTCTCTCGAAATCAGGGGTTCTGGTTACATCGAATTTGGCGGTGAAGGAGAGATTCGAACTCTCGATACAATTTCTTGTATACACACTTTCCAGGCGTGCTCCTTAAGCCACTCGGACACTTCACCGTATCTCTTCAAACATGTTCTGTCTGTCGAGGCGCGCTAATGTAGTCGAAAGCTTTTCCGATGGCAAATATTTTTTTCAGAATTTTCATGCGCTTAGCGATTCAGGCGCTGCGGCGGGTTCGGGGCCATGGCAAACCGGCCAATCTCCGGCGTCGTCCCCTCTTCTATATAGAGGGGAATGCACGGCTGGTGCGGCCGGCTACGCTTGCTGGACCGGTAAAGCATGACCGGCGGGTCAGTCACGGCGCTTTACCTGGCCTGCGGCGGTGGGTAACGTCTGCCTCAACTTTCATACAAGGAATAGCGTCATGAGTGAGTTGATTTCCTACCACCTCGAAGACGGTATCGCGACCCTGACGTTGAGCAATGGCAAGGTCAACGCCATTTCGCCGGATGTGATTGCGGCGTTTAATGCTGCGCTGGATCAGGCGGTGACTGATCGTGCGGTGGTGATTATTACTGGTCAACCGGGGATTCTGTCCGGCGGTTATGACTTGAAGGTGATGACGGCCGGTCCCAAGGAAGCAGTTGCGCTGGTGACAGCGGGTTCGACGCTGGCTCGCCGTCTGTTGTCGCACCCGTTCCCGGTGATCGTTGCGTGCCCTGGGCATGCCGTGGCCAAGGGTGCGTTCCTGTTGTTGTCGGCGGATTACCGCATCGGTGTCGACGGCCCGTTCAGCATTGGCCTGAATGAAGTGCAGATCGGCATGACCATGCACCACGCCGGGATCGAGCTGGCGCGGGATCGCCTGAGCAACTCGGCGTTGCATCGCTCGGTGATCAATGGCGAGATGTTCAACCCGCAAAGCGCAATCGCGGCCGGCTTCCTGGATGTGGTGGTGTCGGCCGAGGAGCTGCAAGGTGCAGCGCTGGCAGCGGCGCGTCAGTTGAAGAAGATCAACATGACCGCGCACAAGGCCACCAAACTGAAGGTGCGCAAGGCGCTGCTGGAGACGCTGGACAACGCGATCATCCAGGATCAGGAACACTTGGGTTAAAGCCCACGCCTGCTGCAACAAAAGCCCGACCGTCGTGTCGGGCTTTTTCGTACGTGCACTGTTGAAAATCCTGCAACCGCTCTAGGCCGCGTCTGACCTACAAGTCGGAAACATGCGCTTAAACATCGCCTATCTCCCTCCTCTATAGCGGCAATTGCCGAAAACAGTGCACATCCGTACACTGCGCCACCTTTTGTCCCGGTGGGGCCTGTAAATGCTCTTTGTGTTTCGTATGTTATTGATGGGCCTGCACTTTATTCTGGCCGGTGTGCTGGGGGTGATCCTGGGTCTGTGCCGGCCATTCAACCCGGACAATAGCCGTTTGTGCGCCCGCCTGTATGCCTGGCCGGCGATGTGTATTTTGCGTTTGCGGGTGAAGACCGAGGTCGGTCCGTTGATGGACAAACCCGAGAGCTGCGTGATCATTGCCAACCATCAGTCCAACTACGATCTGTTTGTGTTCGGCAACGTGGTGCCCCGCCGCACCGTGTGTATCGGCAAGAAGAGCCTGAAGTGGGTGCCGCTGTTCGGCCAGTTGTTCTGGCTGGCCGGCAATGTATTGATCGACCGGGGCAACGCGCACAAGGCGCGCCAGTCGATGCTCACCACCACCCACACCTTGCAGCATGAAGACACGTCGATCTGGGTATTCCCGGAAGGCACGCGCAACCTCGGCGAAGACCTGCTGCCGTTCAAGAAAGGCGCGTTCCAGATGGCCATCGCTGCCGGTGTGCCGATCGTCCCGGTGTGTGTCAGCAGTTACGTCAAACACATGCGATTGAACCGCTGGCGCAGTGGGAAAATTCTGATTCGTTCGCTGCCGGCAATTCCTACCGCCGGGTTGAGCATGGACGACATGCCCCTGCTGATCGCCCAGTGCCGCGAGCAGATGCGCGAGTGCATCGCCTCGATGGATCGGCAACTGCAAGCCGCTTGAAAACCCTGTAGCAGCTGCCGAGTCTGCGAGGCTGCGTTCGGCTGCGAAGCAGTCGTCAAACCTGAGCATTCGGTCTTCCTGTAACACCGCGCTGGCTGATATTACGACTGCTTCGCAGCCGAACGCAGCCTCGCAGGCTCGGCAGCTGCTACGGGGCCTGACACAATTGCGCGCTGTCGGTGAACTCTGCAGATTTCACTGAATCTCTACAAGCAGAAGGCTAAGCTGGTCACTGCCTTGCCACTGCCAATAAGAAGCGAACCACCATCATGGGTAGAGTTGTTGCTGCTGCGGTTTATAGCGCCGGTAAAAAAATCACCAATATCACCCTCGATGAAGGCGCGGCCTGGGCGGCCAAGACCGGCCACTTTGTGTGGATCGGCCTCGAAGAGCCCAACGCCCAGGAGCTGACCAACCTGCAACGCCAGTTCAACCTGCACGAACTGGCCATCGAAGACGCCTTGGAAAAACACAGCCGACCGAAGCTGGAAACCTTCGGCGATGCGTTGTTTATCGTCACGTACTCGCCAATCCGCCACGAAGGCAAACTGGAGTTCATCGAGACTCACATTTTTGCCGGCAAGGGCTACATCATCACCGCGCGCAACGGTCACTCGGCGTCCTACGCCCATGTTCGCCAACGCTGTGAGGCACGTCCGTTGTTATTGGAGCACGGGGAAGATTTCGTACTCTATGCCATCCTCGATTTCGTGATCGAAAACTACCAGCCAGTGGGCGAAGCGATCCACGCCGAGATCGATGAGCTGGAACGCAACGTGCTGTGCAGCGCGTTGAATGAACGCGACATTCAGAACCTCCACAGCCTGCGCCGAGACGTGCTGCGCTTGCGTCGCTACGCCGCGCCGATGGTAGAGATCGGTGAAGAACTGCAAAAGCTGAGTTTCCCGTTTATCGACAAGAACATGCGCCCGTACTTCCGTGATGTGCAGATCCACGTGACGCGGCAGATGGAAGACCTGACGACCCTGGCGGACATTGCCAGCCAAACGATTGAGGTCGGGGTGTTGCTGGAGGCGTCACGCCAAAGCGTAGTGCAGCGCAAGTTTGCTGCGTGGGCGGCGATTCTGGCGTTCCCGACGGCGGTGGCCGGGATTTACGGGATGAATTTCCAGAACATGCCGGAGTTGAGTTGGCACTACGGGTATTTCGCGGTGTTGGGGTTTATAGCGGTGGGGTGTGTGGGGTTGTGGGCGAGTTTCAAGCGGTCTGGGTGGTTGTAGAAAATCATTGTGGCGAGGGGGCTTGCCCCCGTTGGGTTGCGTAGCGGCCCCCGACATTTTCGGCGGACCACATCGACGACTGCTGCGCAGCCGAACGGGGGCAAGCCCCCTCGCCACAGGTTTGTGTCAGACCGCCGCTGGCTTATGCGCCACAAACCGCATCATCCACTCCGCAACGGTAGCGCCGTGGTGCTCATGCTCAAGGCTCGCCACGCCTTTGGTATAAATCTGTTCGCCCAACGCTTCCTGACGAATGTCCAGCAGCGCCCGTGAGTAGTCGTGAATAAATTCCGGGTGCCCCTGGAAGCACAGCACCTGGTCGTTGATGTGGTAAGCGGCGAACGGGCAGAAATCGCTCGAGGCGATCACCGTGGCGTTTTCCGGCAGTGCGGTCACCTGATCCTGGTGACTGATCAACAACGTCAGCTCTTCCCGCACCGGGCTCATCCACGGCGCCTTGGCGGCGAGTTTGTAGTTGTGGATGCCCACGCCCCAGCCCTGGGTCGCCCGCTCGCTCTTGCCGCCCAGCAGCAGCGCCAGCAGTTGGTGACCGAAGCAGACGCCCAGCAGTTTGTCGCCGCGTTCGTAGCGGTTCAGCAGGTAGGCTCTGAGGGTTTCGATCCAAGGGTCGGTGCCGAAGGAATCGGCCTTGCTGCCGGTGATCAGGTACGCGTCGAACGTCAGCTCATCGCTGGGATATTCGCCCTGCATCACGTTGTAGACGGTGAACTCGGCAGCGATGGGTTGCTGCGAAAACAGACGCTGGAACATCTGCCCGTAACCCTGATATTGATCGACCAGTTCCGGACGCAGGATGTCGGTTTCCAGAATGCAGATGCGTAACGACATAAAAAATACCTGACACGTGATGGGAATAATGCACACCCCAGAGCCTGCCTTGAAACACGGTGGCAAGGCAAGCCCCGAAATGCGTCATCGGTCCCTTAGAACGCCTGCCCTTTTGCGGCTTTTTCCAGCAGCAGCGCGGGCGGCATGAACCGTTCGCCATACTGCTCGGCCAGGTACTGGGCGCGGGCGACGAAGTCTTTCACGCCATATTGGTTGATGAATTGCAGCGCGCCGCCGGTCCATGCCGCGAAGCCGATGCCGAAGATCGAGCCGACGTTCGCGTCCGCCGTCGAAGTCAGCACGCCCTCCTCCACGCAGCGCACGGTTTCGATGGCTTGCACGAACAACAGGCGATCACGCACGTCCTTCGGCGAAATCTGCCCGTCAGCCTTTTCGAAACGGGTTTTCAGCTCTGGCCATAGATGTTTCTGCCCTCCGGCCGGGTAATCGTAGAAACCACCGCCAGCAGCCTTGCCCGGACGTTTGTATTCGTTGAGCAGCAAGTCAATCACGGCGAACGCCGGGTGTTCTATCAGCGGTTTCCCTTCTGCTTGCAGGTCTTTGGCCGTTTGTTGACGGATATGGCTCATCAGGCTGAGGGAAACTTCGTCGGAGATCGCCAGAGGCCCGACAGGCATGCCAGCCTTGCGCGCTTCGGTCTCAATCATCGGCGCGCTCACGCCTTCGCCGAGCATGGCGATGCCTTCATTGGTGAAGGTGCCGAACACTCGCGAGGTAAAGAAGCCGCGACTGTCGTTGACCACAATCGGGGTTTTCTTGATTTGCAGGACGAAATCGAAACCACGGGCCAGGGTTTCGTCGCTGGTGTTCGTGCCCTTGATGATTTCCACCAACGGCATTTTCTCCACTGGACTGAAGAAATGCAGGCCGATGAACTTGCTCTGGTCCGGCACGGCAGTCGCCAGGCCGCTAATTGGCAGGGTTGAAGTGTTGGAAGCAATCACCGCGTCCGCGCCGACGACTTTCTGTGCCGCCGCCGAGACTTTGGCTTTCAGATCGCGATCTTCGAACACCGCTTCAATGATCAGGTCGCAGCCGGCCAGGTCCGCATCGTTTTCGGTGGTGTGAATCCGCGCCAGCACCGCATCGCGTTGCTCGGGGCTCAATTGGCCACGGGAGACTTTCTTGTCCAGCAGCGTCGCCGAATGCGCCTTGCCCTTCTGCGCCGCAGCAAGATTGATGTCCTTGAGCACGACGTCGATGCCCGCCGAGGCACTGACAAAGGCAATCCCGGCGCCCATCATTCCTGCGCCCAACACACCTACTCGGCGCGTCACATAAGGCGCAAATCCCTGCGGCCGCGAACCGCCGGCATTGATTTCGTTGAGCTGGAACCAGAAGGTGCCGATCAGGTTCTTCGACACCTGGCCGGTGGTCAATTCAGTGAAGTAACGAGTTTCGATCAGGTGCGCGGTGTCGAAATCCACTTGGGCGCCTTCCACCGCCGCGCAGAGGATTTTCTCCGGCGCCGGCAGCGTGCCCTGGGTTTTAGTGCGCAGGATCGATGGCGCGATAGCCAACATCTGCGCGACTTTCGGGCTCGACGGCGTGCCGCCCGGGATCTGATAACCCTTCACGTCCCAACGCTGCACAGCCGCAGGATTGGCGAGAATCCACGCCCGCGACTTCGCCAACAGTTCATCGTGATCCGCTGCCAGCTCATCGATCAAACCGGCCTGCAACGCCTGCTGCGGCCGGACTTTTTTACCTTCGAGCAAATACGGCAGGGCTTTCTCAATCCCCAACATGCGCACCATGCGCACCACTCCACCGCCGCCCGGCAACAAGCCGAGGGTCACTTCCGGCAGGCCGAGTTGCACCGACGAATTATCCAGCGCCACGCGGTGATGGCAGGCGAGGCAGATTTCCCACCCGCCGCCCAATGCCGCGCCGTTGATTGCGGCGACAACCGGTTTGCCGAGGGTTTCCAGAGTGCGCAGTTGCCCCTTCAACGTCAGCACCATGTCGTAGAAGGCTTTGGCTTCAGGCTTGCCGACCTTGATCAGCTCATTGAGATCGCCGCCGGCGAAGAAGGTTTTCTTGGCCGAGGTGATGATGACCCCGGCGATGCTGTCCTTTTCCGCGACCAATTGAGTGACGCGGGCGGCCATGGCCACGCGGTACACCGCGTTCATGGTGTTGGCGCTCTGGCCCGGCATGTCGATGGTCAGGACGACGATCTGGTCCTGGCCCTTTTCGTAACGAATGGCTTCAGTCATTTCACAGTTCCTTGAAATCGGGGCTCAGAGGCGTTCGATGATGGTGGCAATGCCCATGCCGCCGCCGACACACAGGGTCGCGAGGCCATAGCGCAGGCGCCGGGTTTCCAGTTCATCGAGCAAGGTGCCGAGGATCGCGCAACCGGTGGCGCCCAGCGGGTGGCCCATGGCGATCGAGCCGCCGTTGACGTTGACCTTGTCCGGGTCGATGGCCATGTCCTTGATGAATTTCAACACCACCGAGGCGAACGCTTCGTTGACTTCGAACAGATCGATGTCTTCAACCCGCAACCCGGCCTTGGCCAATGCCTTGCGGGTAGCCGGCGCGGGGCCGGTGAGCATGATGGTCGGGTCGGTGCTGGTGACCGCCGTCGCCACGATTCGCGCCCGCGGCTGCAAACCCAGCGCCCGGCCCTTGGCTTCGGAGCCGATCAGCATCAGTGCCGCGCCATCGACGATCCCGGAACTGTTGCCCGGCGTGTGTACGTGATTGATCCGCTCGATGTGGCTGTAGACCCGCAACGCCGTGGCGTCGAAACCCATTTGCCCCATCATTTCAAAACTCGGCTTGAGCTTGCCCAAGCCCTCCAGGGTCGATTCGGCGCGGATGAATTCATCATGATCGAGCAGGATGATGCCGTTCTGGTCCTGCACCGGCACCAGGGATTTGCTGAACGAACCGTCCGCCCGAGCCCGCGCAGCTTTTTGCTGGGAGTGCAGTGCGTAGGCATCGACGTCCTGGCGGCTGAAGCCTTCAATCGTGGCGATCAGGTCAGCGCCAACGCCTTGGGGCGTGAAGTGGCTGTGCAGGTTGGTTTCCGGGTCCAGCGCCCAGGCGCCGCCGTCGCTGCCCATGGGTACGCGAGACATGGACTCGACCCCGCCCACAACAACGAGGTCTTCGAAACCGGAACGGACTTTCATCGCGCCAAGGTTTACCGCCTCCAGCCCCGAGGCGCAGAAGCGGTTGATCTGCAGACCCGCCACGCTGACATCCCAATCGGCGACCTGCGCCGCCGTCTTGGCGATGTCGGAGCCCTGATCGCCGATGGGCGTGACACAGCCGAGCACCACGTCATCGACCTGGCTGGTATCCAGCGACGTGCGCTGCTGCAACGCCGTCAGCAACCCGGCCACCAGGTTCACCGGTTTGACGCTGTGCAGCGCGCCATCGGCCTTGCCTTTGCCGCGTGGCGTGCGCAGCGCGTCGAAAATCAGAGCTTCGGTCATGTGGTCCTCGAACCTGTGCGGGGAATAAAAGCTGAGTTCTCACCTTAAGCCCAGCAGCGCCGGATTCAATGACCGCAATGCTCACGGACGTTGACGGTCACGCTCAGACGGACGGTAGTCAGCTATCGGATTAACCGATTCAGGTGACGAAGCTGTCTAGCAAACGGGCGCCCAAGAAGCTGGCAATAGGCCTCATGCCTTTTTAAGAGCTTTTAACGTCAGGACCATACTAAATGGATCTAAACCAAGTGTGACGCGGGCTCTAAGGTGAAGATGTACGAAGTTGTCGTCGGGTTTTGCCGAGGCACTCGTCCTACAGGAAGTGCAGCGCTTTGCCGTCATGGAGATATGCAGGCAGGCATCAGGAAATAACAAAAAAAGGCGGTCAGCCATGTTCAAACATTCGAAAGTACGTCAAGCCGGACTCATCCTATTCGCCACTACGCTGTTGTTGATTTTGCCGAACCTGACCAAGGTGATCGGCTAGTCGCTGGTAAAAAAATAGCGTCAGGATTTGCTATCGCCTCATAAAAATGTGACTGGCTCGCTACCCGGGCCAGCGTGGCTGTGCCAACCTTCACGGCACTTCCACGACATGGACGGCGATCACTTGAAAGCACTTTTTCTATTGGGGGCCATGCTGGTCGGCTCGCCCCTGTATGCCGCACAGCTGAACCTGGAGCTGGGCGCGAGCAGTCGCACCTGGCAGACCGAGGAGTTGCTCAAGCATCCTCAGGCCCAAACCATCAGCATCAGCAACGACGTTTCCTACAAGCGCGACATGAGTTATCGCGCCGTGCCGTTGGCCGCGTTGTTGACCGGCATCAAGCCTGACGACCACTTGCAAGCCGTGGCGCTGGACGGTTTTGCCGCTGAACTGGCGGCGGCGCCGTTGCTCAATACGAAAGGCGCGCAGGCCTGGCTGGCGATTGAAGACCCGGCCAAGCCGTGGCCGCCACTGTCTGAAGGCAAGCACAGTGCCGGGCCGTTTTATCTGGTCTGGACCAATCCGCAGGCCGGCAATATCAGCCCGGAACAATGGCCATTCGAAGTCGCCAGCATCAAGCGCATGGCGCCAGTGGCCCAACGCTTTCCTGCCCTGCTACCTGATCCTGCGTTGAAGGCGGACGATCCGGTGAATCAAGGCTTTGCCTTGTTCCAGAAGAATTGCCTGGCCTGCCATCGACTCAACGGCGCGGGCGATGCGCAGTTCGGGCCGGATTTGAATATCCCGTTCAACCCCACCGAGTACTTCGGCGCGGATTTCCTCAAGCGCTACATTCGTGATCCACAGAGTTTGAGGCAGTGGCCGCAAGCGAAGATGCCGGCGTTTTCCGAGCAGGTGTTGCCGGCGGGGGATCTGGATTTGTTGGTGGGGTATTTGAAGCATATGGCGGGGCGTAAGGTTAAGCCTTAGCTTTGCGCTGGCCGGGCTGGCCTCTTCGCGGGCAAGCCTCGCTCCTACAGGGGATTTGTGCGGTTCACAGATCCCCTGTAAGAGCGAAGCTTGCTCGCGAAGCGGTATCCCCGATTACTGCTGCTGGACGGAGATTACCGGCGCAAAAACCGGCGTCGGCGACACGAACACCTTCGCATGCATCTGCTCGCACCCACCGCCCCGGCGCATCCCGCGCACCGGGCAGGCATCCAGGTAATCCAGGCCCACCGCCAGCTTCAGATGGCGCTCCGGTCGGGCCAATTGGTTAGTCACGTCGAAGCTGTACCACGCGTCATCCAGCCAGGCTTCGGCCCAGGCGTGACTGGCCAGGTGTTCGCTGTTCTCGCTGTACAAATACCCCGACACATAACGCGCTGGAATCCCCAGGCTGCGGGCGCAGGCGAGAAACGCATGGGTGTGATCCTGGCAGACACCGGAACGCCCGGCGAAGGCCTGGGCAGCGCTGGTATCCACTTCGGTGGAGCCCGGCGTGTAGGTCATGTGCTGGTTCAGGCCCTGCATCAAGTCGATCAGCGCGGTGCGATCCCGACGCTTCTTGCATTCCTTTTCCGCGAACGCCCGCAAGGCTTCGTCGGCTTCGGTCAATCGGGTGAAACGCAGGAACGGCAGCGCCGATTGGCTCTCATGTTCGGCTTCGCGCAGTTCATCGATATCGACCTGGCCGCGAGCGCCAATAATGATCGCCTCGTGAGGCTCGTCCATGGTCAGCACGTGCAGGATGTTGCCGAACGGATCGAGCTGCGCGCGCACCGGGCGCGGCAGGTCGAGTTGCCAGCTGAGTACGTGCTGGCGCTCGCTGTCGTGGGGTGTCAGCCGCAGGTACTGGATGCTCGCCCGCACCTGATCTTCGTAGTGATAGGTGGTCTCGTGGCTAATGGAAAGTCTCATGCAGCCTCCAGGTAGGAACTGTGAATGGCGTTGCCCAACTGGCGCACCAGCGGGATGAACTCGGTCAGCCAGGCGTGCAGGCCTTCGTCGAGAATTTCGGAGATGCCGGTGTAGCGCAGGCGCGAATCCATCTCTGCCGCCAACCGTTGCGCAGGACGGCCGTTGGCCCCCGGTAATTGCGCGAGGATCTGGTCGATTTCTTCGGTGCAAGCCCTCAGCGAGCGCGGAACATCAGCCCGCAGCAGCAACAATTCGGCCACCTGCCGGGCGCCAGGTGCATCGCGGTAGATCTCGGTGTAGGCCTCGAACGAGGACAACGCCCGCAGCAACGCACTCCACTGGTAGTAGGCGTGCGCCGTGCCATCGCTGACCGCTTCGGCCTGATCGCCGGCCATTTCGTAACGCGCGTCGAGCAGGCGCAACGTGTTGTCGGCCCGTTCGATAAACGTGCCCAGACGAATAAAACGAAACGCATCGTTACGCATGATCGTGCCGTAGGACGCGCCGCGAAACAGGTGCGAACGTTCCTTGATCCACTCGCAGAAACGGCTCATGCCGTAACGACTCAGGCCCTGCTCCGCGATCCCGCGAATTTCCAGCCAGGTGGCGTTGATGTTTTCCCACATGTCGGCGGTGATTCGCCCACGCACCGCATGGGCACTGGCCCGCGCCGAACCGAGGCAGCTATAGATGCTCGCCGGGTTGGCCGCGTCCAGGGCGAAGAAATGCAACAGCCGTTCGGCATGCAACTCGCCGTGGCGCTCCAGGTAATCGTCCAGCGTGCCGGTGATCAGCAGCGGCATGGCGAGTTCGTGCAGACCGTCACCACGGCCGTCCTGCGGCATCAGCGACAGCGAATAACTGATGTCGAGCATCCGTGCGAGGTTTTCCGCCCGCTCCAGGTAACGCGACATCCAATACAAATCCGAGGCAGTTCTACTTAGCATGGCAAGCTTCCTTCAATCCTCGACCACCCAAGTGTCCTTGGTTCCGCCGCCCTGGGAGGAATTCACCACCAGGGAGCCTTCACGCAGGGCAACACGGGTCAAACCGCCGGGTACGACCCGGGTTTCGCGGCCAGACAATACAAACGGACGCAGGTCGATGTGGCGTGGCGCGATGCCGTTTTCGACAAAGGTCGGACAGGTCGACAGGGACAACGTCGGTTGCGCGATGTACGCGTGGGGCTTGGCTTTGATCCGTGCGCGGAACGACTCGATTTCCGCCGCCGTTGCCGCCGGCCCCACCAGCATTCCGTAACCGCCGGAGCCTTGGGTTTCCTTGACCACCAGGTCGGGAAGATTGGCCAGGACGTGGGACAGTTCCGAAGGGTTGCGGCACTGGAACGTCGGCACGTTCTTCAGGATCGGTTCTTCATCCAGGTAGAAACGGATCATGTCGGTCACGAACGGATACACCGACTTGTCATCCGCGACCCCGGTGCCGATGGCATTCGCCAGCACCACGTTGCCGGAGCGATAGGACGACAGCAGCCCTGGCACGCCGAGCATCGAGTCCGGGTTGAACGCCAGCGGATCAAGGAACGCATCGTCGAGGCGACGATAAATCACGTCGACGGCTTTCGGTCCGTCCGTGGTGCGCATGAACACCTTGTCGTCGCGCACGAACAGGTCCGCGCCTTCCACCAGTTCCACACCCATTTCCCGCGCCAGAAAGGCATGCTCGAAGAACGCGCTGTTGAAGCGCCCAGGAGTCAGCACTACCACGCTCGGATTATCGATCGGGCTGGAGCTTTTCAGGGTGTCGAGCAACAGGTTCGGGTAGTGGTCGATGGGAGCAATGCGCTGCGCCGCGAACAACTCGGGGAACAGGCGCATCATCATCTTGCGGTCTTCGAGCATGTAGCTCACGCCGCTCGGTGTACGCAGGTTGTCTTCGAGCACGTAGTACGTGCCGTCGCCATCGCGCACCAGATCGACGCCGGAGATGTGGGAATAGATATCCCGGTGCAAATCCAGGCCTTGCATCGCCAACTGGTATTGCTCGTTGGCCAGCACTTGCTCGGCCGGGATGATGCCGGCCTTGATGATGCGCTGCTCGTGATAGAGGTCGGCGAGGAACATGTTCAACGCCTTGACCCGCTGGATGCAGCCGCGCTCGACGATCCGCCATTCGCTGGCGGGGATACTGCGAGGAATGGTGTCGAAGGGAATCAGGCGCTCTGTCCCCTGCTCATCACCGTAGAGCGTGAAGGTTATGCCGGCACGATGAAACAACAGATCGGCCTCGCGTCGCCGTTGTGCCAGAAGCTCGTCAGGCGTCTCGGCCAGCCAACGGGCAAACTCCCGATAATGCGGGCGGACCAGGCCGCCGGCATCGTACATCTCATCAAAATAGGTGCGGATCATGCCGTACTCCTTGTCACCCGGACATCTAGGCTTCGCAAGGCCCGTGCCATCGGCATAAACGCTTTAATTTCAATCAGTTGGATAATCGCCCCAAAAGCGCCGCACCAATCCTGTGCGGCAAACGCCCCAACCTGATCGCCCCCGCTTCATTGCGAAGCAATGTTGTCGCCTATCACCAGCATAGTCAGAGTTGATTTCACTGCCCGGGAGTTGCTGCGGATAATCGGCGCATTCGTTTCAAAACCTCTCCAACTTCCCTTTGGCCGCCTGTTTAGGCGGCTTTTTTTTGGGTTTTTGAAATGTTGTGAATCAAAAGCGAAGATCAAAAGATCGCAGCCTCGTTGCACTCGACAGCTCCTACAGGGAATGGGTAAACCGCACAAACAAAAACGGCCAACCCGAAGGTCAGCCGTTGCTGGATGTTGTCGCTGTTCATAGTGTTATGCGAGTAGCCCTCGTACCTCTTGCTTGACGCCCCATCCTTCGATGATCCCGCCCAGAGGTTCAACCACGGCCTCGAAGTCCTGCTCAAAGTCGCCGATGCCATCGTAGGTGGCGTACATCACTTTGCTCAGTTCCAGATGCCACGCGCCGTCGTCGCGCACGCTGATCTGGGCATTCAAGGATTCACCACAAAAATGACCTGCCGCCCTGCGTGCCCGCTCCTCGTCCGGGAAAATCGCGTAGAACTCGATGGGATGGAATCTTGAAAAGTCGAACCCGCCTTCCTTCATGCGGCGCAGTACGCTGGTACTGATGTCTTCTTGATAGGCTGTGCTCATGAATCGTCCTCCTAAAACCATATGGATAGACTTTCCGTACTCCCGACGCCCGCAACCGATTGGTGGAGACGATACGGCAACCAGGTTGCCGTCGGGGTTTAAGCATGTAGCTGACAAGACCAGACCTTAGCGATCCGTTCGCTGATCTCGCTTGCAGAGTAGCCCCAAGTCGGAGCCGCTGCCAAGGTCTGGATGTGAATGAGACAGGTGAGGTTCAGACAGGAGTAATGCCGAGGATTTGAATGCTGTTCTGGGTCTTGAGACTTTTTACGCTGGCGTCGTCGGTTCGCCCTTCCAGATCGTTCAGATCCAGTTCGGCAGCGACGGGCAGGAGCCGGGCCTTGATGAGTTTGGCCGCGTGCTCGTTATCCGGGCACTCGTCGCACTCAAAGACTTCATCGAGCGTTTCGCCGTGATCATCCACGAAAGTGATCTTCCACTTTTGCATCAGTGCCTCCTCGATCAAACCCGCAAATGGGCTTACAACCATCTGGACTTTTGGCCTGACTGATCGTTCAAACGAATTACCTGATACACCCTCTAAAAAACACCACAACCCATTGTGGGAGCGGGCTTGCTCGCGAAGGCGTCATGTCAGTCGGCATTAATATTGACTGACACACCGCTTTCGCGAGCAAGCCCGCTCCCACATTGGGATTGTGGATAACTTTTTAATCGTTACTTGGCTTGTTGATCGCGTTCAGCACGTATTGCGGCATCGCGAAAGCGCCGATGTGGATTTCCGGGTTGTAGTAGCGGGTGATGATGCCGCTGCCGGCGAAGCGCTGTTGCAGGGTTTCGCGGGACAATTTGCGATACGCGGTGTTGGTCGCGCCCCAGGCGAAGGTCATCGCGCCGCCGATGTAGGTCGGCACGGCCGCTTGATAGAAGTGCCAGTCCGGGAACAGGCTGCGCAGGCGGCCAGCGGTGGTCTGCACTTCGCCCAGTTGCATGAACGGTGTGCCGTTCTGGGTCACCAGGATGCCGCCTTCGTTCAGGCAACGGTGGCAAGCCTGGTAGAAGTTTTCCGAGAACAGCACTTCACCCGGACCGATCGGGTCGGTGGAGTCGGAAATGATCACGTCGAATTTTTCGGTGGTGGTGGCGACGAAACGCATGCCGTCGTCGATCACCAGGTTCAGCCGTGGGTCTTCGTACGCGCCCTTGGAGTGGTTCGGCAGGAACTCTTTGCACATGTCGACCACGGTGCCGTCGATCTCGACCATGGTGATGTGTTCGACGCTGCCGTGCTTGGCCACTTCACGCAACATGCCGCCGTCGCCACCGCCGATGATCAGCACGCGCTTGGCGGAGCCATGGGCGAGGATCGGCACGTGGGTGAGCATTTCGTGGTAGATGAATTCGTCGGCTTCGGTGGTCTGGATCACACCGTCCAGCGCCATGACCCGGCCCATGCGCGGGTTTTCGAAGATCACCAGGTGCTGGTGTTCGGTGCGCACTTCGTGCAGCAGTTTTTCCATGCGAAAACGCTGGCCGTAGCCTTCGTACAGGGTTTCCAGGTATTCGCTGGTCTTGGTGGTGCTCATGGGAAGTGCTCCGATGAATGCGGCGGCAACGGACGGTTACCCGCCCATGATGGCCAATCGAAAGGCTCGATTGCCCGGGAAAGGCGCGCATTCTACGTTGCGGAACATGACAGGTCGAACGTCAGTTGCTGACGCGGACGCAATCCCATGTGGGAGCGGGTTTGCTCGCGAAGGCGGTGTGGCAGTCAATGTTGATGTCGACTGACATTCCGCCTTCGCGAGCAAGCCCGCTCCCACAGGTCCTGTGTTCCTACAGGTAAACAGGATTCACCCGTTAGATGCGGACGTTGCCTCGTGGCCCGGCGATGGCCCAGATGATCAGGCCCAGTACCGGCAGCAGCAGGATCAGCAGCACCCAGATGATTTTCATCCCGGTTTCGGCGCCACTTTTCAGCACGTTGATGATGGCCCAGATGTCCAGGGCAAGAATGATCAGGCCAACCAGACCGTTGAACGTGGAACCCATGGTGTCGCTCCCAAGATAGTGGCATGCAGTCTTAGGATAGTCGGCCCTTGCAAGGGTTCCGTTTTATTCCATTAAACGTGGATCGCCACTTTCAGGGCTTCCAGGGAAGGCGCGGCGGCGATGCCGACCTGTGCGCACAGTTCGAGCACGCGCGGCACGTCGTTACCGTAGACCAGCACCACTTGCAGTTCATCGTCGAGCAACTGGCTGAAGTTCAGCAGCGTGTAACCGCCGTTGTCCTTGTTCATGCTGCCCATCTGCACCTGGATGCGATTGAGCGCGGTCAGGGCTTCGGTCTTGGCCAGTTGCTTGGGCTTGATGTTGAAGTCGACGCCGGGGCCGAACGAGGCAACGATTTGCGCGAACAGGTCCACGTAGGTGTCGGCCTGGAACAGCACGGTTTCCGGCAGGCTGCCCACCACGACCCATTCGCCCAACGGCATCGGGAAGGTGTCGTCGTAGTTGATGTCCGGGTTGGCTGTCAGAAAAGCCTGCGGATCGGCGTAGGCCTGGGCCGCTTCGTCAGCGATCTTCAGGATTTCGTCATCGCCCATGCACCCGGAGCTGATTTTGCTGATGAGTTCGACGAGTGCGGCTTTCATGGGGATGGATCCTGTAGCGAGGGAAATTTTAGGGCGCGAAGGATACCGCATTAACAGGCATTTTGGCGGGAACCTGTGGCGAGGGGGCTTGCCCCCGTTGGGGCGCGTAGCGGCCCTGAAATCAGACAATGCGATCTTTCAGGTAAACCGTATTCGCCGGGTTTACGACTGCTACGCAGCCGAGCGGGAGCAAGCCCCCTCGCCACAAGAGCCCCGCAGCCACAGGGGAGCGCGTCGGATCAACCGAGCAGCTTCTCAAGCTGAGCAGTGGTATCCGTCGCACCCATAGTCTTCGCCGCGTCCAGCGCGGTCACGCCATTGGCGTCCTTGGCTTTCGGGTCGGCGCCTTTGCTGATCAGGTAGTCGATGATTTCCACGCGGTTGAACATCGCCGCCATCATCAGCGCCGTGCGGCCGTCGAACGACGAACCTTCCACTTGCGCTCCGCCGTCTACCAGCGCCTTGACCACCGCCAGGTCGCCCTTGAACGCGGCGCCGGCAATCGGGCTCTGGCCGTTGTCGTTGCGGATTTCCGGGTCGGCCTTGTGTTCCAGCAACACTTTCACGGTGTCCACGTGGCCGTGGTACGCGGCCAGCATCAGCAAGGTGTCGCCCTTGTGGTTGCGCAGGTTCGGCGGCAGGCCTTTGCTCAGCAGCGCAGCCATCATGGCGGCATCGCCTTCGCGCGCTTTGTTGAACACCTGTTCGGCGAATTCGGCAGCTTCTTCGGGCGTCATCTGGCGGCTTTGGTCTGACATGGAGGACTCTCTATTCGGTCAATCGGAAAGCCGACAGTTTCCCGAGCGCTCCGGCGCCTGTCACTCCTTTTTTCTCATGACCCGCCATAGCCAGATTCAATAGCGGTACTTGCCCGCATGAATATCCGCCAACACTTCCCCCGTGACTTGCACGTAGGTCTGGGTGCCCGGCAGCCACGCATAGATGGGGTCATCGCCGGTCTTGCCGGGGTCGAAAGCTTCGTCCTTGAGTCGGGTCTTCTGGTATTTGAAGGTCCCGGTGGTTTCCATTTTCACCTTCACCCGCAGGAATAAAGGCACCGCGTAGGCAGGCATTTGCTGGCGGGCAAAACTCAGCAATTCGCTGAAATCCAAAGTGGCCAGGGACTCGGCAGGCGTAATCGCTGCCATCCCGGCGCGGCCATTGGTGTTGCGGATTTCTACACCGTAGGCCACCGCCTCGCAGATATTCGGGTGCTTCAACAGGATGTTTTCGACTTCGGTGGTCGAGACGTTCTCGCCCTTCCAGCGGTAGGTATCGCCCAAGCGATCAACAAACTGCGCGTGACCGAAGCCGATATTGCGCAGCAGGTCGCCGGTATTGAAGTAGCGGTCGCCCTTGGCGAAAACGTCGTGGAGCACGACTTTCTCGGTTTTCTGCGGATCGGTGTAGCCGTCCAGCGGCGCCTTGTCGTCGATTTTCGCCAGTAACAAGCCCTGCCCGCCCTTGGCGACTTTGCTCATCAAACCCTTGGCGTTGCGAATCGGCGCGCCGCTGTCGTGGTCATACGCCACCAGCTCCCAGGACATCAGGGAGAAACCGATGGTGTTGTCGAAGTTGAGGATATTGGTGAAACCGATGTTGCCGTCGCTGGCCGCGTACAGCTCGCAAATGTGGCTCACCCCGAAGCGCGTCTTGAACTCGCGCCAGGCGCCGGGGCGCAAGCCATTGCCGATCATCTTGGTCACGCCGTGTTTGTCGTCGTCGGCGCTGACCGGTTGATCGACCAGATAGCGACACAGCTCGCCGACATAACCGAGGGTGGTCGCCTGGTACTTGCGCACGTCGTTCCAGAACTGACTGGCGCTGAATTTGCGGCGGATGGCGAACCCCGAGGCGCCGCTGATGGCCGAGCCCCAGCACACACAAAGCCCGGTGGCGTGGTAGAGCGGCAAGGTGCAATAGACGACGTCTTGCGGCTGCATATCCAGGGCGATCATGCCGAAACTCGCGGCGCTGCGCATCCAGCGCCCGTGTTTGAACACGCCGGCCTTGGGCAACCCAGTGGTGCCGGAGGTGTAGATATAGAAGCAGGTGTCGTCGAAAAACACCTGCTGGCTGCTGGCCGGGTTGTCGTCGGGGGCGTCGGCGCAGGCCATCATCAGGTTGACGAAACGATCGGGCGAAATGCCCGGATAGCTGAAAGTATCACGGTCGGCTACGAACCAGGTGTGCGTCGCCGGGATCGATACCCGCTCGCGAACCGCCGAAAACGCCAGCACCAGCTCTTCGCCGACAATGATCGCCACCGGCGCCACCAGGTTCAGGCTGTGGGCCAGGGTGTCGCGGGTTTGCGAGGTATTAAGCAAGGCGCTGATCGCACCGACCTTGGCCACCGCGAGGATCGTGACCAGCAATTCCGGGCGATTCTCGATGAACACCGCCACCACATCGCCCTTGCCGATGCCTTGGCTGATCAGGTGATGGGCGATGCGATTGGCCCACTGATTGACCTGTGTATAAGTCAGCAGCACCTCGTCTTGCAGCAAGGCGAAGCCATCGGGATTGCGCAAAGTCGCCTGCTCGAAGCTCCAGCCGAGGCCACACGGTTGGGTCGGGTCCTTGACGTTGGCGACCTTCATGCCCTTCACCACCCGGGGAATGGCTTTGGCGATGGTCGGCAATTTGCGGAGCATCATGCCCCAGGTAATCGTGTCGCTCATGGTGGCTCCCGTTGATTTTCTTATTGTCGGGCGGCGTTGATTGAGCCCGAAAATACGTCAGCGGTTCTGAAGCTGTACACGCGGTTTTTGCAATGTTTTGTATCCGCAGTCGATACCTGTGAAAACGCGAACCCTGGCCGTGTGATTCGTTCCATCGAATTGCGCGCGACCACGCAAAATGCAGGATGCACGATGGCCATTCATGCAGTTTGCACGAAAGCAAAAAATCGACATATAAATAACTTATTGATTTATAACGACTTTTAAAAATTCAGGTGCTGGCACAATCGCTGCAACTACCTCTCCATGCTTGCTAATTAAGCGCTAACGGAGCTGATAGACATGAGCCTGATCCAAGAAAAATTTACCTCGCTGTTCTCCAACTTCGATGTGACCACCCAGGCACGACCTGACGGCGGCATCCTGCTGACACTGCGCAGCACCGAAGGCAAAGTCTTCAAGCGTTCGATTTCCTACCAGCAATTGCATGCTGGCGATCAACTGTCGTGGGTGATCAGCGCGATCCGCCGTGACCTGGCTGAACAAGCCAGTGAATTGCCGCAGATCTCCATGCTGCAAAGCCAGCAACGGTTTGCACTGCCGACTTATCATTCGGCGTAAATCGTTAGACGCTGTAAACAGACAGGCCGTGAGAGCTTTCGCTTCACGGCCTGAGTTGTATCTGGGATCGCACAATCACTGTGGAACCCTGTGGGAGCGAGCTTGCTCGCGATGGGGGCGTATCAGTCGACATGCGTATTGACTGACAGGACGCCATCGCGAGCAAGCTCGCTCCCACAGGTTGTATGTGTTGAAGGTTAGAACGTCGAAGGATCAATCCGCGCGAAGCTGTCGACGGTCACATGCCCCGCCAGCTCACCATCCTCTCGCGCCAACCCGCAAGTCGCCATGCCCGCCGTGCGCGCTGCATCCAGCTCTTCGACGATGTCGGACAGGAACAGAATCTGCCCCGGCTCCGAGCCAATCGCCTGAGTAATACGCGCGTAAGACTGCGCCTCACGCTTGGGCCCCGAGGTCGTGTCGAAATAACCGCTGAACAGCGGCGACAAATCCCCCGCCTCCGAGCAGCCGAAAATCAGCTTCTGCGCCTGGATCGAGCCCGAGGAATACACGAACAGTTGATAACCGTCCTGATGCCAGCGCTTGAGCGCTTCAACGGCGTCCGGGTAAACGTGGCCTTTCAACTGCCCGGCCTGATAGCCCTGCTCCCAGACCATGCCTTGCAACGCCTTGAGCGGCGTGGCTTTGCGGTCTTCGGCGATCCAGCCCAGCAGGATCTCGATCACCCGCTCGATGTTGGCCTCGGGTTCATTGCTGTCCCGGCGCACGGCGTCCAGTTGCTCGGCAACGTCCGCCCGCGCAGCGTGCTGGCGAACGAAGTCCGGCAGGTGTTTCGCCGCATACGGAAACAACACGTCGAACACAAAACTCACCGCGCTGGTGGTGCCTTCGATGTCGGTGAGAATCGCTTTGATCGGCATCGGCTCAGTCCTCCAGGCGCGGGAAGCGGCTGGCAATGTCTTCGCCGGTGAACTTGGCGACCCAGCCTTCCGGGTTGTTGAACAGGCGGATCGCGACGAAATGCGGATGCTCGCCCATGTCGAACCAGTGCGGCGTGCCGGCCGGGACCGAGATCAGGTCGTTTTTCTCGCACAGCACCGCGTAGACGTAATCGTCGATGTGCAGGGTAAACAACCCGCGACCGGCGACGAAAAATCGTACTTCGTCTTCGCCATGCCGATGCTCATCAAGGAACTTGGCGCGCAGTTCGGCTTTTTGCGGGTGGTCGCTGTTCAAGCTGATGACATCGACGGTGACGTAGCCACGCTCGGTCATCAGCTTGTCGATTTGTTCCTGGTACGCGGCGATCACTTCTTCCTGGCTGGCGCCGGGCTGGATTTTCGCGGTGGCTTGCCAGCGGTCGAAGCGCACACCCTGTTCGGCCAGGGTCGAGGCGATGTCTTCGAAATGGGTCAAGACCTTGTTCGGGATTTCCGGGCTTGAGACGTGATAAACGGACAGGCTGCTCATGGGGCAATTCCTCGGTATCGGCCGCGCCTTCCGGTTCTTTCAGACCGGTCAGGCCAGGCGCTTCATCAGGCAAATGGGCTACTTCTGGTGAAGTCAGCCTTGGCGGTTCATGACGCTGCGGGTCTTCAACTCGCACTCGAACAAAAATTCAAAGGCCTCGATCTGGCGTAACGCGTCGCTCATGCGTGCGCCCCAGGTGTAGAGGCCGTGGCCGCGAATCAGGTAGCCGACACAATCGGGATGGGCGTCCAGCCAAGGCTGCACCTTGGCGGCCAGGCGCGCAATATCCTGGTCATTGTCGAAAATCGGCACCCGAACGCGCGACTCGTGGGTAGATACGCCGCTGAAGGCTTTTTGCAGTTCGTAGTCTTCGAACTCGATGAAGTCTTGCGGGGTCAAGCGCGACAACACCGTGGCGTTCACCGAATGGGTGTGCAACACCGCGCCGATCTCCGGGCGCCAGCTATACAGCTGGGTGTGCAGCAGGGTTTCGGCAGACGGCTTTTTGCCCGGCTCCAGGCTGTTGCCCGACAGGTCGGTGGCCAGCACATCGTCGAGGCCCAACTGGCCTTTGTGCTTGCCGGACACGGTCAGCAGCGCTTCGGTCGGCGACAGGCGCGTCGAATAGTTGCTGCTGGTGGCCGGCGACCAGCCGCGACCATACAAAAAACGCCCGGCGTCGATGATTTCCTGGGCGAGGTGTTCTCGGGTAAGGCTCATGGCCGGTCCTCTTGCATACGTGTGGCAATGATAACGGCAGCCGCGAAGGCCGCGAGGCTGGCAATACTAAAGGTCAATGTGGCGCCGAGGGCATTCCAGCTGTAGCCGGAATACAACGCGCCGAGTGCGCCGCCGGTGCCGGCGAGTGCCGCGTACAACGCCTGGCCCTGACCTTGCTGGCGCGCGCCGAAACTACGTTGCACGAACTGGATGGCAGCCGCGTGAAAGCTGCCGAAAGTGGCCGCGTGCAACACCTGCGCAAACAACAGCACCGACAAAAATTCAGCGAATGAACCTAGCAGCAACCAGCGCAGGGCCGCCAGCAGAAAACTCGCCAGTAACACCCGGCGTACCGAGAAGCGCGCGAGAATCCGGCTCATGGCCAGGAACATCAGGACTTCAGCCACCACACCGACGGCCCAGAGCATGCCGATCACGCCACGGCTGTAACCGAGACGTTCAAGGTGCAAGGTCAGGAAGGTGTAATACGGGCCGTGGCTCATCTGCATCAGCGCCACACAACCGTAAAACGCCAACACGCCGGGGCTGCGCAGTTGCTTGAGGAAGCCCTCCCCCGTCACCCGTTCGCTCTGCACCGGTTGTGCGTTCGGCACCCACACGCTGCTGACGACGATCCCGGCCATGATCAGCACCAACGCAACGGGATAGACATCCAGGCTCAGCCATTCAAAGACCCGCCCGAGCGCGACCACGGTAATGATGAAACCGATGGAGCCCCACAAACGAATCTGACTGTAACGGGAGGTCTGGCCCTTCAGGTGCGCCAGGGTGATGACTTCGAATTGCGGCAGCACCGCATGCCAGAAGAATGCATGCAGGGCCATGACCATCGCCAGCCAGGCGTAGGTTTTGCTGACGAAGATCAGCGAGAACGTCAGCAGCGTACAGACCGCGCCGAAGCGCACGATGGCCAGGCGTCGGCCGGTGTAGTCGCCGAGCCAGCCCCAGATGTTCGGCGCCACGCAGCGCATCAGCATCGGGATCGCCACCAGTTCGCCGATGCGCGCGCTGGAAAAGCCCAGGTGATCGAAGTACAGCGCCAGGAATGGCGCTGTCGATCCGAGCAAGGCGAAATAGAACAGGTAGAAGCTGGAAAGCCGCCAGTACGGGAGCGCCGCCAACGTCGTCAGACCCCGGCGGCTTTAAAGTCAGCCATTAAAGCTGACCCAACACCGGCGTGCTCACACGCACATCGGCGTTCTGCCCACGATGACGCAGCAGGTGATCCATCAGCACGATGGCCATCATCGCTTCGGCAATCGGCGTGGCACGGATGCCGACGCACGGGTCATGACGACCCTTGGTGATCACGTCCACCGGGTTGCCATGGATGTCGATGGACCGGCCCGGCGTGGTGATGCTCGACGTCGGCTTCAATGCCAGATGCGCGACGATTGGCTGACCCGAAGAGATCCCGCCAAGAATGCCGCCGGCATTGTTGCTGAGGAAACCGTCCGGGGTCATTTCATCGCGGTGTTCGGTGCCGCGCTGGGCGACGCTGGCGAAACCGGCGCCGATTTCCACGCCTTTCACCGCGTTGATGCTCATCAGCGCGTGGGCCAGTTCGGCATCGAGACGGTCGAAGATCGGCTCGCCGAGGCCCGGCATCACGCCTTCAGCGACCACGGTGATCTTCGCGCCGACCGAATCCTGGTCGCGACGCAACTGGTCCATATAGGCTTCCAGTTCCGGCACCTTGTCCGGGTCGGGGCTGAAGAACGCGTTTTCTTCCACCGAATCCCAGGTCTTGAACGGGATTTCAATCGGGCCGAGCTGGCTCATGTAGCCACGAATGACGATGCCCTGGCTGGCCAGGTATTTCTTCGCAATCGCTCCCGCCGCCACGCGCATCGCGGTTTCCCGCGCCGAGCTGCGACCGCCGCCACGGTAATCGCGCTCGCCGTATTTGTGGTGGTAGGTGTAGTCGGCGTGCGCCGGACGGAACAGATCCTTGATCGCCGAGTAGTCCTTGGACTTCTGGTCGGTGTTGCGGATCAACAGGCCAATGGCGCAACCGGTGGTGCGGCCTTCGAACACACCGCTGAGGATTTCGACTTCGTCGGCTTCCTGGCGCTGGGTGGTGTGGCGGCTGGTGCCGGGTTTGCGGCGGTCAAGGTCACGCTGCAGATCCTCCAGGGAAATCTCCAGACCCGGCGGGCAGCCGTCGACAATGGCGACCAACGCCGGACCATGGCTTTCGCCTGCGGTGGTGACAGTGAACAGCTTGCCGTAGGTATTGCCGGACATGCGGGACGCTCCGTGAAATCGAACCTGAATACGTAATGCGCGCCAGTATACGCAGGCTATCCAAGTAGTTCATCCTCGAACCTTATGGGTGCCCGCGAGTCCAACCGGCACCTTATTGATGATGGCGTGATGATGCTGCGAGTTCTAGCCTTGAGCCTTACCCTGTTTACCGGCTTCGTTCAGGCAACTGTCCTACAACGACCGATCAGTTTGGATACCGGCACCGGAGAACTTTTCGGTTCCTTGTTGCTGCCTAAATCCGACGCGCCAGTGCCGGTTGTCCTGATCATTTCCGGCTCCGGTCCTACGGATCGCGACGGAAACAACCCCGACGGCGGACGCAACGACAGCCTCAAGCGCCTGGCCTGGGTGTTGGCCAAACACAACATCGCCAGCGTGCGCTACGACAAGCGCGGCGTGGCGGCGAGCCTGGCCGCGACCCCGGACGAGCGCAATCTGTCGGTGGAAGCCTACGTCGCCGACGCCGAAGCCTGGAGCCAGAAGCTCAAGGCCGACCCGCGTTTCGGCAAACTGATTTTGCTGGGTCACAGCGAAGGCGCGCTGATTGCCACGCTGGCGGCGCCGAGCGTCGATGCGGCGGCAGTGATTTCCATGTCCGGCAGCGCCCGGCCGGTCGATCAAGTGCTGCGCCAGCAACTGAGCAACCGCCTGCCACCGCCGTTGATGCTGCGCAGCAATGAACTGCTCGACAGCCTCAAGGCCGGCCACACCGATGACAACGTGCCGCCGCAGTTGCAGGTGATTTTCCGTCCGAGCGTGCAGCCGTACCTGATTTCGCTGTTCCGCCAGGATCCGGCGGCCGCTTTCGCCAAACTGAAGATGCCGGCGCTGATCATCCAGGGCACCAGCGATATCCAGGTCGGCGTCGGCGACGCCAAGCTGCTGAAAGCCGCCAAACCGGACGCCGAACTGGCGGTGATCGAAGGCATGAACCACGTGATGCGCATCGTGCCCAACGATGTGAAGCGGCAATTGGCCTCCTACAAGGACCCGAATTTGCCACTGGCCGCCGAACTCGGCACGCGGATCCTCGGGTTTATTGACGGACTTCGCTCCAGTTAAGCGCTGTTTAAGCGCTGTTTGCCCTCCAGTCTTGAAAAAAACGGCCGATAAGCCTTTGTCGCCAGCGCTATGACTGGCGGCAAGCAGCGCTTGGACAGGACCTCGCCGTTATGACTGATACCCCGACTTCACCCGACACCACCGCTGAAAAAGACACACCGCCAGCGGTCGAGCTGCCGTGGGCGGACGTCCACGTCGAGCACCACAAGATGCTCCGTCTGGCGCCGCTGCAGACCGACCGCAACACCGGCGGACGGCCATTGCGTTTTGTCGAGTTCGGTTACGCCGAGCGCAACGACAAGCAGCGCAGCCTGATGCGCATGACCATTTCGCTGCCCGGCCAGCGGGTGCGCAAGGAACAGAATCATCTGGACGTCTGGGTCGATCACGAAACCCGACGCGTGCATTTCGGCCCTGCCAGCGGTTTGCAGATTGAACCGATGAACCGTGGCATTGGGCGCTTCCTGGCCGCTCAAGGCATTACCTGGGCGAAAAAGCGCTGGCCCGCTTACACCGTCGACGGCAGCGACCTGAACAACAAGGATGCGCTGAACGAAGACACACGCCTGCGTCGCGATCACTTTTTGCGCATGCATGGTTTTGATGTGGTGTACGCCGACGCCCAGCATTTGAAGGGCAGCGTCAAAGAGGTACAGGTCGGCGACCTGTTGGCGGACTGGAATCGCGAAAAATTGCAACAGGTGGAAATTCTCGAAGCCGCGCAGATGTTGCAGCAGGCCGAGCAGAACCTGGCCGAGCAGGAAGTGAAGCTCAAGAAGCACGAAGAAAAGGTCAGCAAGTACAAGCGTGAAGACGCTGGGCTGCGCTTTACGATTACGTGCCTGGTGGCGTTTGCGGTGTTTCAGGCGGGGTTGTTGATCTGGATTGCTACACACCGGTAGATCAAAAGATCGCAGCCTCGTTTCACTCGACAGCTCCTACAGGGAATGTGGAAATCCTGTAGGAGCTGTCGAGTGAAACGAGGCTGCGATCTTTTGCTTTCGGGGGTCAGACGCGGGAAGCGAACAGCGCCTGATGATCGCGGCACTGCTCCGCCGTCAACATGAACACCCCATGCCCACCGCGCTCGAAATCGAGCCAGGCGAAGTCGACTTCCGGGTACAGCGACTCAACGTGAACCTGGCTGTTGCCCACTTCGACAATCAGCAAACCCTTCTCGGTCAGGTGATTCGCCGCTTCGGCGAGCATCCGGCGCACCAGGTTCAAACCATCGTCACCGCAAGCCAGGCCCAGTTCCGGTTCGTGCTGGTATTCGTCCGGCATGTCGGCGAAATCTTCCGCATCGACGTAGGGCGGGTTCGACACGATCAAGTCGAAACGTTGACCCGGCAAGCCATCAAAGCCATCGCCCTGAACCGTGTACACCCGCTCATCAACGCCATGGCGCTCGATGTTCTGGTTGGCCACCTCCAGCGCTTCGAACGACAGATCGGCCAGCACCACTTCGGCGTTCTGGAACTCATAGGCACAGGCGATGCCGATGCAGCCGGAACCGGTGCACAGGTCGAGAATCCGCGCAGGATCGTTGCCCAGCCACGGCGCAAAGCGCTTTTCGATCAACTCGCCAATCGGCGAACGCGGGATCAGCACGCGCTCATCGACAATGAACGACATGCCGCAGAACCACGCCTCGCCCAACAGGTAAGCGGTAGGAATGCGTTCCTCGATGCGACGCTTGAGCAGGCGTTGCAGATTGACCAGCTCATCCTCTTCCAGATTGCAGTCCAGATAGCTGTCGGCAATTTCCCACGGCAGGTGCAGCGCACCCAATACCAGTTGACGGGCTTCATCCCAGGCGTTGTCGGTCCCATGGCCGAAAAACAGATCCTCCCCATGGAAACGGCTGACGGCCCAACGGATATGGTCACGCAGGGTACGAAGGCGGGAAGTGATCACAGCGGCGACTCCAAATAAAACGACGGGCAGAAAAACGACTGGCAATTCTAACAGCCAAAACGCGCCACGACGACGCAGGAAAAACACCGGATCAGATGTAGGACTTATCCATTTTTCTGCCTGGCTATTGAACAGAATGACCATCTTGACAAGGCTGCAAGCCAGCAACGACGGTGCCTACGATGGTAGCGATTCACAGAACCGCTCAGCCAGAGGACAATGTCGCAAAAGCCCCACTCCAAGGAGCCCCAGAATGTCCGTTCCAAAAACGATGTTTCAACTCAGCGGTCGCGGTTACGCGGCGGCCAATCTGAGCCATGCGACCGTGGTCATCATCGATGCCCAGAAAGAATACCTCAGCGGCCCGCTGGCCCTGAGCGGCATGGATGCTGCCGTCGCGAACATCAAACAAGTGGTGGCCGCTGCCCGTGCAGCCGGTCGGCCGATTGTGCATGTGCGTCACCTCGGCACCGTCGGCGGGCTGTTCGATCCACAGGGCGAGCGCGGGGAATTCATCCCGGGCCTGGAGCCACAGGGCGACGAAACCATTATCGGCAAGCTGCTGCCCAGCGCGTTCCACGGCACCACGCTGTATGATCGCTTGCAGGAACTCGGCTCCCTGGACCTGATCGTCTGCGGTTTCATGAGTCACTCCAGCGTCAGCACCACCGTGCGCGCCGCGAAGAACCTGGGTTTTCGTTGCACCCTGGTGGAAGATGCCTGTGCGACCCGCGACCTGCCTTACAAGGGCGGCGTGCTCAGCGCCGAGCATGTTCAGCAGACCGAAATGGCGATTATGGCGGACAACTTCGCCACCCTCGCCCTGACCCACGATCTGATCTGATCGACTTCAGATGAGCGGTTGATGCCGCCGCTCATCCGCAAAAGCCTATCATTTGCTGCAATTGCCTTAGCCTCAGGAACATCCCGGTCAACTCCCGGTCGAAGGGCCGATACCCATTGAGGAAGGTCGGAATGAAGTTATCCGATGGTTTTGATGCACGCCGCTTGCGGCCCAAAGGCCAAAGCAACTGGCGTTTTCGAATCGGCGCAGCCATTGCAGCCCTGCTGGCGATGCTCGGCGTATTGATGACGCTGGCCGGTGTCGGCAGCCTGCTCGGCCACGCGCCCGCCATGGGCGAGCTGAATACCAACAAGGTCGGTTCGGCAGTGATTCTGGTGATTGGCCTGTTCGTTCTGTACATCGGTGTGTGGCTGTGGCGTCGCTGCCGTCGCCGTTCGCGCCAATCGCAAGCGCTGAACATGGCCCCGCATTTGATGAAAAAACACGACTGAATCCAGGGCCCGGCGTTGCGCCGGGCGCCAATTGTTATGGATAGCGTCTCGACTTGGGTAAACTGGCCGCCCTTCGCGGAGGCTGACATGCAAGACGACGATTTTTCCCTGTTCAAAAGTGCGATCCAAGGCGTCAAGCCGATCAAGCACGATCGCGCCGAAACCGGCAAACCCAAAGCTGACCGCGCGCAGATCGCCAAGCTGCGTCAAGCCGCCACCGTGCGCACCGATGCCACCACCGTTGACGGGTTGTCCGATCAGTTTGTGATTGATGTCGGCCCGGAAGACGAGTTGATGTGGGCCCGCGACGGCGTCCAGGAAAGCCAGATCCGCAAACTCAAGATTGGTCAGATCCCGTTCGAAGGCAGCCTCGACCTGCACGGCATGAACGTGGAAAAGGCTCGGGAAACCCTCTGGGCGTTTCTCGCCGAAGCGACCAAATTCGAAATCCGCTGCGTGCGCGTCACCCACGGCAAGGCAGTACGCCTGGACGGCAAGCGGCCGATGATCAAAAGTCATGTCAACACCTGGCTGCGCCAACATTCACAGGTGCTCGGTTTTACCTCCTGCCAACCGAAACACGGCGGCGCCGGAGCGGTTTATGTGATGCTCAAACGCACCATGATGGAAGGTCGCGACGACTAAAGCTGTCGCGCCACGCTTGCAGCGCCGTGTCCGCCACCGTACCCTTGCCCTTTGCGAAAAATCCCACAGGTAGTTTCATGTCCCTGGAACAGAATTACACCGCGATTCTCGGCCAATTGGGCGAGGACGTCTCCCGCGAGGGCCTGCTCGACACGCCAAAACGTGCCGCCAAAGCCATGCAGTACCTCTGCCGCGGTTATGAACAGACGCTGGAAGAAGTCACCAACGGTGCCTTGTTCAGCTCCGACAACAGCGAAATGGTGCTGGTCAAGGACATCGAGCTCTACTCGTTGTGCGAACACCACCTGCTGCCGTTCATCGGCAAGGCCCACGTCGCCTACATCCCGAGCGGCAAGGTATTGGGGCTGTCGAAAGTCGCGCGGATCGTCGATATGTACGCCCGCCGCCTGCAGATCCAGGAAAACCTCAGCCGCCAGATCGCCGATGCGGTCCAGCAAGTCACCGGCGCCCTGGGCGTTGCGGTGGTGATCGAGGCCAAGCACATGTGCATGATGATGCGCGGTGTCGAGAAGCAGAATTCGTCGATGATCACTTCGGTGATGCTCGGTGAGTTCCGCGAAAACGCAGCGACTCGCAGCGAGTTTCTCAGCCTGATCAAGTAATTCGCGTCACGAAGAAAACCGGCATTCATCGCCGGTTTTTTTTCGCCTGTGAAAAATCAGGTAAGCTGCGCGCCTTTCACAATTCCCACCGTGAGGCTTTCAACGTGTTCGTAAAAGCGCTTCGTGTCGGCCTTGGCCAACTGATCATCTTCATCGACTTCATCACCCGCCCGGGCAAGAAACAGCGCCCGGCCGAGGCTCAGGCTCAGGTCAACTCCGCCGCCAAGGACCTGACCCTGTATCAGTTCCACGCCTGCCCGTTCTGCGTGAAAACCCGCCGGACCCTGCGCCGCTTGAACGTGCCGGTGGCGTTGCGCGATGCGAAGAACAATGAACAGGATCGCCAGACCCTGCTGGACCAGGGCGGCAAGATCAAAGTGCCGTGCCTGCGGATTGAAGAGAATGGCCAGACCACGTGGATGTATGAGTCCAAGGTGATTATTGATTATCTGGATAAGCGGTTTGCGGCGGTTTGATGGGTTTGCGGTGCTCTGACTGACGCCTTCGCGAGCAAGCCCGCTCCCACAGGTGACCGAGTTCCTTCAGGTGAAACGCGGTCGAATGTGGGAGCGGGCTTGCTCGCGAAGAGGTACGCCACAACATCCAGACAAAAATAAACCGGCCCTCGCGCCGGTTTATTCATTTCTACCCTCCCCTCAAGCCGCTTCCGCCACCAGCGCCTGCCTGACCACCGCCGCCAACCGCTTCAACCCTTCATCCAACCGCGCCGGATCAATGTGACTGAAATTCAGCCGCAGATGCCCAGGATGATTGTCCGGGTCCGGAAAGAATGGCTCCCCCGGCATAAACGCCACATCCGCCGCCAACGCAGCCTTGAGCAAGGTTCGAGTATCCAGCGGTTGCTTGAGTGTCAGCCAGAAAAACAGCCCGCCTTGCGGCACGTTCCAGTCCGCCAGATCGGAGAAATGGGTTTCCAGTGCTGACTGGAAAGCATCCCGGCGCACCCGATAGAAGTCCCGCAATTCGCTGAGGTGCTGCTGGAATTTCTCGGTGCCGATCCATTGCAGCGCCTGCCACTGCCCTACTCGATTGGTGTGCAGATCCGCCGATTGCTTGAGTTTCAACAAGTGTGGGAACAGGTCCGGGCTGGCGATCAGGTAACCGACCCGCAGCCCTGGCAACAGGGTTTTGGACACGGTGCCGGTGTAGATCCAACTGGCCTTTTTCAAGCGACTGACAATCGGTGTGGCACTGCCGCCGTCGAAGGTTAGCTCGCGGTACGGTTCGTCTTCGATCAGCGTGACACCGAATTCGTCCAGCAACGCCGCCACCGCATCGCGCTTGGCTTCGCTGTAGCGCACTGCCGACGGGTTCTGGAAGGTCGGGATCAGGTAGATGAAGGCGGGTTTGTGCTGTTCCAGGCGCGCCCGCAACTGAGGCAGGTTCGGGCCGTCGGCTTCCTGCGGGACGGTGATGCAGTCGGCGCCGAACAGCTGGAAAATCTGCAACGCCGCCAGATAGGTCGGCGCTTCGAGCAGGATCTCGGTGCCTTTGTCGATGTAGAGCTTGGCCGCCAGATCGAGAGTTTGCTGGGAGCCGCTGACCACCAGCACCTGACTTGCCTCGCACGGCACACCTAACGCTCGCGCTTCGGCAGCGAGGGCTTCGCGCAACGCAGGCTCACCTTCGCTCATGCCGTATTGGCCCATGGACAACGGCATGTCGGCCCATTCGACTTTCGGCAGCATGGCTTCGGCCGGCAAGCCGCCAGCGAACGACATCACCTCCGGGCGCTGGGCTGCGGCGAGGATTTCACGGATCAAAGAACTTTTAAGGCGCGAGACACGTTCGGAAAAAGCCATGGGGTCACCGGTAGCGAGGCCTGAGGAAAATGAGTCAAACTGGTTGACCGAAATTACGACAGCTTGAGCGGATACGTCAATATGCTTGACCTTAAAAACCCAACGACCCAGCAACACGCCATGGAAGCGTTTTTCTTCGGCTACCAGGCGTTCACCGCCAAGGCTGACGAAATGCTTGAACGTCGAGGCTTGAGTCGGGTGCATCAACGCATCGTGTTTTTCATCGCCCGCTACCCGAACCTGAGCGTGAAGGAATTGCTCGCGCTGCTAGGCGTGACCAAGCAGGCGCTGAACATGCCGTTGCGGCAATTGGTGGAAATGCATCTGGTGGAGAGCGTGGCGTCCGAGGCCGACAAGCGTAAGCGGCTGCTGGAGTTGACCGAGGATGGCGCGCGGTTCGAGCAGTCATTGCGGCGTGAGCAGGTGAAATTGCTGGAGCGGGTGTTTGCCGAGGCTGGGGAAGCGGCGGTGGATGGGTGGTTGGCGGTGAATCTGGCGTTGGGGAAAAGCCAAGTGACCGCGGACTAAGCGGACTGTCTGTTGGATTTTTATGAATTGATCTGGCGCCTTCGCGAGCAAGCCCGCTCCCACAGGTGATCGGGTTCCTTCAGGGGAATGCGGTCGAGTGTGGGAGCGGGCTTGCTCGCGAAGGCGTCCCTCCAGGCGATATATCCCTATCGCCAGACTTTTCGTCGACAAAATCAAAAACATTATTTGCTTTATTTGTATACAAAAGCATAATCCACTTCGTGCGAGTTCCTGACCAAGAGGTCAACAAATTCGCAAGTGCCTCAAAGGGCCGCTGCCACCCTCATGGGTCCGGCCCTGGAAATAAAAATAAAACTCTTGAGGAGTACTCGCTGTGGAAAGCCGCAAATCCGAAGCCCCGTCGCTGGATCTCTCGCCGCCGTTACGCAATGGCTGGCTGGAGCGCATCTTCAAACTCTCCTTGCACGGCACCACGGTGAAGACCGAGCTGATTGCCGGTCTGACAACCTTCATCACCATGGCTTACATCATCTTCGTCAACCCGAACATCATGGCCGACGCCGGCATTGATCACGGCGCCGCGTTCGTCGCCACGTGCATCGCCGCTGCGCTGGGTTGCCTGTTGATGGGCCTGTACGCCAACTGGCCGGTCGGCCTCGCGCCGGGTATGGGCCTCAACGCATTCTTCACCTACACCGTGGTCGGCACCATGGGCTACAACTGGGAAACCGCCCTCGGCGCGGTGTTTGTCTCCGGTGTGTTGTTCATGATCCTGACCTTCTCCAAGATTCGCGAATGGCTGCTCAACAGCATTCCGGTCAGTCTGCGCTACGCCATGGGCGCCGGTGTCGGGCTGTTTTTGGGGATCATCGGCCTGAAAACCGCCGGCATCGTCGTCGACAGCCCGGCGACCCTGATCAAGCTCGGCTCCTTGCGCGAACCCGGCCCGCTGCTGGCCGCCATCTGCTTCCTGATGATTGCGGTGCTCAGCTACCACAAAGTCTTCGGCGCGATTCTCATCAGCATCATCACCGTGACCCTCGCCGGTTGGGGACTGGGCCTGGTCCACTACGAGGGCATCATGTCTGCCCCGCCAAGCCTGGCGCCGACCTGGATGGCCATGAACGTGGCCGGCGTGTTCAACGTCAGCATGATCAGCGTAGTGCTGGCCTTCCTTTTCGTGCACATGTTTGACACCGCCGGCACCTTGATGGGCGTCGCCCAGCGCGC